>NZ_JALXBK010000074.1 GCF_026991475.1 Sulfurimonas sp. | reverse complement strand
GTCCTCAGCTGATGAGTCTTGATTTAAAATTTGATTTTGATAAAGCGACTATTTCAGATAAAAAATCTCTTGATGCTATTAACAAACTTATCAAATTTATGAAGAAATACCCTTCTTATCATGCACATATAGTAGGAAATACAGATAGTACAGGTGCAGCAAAATATAATCTAAAACTTTCTCTGCGACGTGCGAAATTTGTTGTTAAAATTATGCAAGAGGCAGGGATTGATTCAAGCCGCTTAAGTTTTGAAGGTAAAGGAGAAAGTGAACCGTTAGTAGAAAATATAAATCCTTTTAATCGCCATGTAAATAGACGTACAGAAGTGGAACTTACCCTCCCCAAAGAGAAAATAAAACAAAAGAAAATAGAACATAGAGTTGCGAGGAGAAAAGGTTAAAGATGTCTCTCCTGAACTCACTTTCACTCTACACGAAGTTATACGCTAAACCTTATAGTGTAGAGTCTTTAAGTGCTGGACTCCCGAAATCGCAAGTAGAGGATGATTTTAAACTTTTTTCTTCAAAGAGTTCAAAATCACTCTTCTCTCGAGCAGCTTCTCGAGCCGGACTTAAATCAACACTGTCAAAAAAATCACTGAATGAAATTATAGATTTACACCTCCCGTGTATTTTGTTATTATCTGAAAATAATTCATGTATCTTAGAATCATTTTCAGATGATAGAAAAAAAGCAAAAATTATTTTTGCTGAAGATGAACCATTAGAAGAGTGGATAGATGTTGATAAGCTTCAGGAAATTTACCTTGGTTATCTCTTTTTAATTAAAAAAGAGTATCAGTATAAAAAAGATATTCATAAAGTTGACACTCACAATAAACATTGGTTTTTTGATACACTCAAACTTTCTGCACCCATCTATAAAGATGTCCTGCTGGCATCTGTGTTAGTTAACCTGTTTGTTTTGGCAACACCCCTTTTTACGATGAATGTATATGACCGTGTTATTCCAAACAATGCCAAAGAGACGCTTTTTGTCTTTACAACGGGTGTAGTTTTGGCTTATATAATAGATATATCTTTAAAATACAGTCGTACCTATTTACTTGAGATTGCTGCAAAAAAGAGCGATATTATTATGAGTTCCATGATCTTTGAGCGAGTACTTGATTTAAAGATGGCATCACATCCAAAATCAGTCGGCTCTTTTGCTTCAAATCTGAAAGATTTTGACTCTATACGATCATTTTTGACAAATTCTACTACAACAGCACTTGTAGATCTGCCTTTTACAATTCTATTTTTGTTTGTTATTTATTATATTGGCGGCTCAATTGTAATTATTCCTATCATTACAATAGCACTTATTTTACTCTATGCTTTTATTATCCAAAAACCCTTGGCAAAAAGTATTGAAGATACGCATGAGGTGAGTGCTAAAAAGAGTAATGTAATTATCGAAGCACTGCAAAATATTGAGACTATCAAGACGCATAATCTTAGTTCTACCATTCAGCATGATTACGAAGAAGCTACAGGTGAAATGGCACATAAGAGTCTTAAATCACGTTTAATGAGTGCATCTGTTCCCACCATTACAAGTTTTCTTATACAATTAAATACCGTGCTTATAGTCTTTTATGGAGTATATCTTATAAATGATTTTGAACTCACAATGGGTGCTTTAATCGCTGTTGTAATTTTAACTTCAAGAACAATTGCTCCTGTAGGGCAAGCTGCTGCATTGATTACAAACTATTCAGATGCCAAAGCCTCTTATGAGGTTATTGAAAATATTATCTCTCAACCACGGGAAAGACCTATAGCCAAAGAATTTATTCAACGCTTAACATATGATGGAAAGATAGAATTTCGCAATGTGAGTTTTGCTTATGAGCAAGAGGGTGTTTTGGCATTAAATGACGTAAGTTTCACTATAAATAGTGGTGAAAAAGTGGCAATTATAGGAAGAATAGGAAGTGGAAAAAGTACCATCGAAAAGCTGATTCTTTCTTTATATACTCCTACAAAAGGTTCTATTCTTATTGATGACATAGATATTTCTCAAATAGATCCAGCAGATTTGCGTTCTCATATCTCTTATGTACCACAAGATATTCATCTTTTTAAGGGAACCATTAAGAGTAATATAAAAGCAAAATTTCCTCACGCTACAGATGAAGCGATGATAAAAGCTGCAAGACTCTCTGGTGTAGAAGAGTTTGTATTGCAGCATCCTCATGGTTATGAGATGGTAGTTAATGATCGTGGTATGGGTCTTTCAGGAGGACAGCGTCAAAGTGTGGGAATAGCAAGAGCTTTTTTAAATGAAAGCAAAATACTTTTACTTGACGAACCTACAAATTCTATGGATACTTTAAGTGAACAACGTTTTATAGATAAACTTCAAAAGCATATTAGTGATGAGACAATGATTCTTGTAACACAAAAGATGAATCTTTTAAGTTTAGTTGATCGTGTTATAGTTATTCACAATGGTTGCATTGAACTTGATGGACCAAGGCATGAGGTTATTGAAAAATTAGGAGGAGGTAAAGTTGAAAAATAAATCTTCAAAACTTACTCCAAATGATTACGAATTTATGAACTCTTTAGCTTCTGCAATGCTGCAAAGTAGCCCGAAAAAAATACGCATCAGTATAATATTTTGGGTGATTAGTTTGAGTGTACTTATTGGCTGGATGGCATTTGCAAATATTGATGAAATTGTGCGTGGAAGTGGTGAAGTGATACCCCGTGGAGATAATAAAGTTGTTCAAAACTTAGAGGGTGGAATCGTCCAAGAGATACTGACATATGAAGGGGCAAAGGTAAAAAAAGGGGATATTCTTCTCAAAATAGATAACCAAAAATCTCTAAGTTCATACGAAAGTAATAAAGGATCATCACTTGCACTTGAAGCAAAAATATTAAGACTGCGTGCAGAGTCTGAAAATAAACAGTTTGTTATTACTAAAAAGATTAAGAAAAAAATGCCATTACTAATAAAAAATGAGATGAGTTTGTATAAGTCAGATATCCAGCGTTTGGATGCTGCTATAAAAATAGTAAAGCAGCAACAATACCAAAAAGAGCGAGAATATGAAGAAAATCGCAAACGCTTAGAGATCTTACAAGAAGATAAAAGACTTATCAATAAAGAGATAGCTATTATGAAACCACTTGTAGAGAAAGGAATTAAGTCAGAGTATGATTTCTTAAAATTGCAACGAGAAAAAAATGGAATAGTAAAAGAGTTAGAAGGGGTGAAACTTTCATTGCCTCGCCTACGTTCTGCTATTTTGGAAGCAAAAACAAAAGTAGATGAAACAATTTATGAAAATCAAATAAAAGCTAAAGAGCAACTTAACGATACGCTTGCAAAATATAAATCACTTCTTGCAAATGATGAAGCACTCTCCGATCAGGTAAAGCGAACTATAGTAAGGTCACCTATAAATGGAGTTGTACAAAAATTATATGTACACACTGTTGGCGGAGTTGTAAGACCTGGAGCTGATTTGGTTGAGATAGTTCCAAGTAATGATTCACTGCTTGTTGAAGTAAAAGTAAAACCTTCCGATATTGCATTTATATATAAAGGGCAAAAAGCAAAAGTGAAGTTTTCTGCCTATAATTTTTCAATTTATGGTGCTTTGGATGGAAAAGTAGAGAGTATCAGTCCAGACAGTATACAAGATGATAAAGGTGTTACCTATTTTAAAATTAGGATTAAAACAAATAAAAGTTACTTGCAAAGAAATAAAAAAAGATTAAAAATAATTCCTGGAATGACGGTAAATGTTGACATTATTACGGGAAAAAGAACTGTTTTAGATTATATATTAAAACCTATACTCAAAACCAAGCAGTATAGTTTTAGTGAGCACTAGGAGTTAGAATGAGAGTAGTTGGAATTGTTATAAACTTAAATGGTAACTATTTTGCTAAAGATGAGCAAGGTCATATTAGGCAACTAAAAGTTGGTGATAAGATCTATGAAGGTGAGGTGATTTATGGTGGAGGAAAGAGTGATGCCCTCGTCATAGAATCTCCGCAATCAAATGAAAAAATTATGCTACATGGTTTGAATGAATATGTAGCACAAGAGTTTGGTTATGCTCCAAAATTATCTCAAACAGAGCATACTACTCAAGATGTAAAAGTGGATCAGATAGATAGAGGGGCACAAGAGACTCATAAAACAATTGCCCATTCCCATTCAATCTCGCAACTCAGCTCTTATCAGGCAGCAACAGATAATGCTGTAGGATTTCAAGAAGTCTTTTCAGTAAGAGATGGCAATGTTGTTAATGTTATTGCGTCTCTTTTAGATACCAGCTCTTCAGATACTAATATAGATACAGTAGTGGATAGCGATTTACCCTTTAATCCTCCTCCAAGTCTTACAACAAATATCTCTGAAGTAGAAGATAACTTCTATGATACATATCTTCCTTCAGGAACAAATACAGTAAATAATAGTTTTACATATCAGGCTCTTTCGGGATTTAAAACATTGACTATAGGAACACGCACTTTTACCCAAAGTGAAGTAGAAGCTTTTGGTTCTTCTCCTGTAACACTGAAAATGGCAGCAGGTGAGCTTACCCTTAACGGCTACTCAAAAGTAAATGATGATGTGACAATCTCTTATACATATAAAACAAGCCACAACTATTTACATGCTGCAGATAGTGATCTGTTTATAGATTCTTTGGATATTGTTGTCAAAGATGTTGGTGATCAGAGTGCTACAAGTGTTTTACGTATTGATGTGATTGATGATACTCCAATTACGCAGGCTGATGGTAATGAAATGGAAGTGGGTAAACTTGTTGATGATGTAAATGGAAACGTTTTTAGTAATGATCATATTGGTGCGGATGATGAGACTAAATCAGAACCTGTAGTAAGCGTTGTGAATTCAATCGGATCAGATGAAGATGGAAGCGAGAATATAGGTAAAGTTCTTAGCGGAGAGTATGGTTCACTTGTACTAAACGCAGATGGAACGTATGCATATACGCTAGATGAGACAAACCCTGCAGTCGTTTCATTACCCAAAGACGCTACACTTGAAGAGACATTTACTTATACTATTGAAGATGGCGATCATGATAAATCTACAAATAAGCTTACTATAACCATTGATGGAACATCCAGCCCTACTGTTAGTATCGAAGATGGCACAGTAGAGGACAATTTTTACGATAGCTATCAGGCTTCTGGAACGAATGAGGTTAATGATACTATAAATATCTCTTTAGGTGGAGATATACAAAGTGTTAAGATAGGGGATGCTCAATTCACTTTAAGTGATTTAGAAGCACTCAATACAACACCTGTAAAAATTACGATGAATGCAGGAGAATTAACACTCAATAGTTATACGCATTCGGGCGATAATTATACCATAGGCTACAATTATGCAACTTCAGATAACTATCTTCATGATGTCAATAGCGATAATTTTATAGATAAAATTGCAGTCGTAGTTACTGATGGTGCGGGAAGAGATGCACAAATTGATTTAAATATAAATGTAACAGATGATGCGCCAATTATTAATGATGATACAAATAAAATTACGGAAGGTTTAGTTCTCAATCAGATTAAAGGGAATGTTTTTTTAGGAGATACGCAGGGTGGTGTGGCTGATCATATAGGTGCTGATAATGAAAATGAATCTGTTCCTGTTATTGATGTAAGTAGTATCACTGCGGATGTTAATGGCAGTGTTGGATCAGGGTTTGATGGTAAGTATGGAGAACTTATTTTAAAAGCAGATGGAAGTTATAAATATATTTTAGACAATACAAATCCCGAGGTAAAAGCCCTTGTTGATGGAGAAACACTTAATGATGTTTTCTCGTATACGATTGTGGATGCAGATGGGGATAAGGCAAGTGCCGAGCTTAATATAACCATTGATGGTAATTCTGAAGATCCTGTTTTGGTAGTTGCAGATGGAGTAGTAGATGAGGCCGCTCTTAACAGTGATGGGACTAATCCATTAAGTGATAATGAAGTAGTAAAGGGAACGATTACCGGTACTGCAAACGATGGTTTTCAAGATCTGAAATTTACAACAAGTGATGATAATACATTAACGATTGATGATTTAAGTAGTATTGATGGAAGTCAAACCATTAACACACCATATGGAACCCTGACTCTAGTTTCCTATAGTGAAACGCCAGCTTTTCCAGGTTCTGGAGCTAAAGTTGGACAAATTGCATACTCTTATGAGCTTACGACACCTGTCTCAAATGCTACTCTTTCAGATAGTTTTGATGACATCCTTAAGATTGAACTTTCTGATGTCAATGGAGATACAACTACAAAAAATTTAACCATCACAATAAATGATGACAAACCTCTTGCAACAGACGATGCTAACTCAGTAACAGAAGACAGTAATGATATAGTGCAAGCAACAGGAAATGTTTTAACGAATGATGTGGATGGTGCAGATACCAATACTAATCCAATTACTGCACAAGATGTAGCAGGGAAGTATGGAGAGTTTGTTTTAGGCACAGATGGAAATTATACTTACACTTTAGATAATGATAATCCTTCTGTGAATGCATTAAAAAATGGTGAAACACTTACAGATACTTTGGAATACACCATTACTGATGGGGATGGTGATAGTACTACTGCTAATTTGGATATTACTATTAATGGATTTACTGATCCAAATCTTAGTGTGGATGATGTTACAGTTGTTGAAGATGGAACATCTGGTGATATGCAGGTTGTTTTTACAATTAATATGGATACAACAAGCCCAAGAGATGTAACTTTTGACTATAGCACGCTTGATGGTTCCGGTGTTGCGGGTAAGGAGTACTCAGCGCTTGGAGGAACTGCGACTATTACAGCTGGAAGTACATCGACAGCTGTTACGGTTACTCTTGGAGCAGATGATTATGTAGCCGATAGTGGCAAAACTTTTGATCTAAAAATTACCAATGTCAATAGTGCAGGAGCTATTTTAGATGCTACGGGTACTGCAACCATCACAGATGATTCATTGACAGATACACCTTACAACCATACTGATACCATAGAGTATTCACAAGAGGGTGTTACTCTTAAGCTTGTTGCAACGGATGAAAGTGGAAAAATATTGGATGACCCATCTGCAAACAGTACAGTAGAGGGAGAAAAAGCATACTACAAAGTAGTGCTACAAGATGCTGATGGCAACGATGCTGTAGATGCAGATGGTAAACTGGCAAGTGGAACGGTTAATATTGCCTATGCTGATGATACTGCAACTGGTGGGGTTGATTATGACAATAGCTCAGTGAAAACAGTCAATGTCAATCAGGTTTTTAGTGTCGATACCATTGATGACTGGATAAGTGATGATGGTGAGACATTTAAAGTGAGTGTTGCAGATGATCAATCTTACTCCAATGCAAAAGATTTTGAAAATGTAACGCAGGATACAACAGCAGTAACGACAACCATCAATGATGACAGTGATGTGACAACACTTGAGCTTAGTGGAGATCCAATTGTTACAGAAGGAGAGAGTGCAAGTTACACACTCAGTGTCGATCATGCACCACAAAGTGATCTTAGTGTGACAGTAGCCCTAACAAATGTTGATACAGAAGATGGAGATTTTGATTTTACTACAGATGCAAAGACACAAACGGTTGTCATAGCTGCTGGAACAACCTCATCGACTTTTCAGATTGATACAGTAGATGATAGTGTTTATGAATGTAATGAAAATTATAAAATTGCCATTACAGGCACAAGCGGTGGCGGGCTTGAGAATCTTCAACTTGGAAGCTCAGAAGTAACAACTACCATCACAGATAATGATGTTCCCCATATAACAGTTGATGATGTAACGATTCTTGAAGATGGAACAGCTACTATTACTGTTACATCTGATATAACAGCAAAAGAAGATATGGTTTTTGAGTATACTTTATCTGCTGGTACAGCTACTTCTGGTGTAGATTTTATACCTAAAACAGGGAGTGTAATCATTGCAGCAGGTGAGACAACTGGAAAGATTGCCCTTGATACACCTATAGATGACTATTTTGCAGATAATTTAGAAACGTACAATGTTTCTCTCTCTGCAGCAGATAGTACTATAGTTTTTGACAAGAATGTTTCAGTCGTTACCATTGATGACAATACAGGTGCAACAACTGTTGAAAATAATGAAGATCCTGTAACACTGAAACTTGTTGCTGTAGATAATACAGGAGCAGAACTTGGTCAAGATAATAGCGCAAATGAGGGAGCTGCTCTATTTTACAAAGTAAAACTTGTCGATAAAGATGGTCATGATGTACTTGATAGTGATGGTAATCTTGCAAGTGGAACAGTTGATATTTCATATACAGATGATACAGCAACTGGAGGGGATGACTATATTAATACTCTCACCACAGTGAATGTAAATGAAGTCTTTTCTGTTGCCACATTAAAAGATAGCATCAGTGATGATGATGAAAAATTTGATGTAGTACTAAATGGTAATTATAGTAAAGCAGCTGACTATGAAACAGTAGTCTATGATACAGCAACAGTAACTTCTACCATAAATGATGATACTTCAACTAAAGATATAGTGTATATTTATATGTCACAAGATGCAGTTGTAAGTGAAGCAGATGGTGCGGCGCTTACCCATACTCTTACATTTAAAAAAGCTGATGGAACACCAATAGATTTGGCAGATGGAAAACAAGTAACAGTCAACTTGACTTACTCAAATGATGCAACCGATGCGGCGGATTTTCAAACAAAAACGACTCAAGTGATTATTACAGGAGATGGTACATCATCATATACTTTTTCCAATATCGTAGCTGATGATTTCTTAAAAGAGGGAAGCGAATCGTACACACTTCAAATTGCCAGTGCAAGTGATGATGATAGTTATTTTGAAGCTCTGTTACCAATTGGTTTTGGGAAAGTTACAGGTACAATTAACGATGAAACCCCACCTGATGAAGTATTTGTAAGTATTCATAGTGATCAAACTATACGAGAGGGAGACAACTCTGGTGAGTTCATCGTGGCAGTTGATAGACCTGCATCTGAAGTAACATCTGATATTACGGTAGCTCTTACATATAGCGGTACGGCTATAGATGGTACAGACTATAAAGGTGTATCAGAGGTAACCATTCCTGCTGGATCGAACAGTACTACTTTTGATATTACTACGATTCAAGATAAAGTTATTGAAGGGAGTGAAGATTTTACCATAACAATTGGAACTATCACCGACACAAACTTTGAAGCGATTAGCGTAGATTCCACTGCCGATAGCGTGACAAACACCATCATCGATGATGTCGATGCAAATCCAGACACAAATGCTCTTAAAGAGGGCGGTAATCAGGTTATAGGTAACCTTTTAATAAATGATGAGGTAGGCGTTAACGGTAAAGTTACAAGTTTTAAATATTTTGATGAATCCGGAAAAGAGCAAAATGGTACCATAGGTGAAGAGGCAGATACTCAATATGGGCGTATTACTGTACAAGCTAATGGTTCGTATGTCTATTACTCAGACACTACACCTGAAAATCATCCAAGTGATGGTAATACAGATACGGCAATATTACCTGATATTATTAACTACACTGTAGTAGATGACAATGGAGATAGTGATAGCTCAACACTAACAGTAAATGTGGGTGATACCATAGGAGGTGTCATTGATGGTTCGGCTTCGAGCGTGGATGAGAACGATTTGCCTTCTGGATCTGACACAACAAAAGAGTCACTCATTATCACAAATAATGATTTGGGTATTCAGCCGAGTACAGATGGTGTTGCAAGTGTCGGATTTGATTTGGGTGAGGTGCAAGCAGCTCTTGATTTACAATCACACGGAGTAGCCCTTACTTATACACTCAGCGGTACAGATAACAACATCTTGAGTGCCAAAGCAGACGACACAGAAGTATTTGTTGTCACAATTAATAAAAATGGTGGAGCAGATGCAAGTTATGACTTTGAACTCAAAGCAGCGCTAGATCATCTCAATAGCTCAGGCGGTAAACTTGATAGCTTGGATATAAAAATTCCGTTTGAGTACAAAGAGATAGGGGCAACAGAAGATACTGTAAAAGGCAATTTAACTGTAAATGTTATAGATGATACCCCAACGGCAGTAGTAGATGATGTAGCAACAGTAGAAGAAGGTGACACTACTCCAATAACGGGCAATGTCCTTACAAATGATATTCAAGGTGCAGATGGTGCGCTGCTACACGACTTTAAGTATACAGACATAAGTGGTTCACTTCAAGATAAATACTTCTCAGATACAGTGAGTACCTATACAGTTGATACTCCAACAGGTTCTCTTACCGTAAATCAAGATGGTTCTTGGTCTTTTGCTGCACATACTTATGTTGACCATGATGATGTTATTCAAGGAGATGCTCCATTTAGTCACGATGGAAGTGATAACGACTCAACAAAAGGAAGCTTTGAGTATAGACTGCAGGATTACGATACCGACAACTCTAACTATGTCACGCAGATTATTCATGTAACCGATGGGGCGAATCCAAGTTCTAGCGATGTAACAAACGCAGTAGATGAAGATGATATTGTTGGAAGTGGAAGCGATCAAACGCAGAGTGCTACAGTAACTGGTACCTTGGATGTTACAGGAGGAAGTGATCCTATAGATGTTGGTTTTACGACAACTGGCTCAGGAACACTTACTGCAAATGGTGTCGCTATCACTTATACGTTTAGTGATGATGGACATACGCTTACAGGTATAGCAGGTTCGGATGTTATTTTTATAGCACAGGTGACGGGCGATGCAACTGTGAACAATCCAAGCTACTCATTTGAGCTAAAAGGTGCTATTGATCATCCTGATGCTTCTGGAGAAAATACGCTTGATCTTCCTCTTGAGTTTAAAGCACTTGACATAGATGGTGATGCAGCTACTGGAAACTTAACCATAATAATAACTGATGATATTCCAAGTATAGCCACTCCTGTAGATGGTGCAGTTGATGAATCTGGTTTGCCTTATGGTGCCACTCCAGATGAGAGTTTGACCATTACAACTGGAACCTTGGCCGTTGGACAGGAAGCAGATGCGATAGACACGGTTTTTAATGCAGCTACCATAACAGCTCTTGAATCTCAAAACTTACAAGCAACAGTTGGAAATCCACTCAGCTATACTATTTCAAACGCAGGGCATACGCTCACCGCTACACAAGGTGATGTGACATACTTTAGTGTAGATATTAAAAATCCGACAGATGCAACAGCCTCTTATGAGTTTCATCTTGTAAACGCAATTTATGAGTCTACTTCTGGTGGTACACAAAACATAAATATTCCTTTTAGCGTAAGTGATTTTGATAAAGATACAACAAGCAGCTCATTTAATGTAGTAGTAACAGATGATATTGGATCGACAGATAAACAACTGACTCTGAATGAAGATGGAAGTATCACTTTTAGTGTGACTGCCGATGCAATTGAACCTCAAGCAGATTATATTACAGAGCATGGTCGTATCAGTTTTGATGATGCAACAAACCTCTTTACATATACTCCTGATGCCGATTACAGCGGTGTAGATAATGGCATAGTTTTAGACTATGTAGTCAATGGTGTAAATCACAGTGTCAATGTTGATGCGACGATTAATCCTGTAAGTGATAAACCTACGCTTAGTGAAGATGCAACAACCGTCAATACAGATGAAGATACGGTTGTCGCTTTAGGTTTTAATGTTCCTCTTGTCACAGATGATTTTGATCAAAACAGTTTGGATACTGCACCAAACTCGACGAGCGGAGATAATCCGGAGAGACTCGGAGCTATCACTTTAAGTGGACTTCCAAATGGGGCGAAACTTGGTTTTGGTTCTACGGTAGTAGATTTAGACGGTTCGGATGTAACATTACAAATTTCAGATCTCGATAACAATGATGATGGAGTTAATGATCATCTGGCTGGACTTACAACTGATTACACCCTTACAAAGGCAGAGTTTGAGTCTATGAAAGTACTGCCGCCACTTAACAGTGGAGAGAATTTTGATGTTACGATGAAGGTAACGTCTTATGAAGTAGACGATAGCGGAGCTATTATCTCAGGTGTAGCAGGTGCAGAATCTACACAGAGTGTTACTGTAGATGTACATGCAAAAACCGATGATGGTGTTGGCATTAGTGTAGCAAATATTAATGGCAATGAAGATGAGTGGATGCGTATAGATGACCATATTACCATTACAAAAACAGCCGATACGGATGGCTCAGAAGTATATGAACTTGTTTTTGATGGTGCAAACTTACCTGATGGAACACTCTACTATACAGGAAGTACACCGGTAGATATGAGTGACAGAAGTATAGGGACTGATGCGAGTGGTGGATTTAGTATATCTATTACAGATATAGACAATCTTCCTGAAATGTATATTATGACACCTGTTAATGATTCTACAGACATTAAAGATCTTAAGGTGACTGTAAATGTGCATGATACAGACAGTGACTCTACTCCTGCTACAGATGTTGTAAAATCGGCAAGTGACTTTGTGGATGCAACAGTCTTGCCTATTGCAAATGATATTACAGTTACTACGACGGGATCTGTAGGTGATGAAGACACAAAAATACCTCTTAATCTTAGTTTCACAAATGAAGATGGACCGCTCTCAACACCTGCAGGACTCGAAAAAGTCACCTCTGTTACTATAACAGGCATTCCTTCTGATGCAAAACTATTTGATGAAAATGGACAAGAAGTAGCTGTAAGCAATGGAAGTGTTACAGTAGATATTGTGGGTGGAGATACTTCTAAAATAGAGCAATACACCATGCAACCTCCTGCACACTCCTCGAAAGACATTACACTTCACGTGAGTATGACAACAAAAGATGAAGATGATAATGATGGTGATCTTCATACAGATACATCTACAACAACACCTATTGATGTTGTAGTAAAAGTAAATCCTGTAAGTGAAACTGATACAAGTGATACAGCAGCACCAAAAGGTGATGATATAACACCTGTGAGTGCACATATTTATACAACTCTTGCTGAAGAAGATACTTACTTTGATCTTAACAATGCAGATGCAGACTATAAGCTTGAAGTAGCTAATGAAGATGCTCTTGTCAATGAAGATGGAACTACGAATCCTTATGGAAGTGAAGAGACTTTTGTAGTTTTTACCAATGCAAAATATTTTGATGGAGCCAATGAGATTGCTGTTAGTGGTGATACTTTTTTAAAATATAACAATGGTAGCTCTGATGTAACTATGAAGTTTTCTGGAACGGGTGAAGTGAGGGTTCCTTTAGAATTTTTAGATACGGTTGAGATCAAAGCTGCGCAAGACTTTTCCGGAACTTTTAAAGTAGATACCTATGTACAAAATCAGGATTTGGGTGAAGATCCTTCTGATAGTCCTGGAAGTATCGAAAACTCTACAGTCTCAACACTTGTTATAAATGTAAACCCTGTACCTGAAGTGAATCCAAGTGTAAGCATAAACAACCTCAGCGGACTTGAGGATGCAGGAAGATATGCTGATGGAACTATAGATGCACTCTCAGCTATAAAGGGCATTCCGCTTAATGGTGTTTTAAAAACTTCAGACAGTGACAGCTCTGAAACTTTTACTATCACACTTGATAAAATACCAGAAGATGCCGCTATTTATGTTAAAGGGCATATTGTCTATGCAAATTCCAGTAGTGATTTTTCATCTGATGGCATAATATCTACAGACAATGGAGATGGTACTTTTAAAGTTGATATTCAAGATATTGATCCGGTAACTCCTCCATTTTTAATACCACCACATAACTCCAATGAAGATATAACACTGCAAGTAAGTGGACAGATAGTTGATACAACAACTTTAGAAGATGGTACGGTAATTACAGTACCGGGAGATGTTTCAGACCCTGTGGCTATTACTGTCGTAATAAAAGGTGTGGCAGACAGTGTTGTAAATAATGAATTTAAAACTTATGATGTAGCAGTAGATACACAACAAGCAAATGGAGATAAATTTGATGTAACAGAGCGTTACGATGGTGGTGGTGCCTACAATGCCGTTGTGGCAGAAGATTCTGATGCTTCAGGAAAGGGTGTACTTATAGACCTTCAAGATATTTATAAAGATCCATCACAGCTGAACTCTTATGATAACTTAGACTCAAACGCAGTAGATGTCTCACCCGTAGCTGATACCTCTGTTGCAACAGAAACAGTAAACCTTACTGTGACTGGATTGGATGAGCAGTTTGATCTGCAGGGTGCTGTGCTTGTCAATGGAACAGGGAGTGATAGAGTCTATACATTTACGCTTGCTGAGTTGCAAAGTGGTAATATAAAAGTAGTAGTGCCTGAACACTATAGTGGAGAGGTGGATTTTAAAGTACAGTATGTCACAACTGAAAATGATGGAGATTCCAAAACATCTCTGTTTGATGATGTGAAGATTTTAGTGACTCCAAAAGCGGAAGATACATCGGCAATCGCAATTGATACACTTGATGTTAATGAAGATACACTTACTCCAATAGCCTTTAATCTAACAAATCCAGCAGTCGATGATAACGGAAACCCTGAAACACTTTATGAGGTGTGGATTAAAGTTAGTGATGTTGAGAGTAAAGAGTTTACTCTTTTTGATGGAACAGACTATACTACTTTAGAAAATGCTGTGAGCTCAAATGCTAACATCTCGAAAGAGACGATTGATGGAGATGACTACTATAAACTTGAAAATGGAGCGTTTAATAACCTTTATGTGCAATACAACCCTGACTTAGGTACAAGTACAGACACTAGTTTTGAGACGAAATACACATTTATGGATTATATCGATGCAGATGGCAAAACTCTTGAAAATATCTCTCCTCAAGAGACAACGATTTACACAATGAATCTCTCGCCAATCACTGATGATATAGATGCTCAGGGAACAAGCATCACAGACAGCGACGATGATGGCACTACAGATATATCAAATGTAAATCTTGATCTCAATGGTGATGGTACGCAGGATGATATGAGCGTAAAAGTACTGAGTGATACACAACTCAGCATTGATATACAGATAAATGGTGTCAATATGCCTGATGAGGTTGACCCTGCAACAGGCAACAAACCAAATGGTATTGACGCTGATGCTTCAGAGCAGATACAAAGTATTAGAATCGATGGTGTTCCTAAAGGAGTAGGTATAGAGGGTGGACGATATGCTGGAGATATTGAAGACCCAGATCATCCTGGAGTATATACAGGTATCTGGTATATTGATAATCCAAAAGATTCAGATGGTAATGCTATGACTATAGATGCTGATGGAACTGACTATAACTTAGTGTTGAATATTCTCTCCCCATTTGCTTATGGAGATGCTAAGTATACTGGACATGAAGTTGGTGGCGATATTAAAGTGAGTTTTATCAATGTTGATGGCACGGCAAGTGCTGTAAATGATGCGGTAAATATTCATATAGATGATACTGCTTATAATCCATCGACACCTACTGAAGTACCAATAGATATTTTAGAATGGAATAGCACTGATAAGGGTGATGTTATAGTTGAAGATACCCCTACAAAATTAGGAGATTTGATAAACTTTGCCATTGATGATAGTAAGGTTGGTAACAATCCAAATGCAACATATAATGGTGTCTCAGGAATTGATGATGGAGAAGATGTAACTTATAAACGCTTCTCTATTACGGTTGAAGGTTTTGAAAATGCGACGGTAAGCGGATGGCAGGAAGACTCATCGAGCGGTACAACATTTTGGACTTATCAGGGGGCAGTCGGGGAGACAGATATACAAGCCGCTTTAGATAAGCTCATAATCACTCCTGATCTTGATTACAATAAAAACCATGATAGAGCACAAGGTGATACAGAGAATGTGTTTGATGAGGGACCACTCAAGTTCACAGCAACATTAACAACGTATACACAAAGTGGATTCTCTGATGATGTGAGTTTGGATTATGTAGGGAATGTACAACCTGTAACTGATGACATTACACTCGATACGACTTTTGACTTTATAGATGAAGATGGGACGACACACTCCTCAACCATCGCCAATGAAGATGGAACATTTAATATTGACATTGCTATAGACTCTGTGGATAATCCTTACTTAAGTGTTCAATCTGACTATACTATTACCAATAACTCTCCAGATAACATTGGTGTCATTGTTGCAGATGGAAGTGATGAGCAACTCAATGGTCAAATCTCTTGGGACAATGGTGCTACATGGCATGATCTCAATGTTGGAGATTCCGTCAGTGTGCCAAAAGCAGATATTAATAATGTCGTTTTTAAACTTAATGACAATATAGCTGGACATGTAAAACTTACTTACAGTGTTGATGTTTTAGAAAATGGTGATACAGGAGCAGCAAAAACAGTAAGCGGTGATGTTGCGTTTGATGTCAATCCTGTCGCAGATGGATTAGCAAGCAGTGGCGATGTAAAAATAGTAGGTGATGAAGATACCTTTATAGAATTAACTGATAGTTCAGGAAATTCGTTTAATACCCTTAGCTCTGATGATCCAACTGAAGAAGTTACAAGTTTGATGCTCTCTGGTGTACCTGTAGGTTATTTGGTTTATGTTGGGGCAGATGGTTCTCAAGTTTTAGCAGACAACTTAGGTGTAGATGCAAGTGGAAATAACTCTTGGGCTATAGATGCTTCAGGTAGTATCCCTCAGATTTGGCTTAAAGCTCCTGAAGATGTTGGTGGGGTTACATCAACACCGACAGCTGGTTGGGATTTACTTGATTCAATCAAACTTGTAACTGGTGTTGATGATATGGGAACTATTATATTCTCAACTCAGGATGTACAACTTCAGATCAATGCTGTTGCTGATGATCTTCAAAGTGTAAACGCAGAAGATATTAAGGGTGTTGAAGGCGAAGATATCGATTTTATTTTTAACGCTTTGGTTAAAGATACAGATGGCTCAGAATCGCTAAAAGTAACGCTTCAAGGGCTTGGAAACTATGCTGTCTTTAAATTGTCCGGTGTTGAGCTTGATTCGAGTGTTGTGAGTTATGATGCTGGAAATGATATTTATACCATAGATTCTCTTGCTGTAGATTACAACAGCATCAAACAACTAAGTGTTATGCAAAATGACTTTAGTGGAGATGTAACAGTTGGGCTCAGTACAGTTGAAAAGAGTAATGCAGATACATCGGCTGTAACATCAGATACTTTCACAATGACAATAACGCAGCAACCACACAGTGCTGAGGATGATATTTTACTCTTTGACCTTAAAGGAACAGAGGGAGGTTCAGGAGATGATACTCTTCTCTTTAGAACAGATTGGAACAACACAGGCATAGACTTTACTGCCTTAGATGATACGCTCACTAAAAATGTAGAGAGACTTGATTTAACAGAGCATGGTGACCATACTATAACACTTAACTCTACAGATGTCGAGGCGATGACAGACGCTAGAGATGCTCTTACAATCGAGAGTGATACAGGTGATACAATCAACATTCAAAATAAAGGAGATAATGTCTGGGCACAAGAGGGTGCTACAAATGTATATGAAGATGTCAACGGTGCTACTTTAACTTTTAAAGGTGATGGAACAATTGATGAGAGTGGCATAAGTGCAACTGCAGATGATGATGTACTTGGCTACAACGATACTAATGCCATTGATGGTGGTGCTGGAAATGACAGAATCATTATCTTTGATAGTGTAAGTGTTGATTTTGCGAAACTCAGTAACATTGAGACGATAGACTTGAGTGTTAAAGGTGATCATGATTTGGGAACTTTAAGTTTAAGTGATGTCCTTAATTCTACTGATACGAATAATACCTTAACTATAGAAGGTAATGACATAAATGATAAAGTGAGTTTTTCAAGCTCTGATGGTTGGGAGAAAGGAAGCAGTGATGGAACGTATACAAGCTATACGAATACAAATGATTCCACTGTTCTTGTAAAGGTAAATGATAATATAGATGATCAAATTATATAAGGGAGATAAATGAAACAAATAGTATTACTTTTAATGCTTCTGTTTACTTATGGACAAGCAGAGTACCTAGAAAATGCGCAGGTGCCAAAAGAGGCAAAATCAGACTGGATGGAGCTTCAATCCGGCGAGTGGATTCGAGGGAGTTTTAAAGGAATGTATTCCGGAAAAATGGAGTTTGACAGTGAAGAGTTTGGTCTTGTTAAGTTTGATGTAAGTGATGTCAAACAGCTCATCACTCAGGGAAAATCTACTGTAAGTCTTAACAAAAAGATGCCAAATTTGAGACAACTGAAAAATCTGAAAAGTGTAAGTAGTTTAAAACAAGACAAGGAAGTGACTGGAAAGCTAAGTTTTGAAAATGGTAGATTTACTATTACTCTTAATGATGGACGTACGAAGTCAATTCCAAGTAATAGTATTTCATCTGTTTTTGCAGGAGAAGCCAAGGAGAGTAACTATTGGAGTGCAAATGTTTTTGTAGGTGTAGATATCTTAAGTGGAAATACACAACAGGTAACAATTACAGGAAAAGCAAGTGCTGAGCGTCGTACTTCGTTAACTCGTTTTAGAACTGATTATCTCTCAACATATACAAAGATTGATAACGATACTACAACTACAGATAACAATAGACTTACAGGAACTTTTGATCTCTATCAGACAAACCATTTTTATTGGCGTTTAGCTTCGCTAGAAGCGATTAGAGATCCTTTTAAAAATATTCGAAGTAAGTACACTGTAGGCGTAGGAGTTGGTGATGATATACTCTATACAAATACAATTGATTGGTCCGTTACGATGGGTTCTGGTTATCAGCATACAACTTTTGACACGGTAGTGTCAGGAGAAGATGCTACAGCAGATACACCACTTATTTTTTTAGATACAAGATATAAACAAAGTATTACAACTGATGTAGACTTTTTACTAAATTACAATATGTATATTGTTAATACAGCATCAGGAAGTTATGTACACCATATGGAAGTCTCTTTGGAAACAGAACTCATTAGCGATTTGAGTGTTGATCTTTCACTTTTTTGGGACAGAGTGGAAGCACCGACAACATTTGATGATGGTACAAGGCCTGGAAAAAATGATTTTAAAACTATGCTTGCCATAGGTTATTCATATTAAATTAAAAAAAAGGAAAAAAATGAAAAAATTACTTGTAGGCGGATTTGTGGCAGTTTCACTACTCACAACAGCCCTGAGTGCAAAAGAAAAAACGATGGAGGAGCTCTCTAAAGAGATGTCAAATCCTCTTGCACAGATTTGGAACTTATCGTTTCAAAATAATTACACAACAGTTAAAGTAGATAAGAATGTACTCGGTACTAATGTATCAGGTACTGACCATGTAAATACAACACTCTTTCAGCCTGTGTTACCTATACCTTTGAAAAATGGTATGACTGCGTTTGCTCGACCTGTATTTACTTACATAGATGCACCAACGGGTTATGGTATTCATGTTGATAACCCTATGGAAGCCACTGCGTTTGGAAAAAATAGAGAAGCAAAATTAGGTGACTTAATCTTACCTATGGGTGTCGGTGTAGTGAAGATGAAAGGGTGGTCTTATGGTATTGGGGCAACTTTTATTTTCCCAACATCACAGCATAAGACAATCGCTTCGCATCAGTATCAGGCAGGACCGACAGTACTGGCACTCTATGCAAATGAAGATTTTACAATTGGAACTCACATACAGCACTGGTGGGGTATAGCCGATGATGGAACGGATGGTATTAAAATGGCAAATCATACCGATATTCAGTATTTTGTTATCTACAATCTTCCTCATGCATGGCAACTTCGTGCAAGTCCGCATATTACAGTTAACTGGAAAGCTTCAGGTGGCAACAAGCTCACTCTGCCTCTAGCATTTGGAGTTGGAAAAATGGTAAAAATAGGACCAATGCCGGTGCAGCTTATGGCAGAGTACCAAAAAGCAATAATAAAGCCTGATTATATAACATCTGAAGATACCATTATGATTCAAGCAAACTTTATCATTAAAAATCCATTTGGAAAGTTATAGGATGAAAAAGTTTTTTTTAGTCGTTGTAATAGCCCTTTTGGGATTTACTCTTTTTGGGGCTGATATAACAAAAAGCACTCAAACCATTTACTATGGTGGCAATATTTTAACAATGGAGGGTGCTAAACCTAACTATGTTGAAGCCGTGGTTGTAAGAGATGGTAAAATTATCTATGCTGGAGATGAGGCAGCTGCATTTAAAAATTTCCCAGGGAAAACTATAGGTATTGATCTTAAGGGAAAAACGATGATGCCTGGTTTTATTGAACCTCATGTGCATCCTTCCATTGCTGCGATAATTTTAGGAGGAGATATTATTGCTCCTCACGATTGGAAAGTACCCCAAGGACTTAAAAAAGGTGTTAGTGGGCATGAAGCTTACTTAAAAAGGCTCAAAAAAAGTATAGAAAAATATGGCAGTAAAGATCATGTTCTTTTTGTTTGGGGGTATCACCAACTGTGGCATGGCGACTTAAACAGAAATATGCTCAATAAACTCGCTCCCAATACACCTGTAGTGGTTATTCACCGCTCATTCCATGAAGCTTTTCTTAATGATGCTGCAATGAAACTGATGAAAGTCAAAGAGGAAGATTACAAAGGGAATGAACAAGTGGAATTTGAACGGGGTCATTTCTTTGAAGGTGGCTGGTTGGCGCTTGTACCTCGTATTGCTCCATTTTTGATAAACCCTTCGCGTTATAAAAAAGGTTTACATGATATGAGCATACTTATTACACAAAATGGTATTACAACAGTAGCAGAACAGGGGTTTCCAGAGTCTAACTTTAAAATGGAATACAGTATGCTCAAAGGGGAGATGGATAAAAATCCTCCTTATGATGTTTATAATGTTCTTAATGGTACACAACTCTATAATGCCAATGTCAAGTCAAATGAAAAAGCGTATGAGTGGATGCAAAAAGCTTCCAAGTACGATACGCAAAACATTAAAATGCTGCCTAAAGAGGTAAAACTCTATGCCGATGGTGCTATTTATTCACTTGCTATGCAGATGAAAGGTGGTTATAGTGATGGTTTTAAAGGGCAGTGGATGACACCTTTGAAACTTTTTAAAGAGCAGATGAACTTTTACTGGGACAAGGGGTATAAGATTCATATCCATGCCAACGGAGATTTAGGTATTCAAAGATGTATAGACATTACTAGAGAGATGATGAAACGCCACCCTCGTAAAAACCATCAACTTACTCTGCATCATCTTGGTTATTTTACAAAAAGCCAAGCTGATGAGATGAAAGAACTTGGCATAGAAGGCTCAGTAAATCCTTACTATCTTTGGGCATTGACAGATAAATATTCAAAGTATGGACTTGGTAAAAAGAGAGCAGAAAATATGGTGCCTATGAAACTGCTTGCTGATAGAAATATATCTTTTTCCCTGCACTCTGACTTTGGGATGGCACCATTAGAGCCATTAACTCTTGTATGGACAGCCGTGAATCGAATGACCAGTGGTGGTCATTTTGTTTCACAAGACCAAAGAATTGATGCCTATACAGCACTTAAAGGTATCACTATAAACGCAGCAAGAACATTGAGTCTTGAGAAAGATATGGGTTCTATTAAAGTAGGAAAAGTAGCTAATTTTACACTTTTAGAGGAGAATCCTTTGAAAGTGAAACCAATGCACATAAAAGATATTAAGGTTTTAGGTGTGATTTATCATGGAAAGAAGCAACAATAGCTTATTAAAACAAAAAAAAGGATAAAAAATGTTCAAAAGATATATAGCGAGTTTTGCTCTAGCAGCAACTATGTTTACAACAGCGAGTGATGCGTGTACAGGGATTACTCTAACAGCCAAAGACGGAAGTGTTATTCATGCACGTACTTTGGAGTTTGCAGTGGATTTAGGTTCAAATGTTTTAGTTGTTCCTCGTGGATACAAACGTCAGGGAACTACGCCAGATGGCAAAAATGGGAAGAAGTGGACATCTAAGTATGCGTCTATTGGTGCAAATGGTTCAGGAGTGCCTTGGATTTTTGATGGCTTCAATGAAAAAGGTCTCTCTATGGGACTATTTTATCATCCAACGACAGCTGTCTATATGCCTTATAAAAAGAGTGATGCAAAAAATACTATTGCAGTATGGGAGTTAGGTTCATACATACTTGAAAATTTTGCAACGACTCAAGAGGTAAAAAAGAACATTAAAAATATTGTTGTTCCAGCAGTTGTATTTAAAGAGTGGGGATTTGTACCACCTGTACATTTTATAGTAACAGATGCAAAGGGTAAAAGTATCGTCATCGAATACTTAAAAGGAAAATTGCATGTGTTTGACAATCCACTTGGTGTTTTGACAAACTCTCCTTCATTTGATTGGCATATGACAAATCTTAGAAATTATCCAAATCTGGGTGCTACACAGCCTAAGACAAGAAAAGTTGGCGGTATTGAGCTCAAACCTTTTGGTATGGGTGCTGGTATGGTCGGACTTCCTGGTGATTTCACGCCACCGTCTCGTTTTGTAAGAGCTGTTGCATTTACAACATCAATTCTTCCGACATCTAATGGAAAAGAGACCGTGATTGAGGCATTTCATATTCTTAACAACTTTGACATTCCAAAGGGTTCTGCAAGAGAACCACATAAAGATAAACATGGAAATATCATTGCAGACTTTACAACATGGACAAGTGCTAGTGATTTAAAAGCGAAAAAGTTTTACTTCCGTACTTATAATAATTCTCAAATCAGAATGGTGGACTTAAATAAGATGAACTTAAATGCTAAAAAAATAGTGACAATTCCAATGGAAGGCAAAGAGCCTATAAAAGAGTTACGACCATAATAAAATCATCTGAAATTTATAGCAATTATGATAAAATTTCTCTATGAAACATAGCTTTTTAAGAAAATATTTCAGCATTATCTTCCTTGTGGCAACCCTGCTTGGGAGTATGCACCATCATAATGACCTTAAGCAACATAATGATTGTAAAATATGTACCATTAAGGCGGGTATGGCAAATGCCGATACGCCTGTGGATGTTGTTTATCTCTCTGAACTTGAAATTTTTCATGAAGCTATTGTCGCAGAGCTAGAGAATCTTACAGCTAAAAAATTCTTCAATCCTCTAAACGCAAGAGCGCCTCCACACCTCTCCTAATTTTCACAACAATAAAAATATTAGAATAATTTGGAGACAATAATGAAAAAAACAGTATGTTTGTCGTTATTTGCTTGTGCATCTCTCTTTGCTAATGCAGATACAAATGCAACACAAGTACAACTACAAAAACAAAAAGTGGCAATAGAAAAATTGCAAACGCAGCTTGATATGCTTTCACAAAAGAGTCAAGGTACACTCAATACAAGTGCATCTTTTTCACAAAATGCCTATCTGCCTGACATTGCACTTATTTTAAACATGTCGGCAGTTGGTCGTGATGTGAACAATACTGCGTATAGTAAGATGGCAATTCCAGGATTTATTGACAAAGGTGATGCCGAACTTCCTTTTAATAAAAACAGAGGTTTTAATCTAAACTATGCAGAAGTGGCAATGCATTCATCAGTTGATCCCTATTTTGATGCCTTTGCTATGTTTCATCTGCATCCAAATGCATTTGAAATAGGTGAAGCGTATATACAAACAACATCTTTACCTTATGCCCTACGAATAAAAGCAGGAAAATTTAAAAGTGATTTTGGGCGTATCAACTCAAAGCACCAACACGCTTGGCATTTTGATGATCAGCCTATAATCTACAAGGCACTTTTTGGACCAGATGGCATTAGTGATGCAGGAATACAACTTCAATGGGTCGCACCAACAGATACTTACATTATGGCAGGTATTGAGGCGATGCAGGGAACAAATGAGAGAAGTTTTGGAGATACCGAGGAAAATAACCTCTATGTTGGGTATGTGAAATCAAGTATAGATGTAGGAGATGACCTCTCTATTTTAGGTGGGGTGAGTCTCGCACATGGAAAAAACACAACGACAAACGCAACGAATGTTTACGGTGCTGATTTAACAATGCGTGATCAGCTTGGTGCGTATAGCTCTCTTATTTGGCAGAGTGAATACTTGCAGCGTAATAAAGATATAGGTACAACAACAAACAAACAGGCAGGGCTTTACAGTGAACTCCTCTATCAGTATAACAACAACTACTCTGGTGGTGTGCGTTACGATGCCATTACGAAAAATGATGTTGATTTATCGGCATATAATGGTGTAAATACGAGTAATTTGGATAAATATACGGCAATGCTTGAGTACAAACCTTTTCCAATGTCACGACTGCGTTTGAGTTATAGTTATGACAGAACAAAAGTGATTGCAGGTGAGCGAAAAGATATAAATACAGTAATGTTAAGCCTTAACATTGCAGCAGGCGCACATGGCGCACATGATTATTAGGAAGAAAATATGAAAAAGATAGCTTTACTAACAGTGTTACTCACAACGCTTGCATTTGCTCGAGTAAATGTCGATACAACTTACTCTACACTTGGAGCAGTAGCGAAAAAAATAGGTGGCGATAATGTAAAAGTTGTTGTGCTTGGAAGTCCAAAATATGACCCACACTTTATTGTTCCAAAACCCTCACTTCTTTCTAAACTTCGTCGTGCTGATTTGCTCATTATGAATGGTGGAGGGCTAGAGCTTGGTTGGCTGCCACCACTTTTAAGAAATGCAAACAATCCTAAGATTAGAAATGGAGCAAAAGGCTTTTTAGATATGTCTCATTTTGTGCATATGATAGATGTTCCAACTTCTGTTTCTCGTGCATTTGGAGATGTTCATGCTCAAGGAAATCCTCACTACTCTACTGACCCTCATGTTGTACTTATTATGGCAAAAGCTATAGAGAAAAAACTCGCGCAGATTGACCCTTCTCATGAAACAGCATACAAAACAAATCTTGCAAACTTTACAAAAGAGTGGCAAGCATATCTTACAAAATATGATGCAAATATGCAGATGTGTAAAACAAAAAAAGTGGTGCAGTATCATGAACTCTTTAACTACTTTTTAAGAGAGTACAACATCAAAAGTTATGGTACTATTGAGCCACTTCCAGGAATCGCACCAAGTTCAAGACATACTTTAGCACTCATTCAAACTATGCGTGAGAATGGGGTAAAAACAATTTTACAAGATGTTTATCATGAAAGAAAAACAGCGAAATTTATAGCAGCTAAAACAGGTGCAAGAGTTGCCATTATTCCTCATGATTTAGGAGCTGATGGTTCAAAAACTCTCCAAGAGTTCTACAATAAAATAGCAAACAGAATATGCAAATAGTAGAACTTTTATGGCCAGCCTTTGTGCTTGCCATTGCTTTGGTTTTTATTCACACCGTTTTTGGGCTTGAAATTATTAAGAGGGGTGTGATTTTTACTGACCTTGCCATTGGGCAGATCGCTGCCATAGGAATGGCAATAAGTGTTGCGTTTATGCATTCTCATTACCAAAGTGCCATGACCTTCTTATTTGCTTTTTTTGCAGCACTTGTCATTACTTGGGCAACAAAAAAGGTGCAAAAAATAGAGGCATTTATAGGGCTTTTGTATGCACTTGGTATCTCTTCCATTATGCTTATTTTAGCGCAAAGTGCAGAGGGAACGGAACTTTTCTCAAAACTAAGTGCGGCAGATATTCTTTTTACTTCAAGTGATGAGTTGTACAAAAGTTTAGTCATTTATGGAGCTGTTGCGTTTGTTATGTTTGTTATCTATCCTCGTTTAAACGCAGCACTAAAAGAGTTTACATTTTTTACAATGCTTGCTGTGACTGTAACATCATCTGTACAATCAGCAGGTGTTTTAGTGGTTTTTTCACTTCTTATAGCTCCCTCTTATGCAGGACTTATGCAGAAAAAGATGCCAGCGTTTGGCTTTGCAACGCTCTTTGGCTCTTTGGGCGTTTTACTTGCACTTGTCGGCTCATATTACTTTGATCTACCTACTGGTTATGCTATTATTTTTGTAACAGTGCTGACTTCACTTACTTTTGTTGTGTTTTCAAGTATAATAACAATAAAAAAGCAGGATAGCATATGATAAGTAGGATTTTAGTAGGGTTACAGTTCTTTTTCATATTTTTGATGGTTTTACCATTAGACACACAAACACAGCATCCTTATGTTGGAATTTTTATTACTCTTGTAGGGTTAGTTATAGGTCTTTTAGGAATTTATGAGCATAAAAGTGATAATTTTAACATCCGTCCTGCCATTAAAGAAAATTGCGAACTTGTAACAACTGGTATTTACGCTTATATTCGTCATCCTATGTATTTATCGGTTCTTATAGGTATGTTTGGTATTGTTGTTATCTACTTCACATATTATGAACTAGCTCTTTATATTTTACTTTTTGTGACTATGTTTATAAAAATGTTTTATGAAGAGAGCCTTTGGAAATGTCATAGTCCTGCTTATATTGAATATATGAAAAAAACAAAGCGTTTTTTACCATTTATTTTTTAATAGATACTCAAGAAAATCATGGAGCAGTAAATAATGGATATACTCCTTTTAGTAAAATCAATAGCAGGGCTTAGCGCAATACTTGTTGTATTACTTTTGTTTTTTATTTATACATCCAAAAACAAAAGTAAAAAACAAAAGAAGAAAAAGAGTTATACTTCGCCAACACCTCCAAAACCAAAATATGACTGGAATACTCTTATAAAAAGTGTGCGAAATAAACAAGCAACTACTCAAGAACTGCAAGAGACACTTGCGCTTATTTTAAAATATCATGGAACCATTCCAAATAAATTAGGAATTAGAGTCAATCCAGAATTTGATAAATACTCAGAAGTTTTACTGCGTTTATGTAGGCATCCAAATACAAATAAAGACCTCATAATTGACTTCGATAAAGAGTTAGAGAAGAAGAATCCTGAGTACATTAAAGAGATAAATGATGCACTCACAAAGGGGTTAAACTCCAGAGGAGTTTAAGAGTTTAGCTTTTGTAAACTATTTGTTTTTTGCAGTTGCTTCTTGTACTGCAGTGAGTAACTCTTCAAAGCCTACCTCGCTTGAATGTTCTACTTTTTCGAGCAAGTCAAGTGCTGCGTTTAAGTCACCCTGTTTTGCCTCTTTCATTGCTGATTTAAGACCTTGATGGACCGTTGCATGATGTTTTGATATGCTTGCTATATGTGAGTTTCCTTTCATGAGCGTTGATGAGACTTGAGCGAACCATCTGCCAAAGCGACAGCTATTTTCATCTGCTATGCTTACTTCTTCTTTTGCCATAATAGCTTTGTAAGCGATGATTTTGAGTGCGATATGGTCGATTTTTCCATTACTTACATTAAACTCATTTGTAAGGTTTTCTGTTTTTGCTTTTATCTCATTACTGTTTTGTACAACCATAGAGATATTTTCACCAAAGATATCAAGAATTTCCATCACTTTACCTGTCTCATCGGCAAATGTGTTGCTGATTTCCATCATAGAGTTAGAGTTTTGTTTAAGACCATTAATGTTTATCTCTACCTCTTGAGTTGCTTTTTGTGTACGCTCTGCAAGTTTTCTTACTTCATCAGCAACCACGGCAAATCCACGACCATGCTCACCTGCACGTGCTGCTTCTATAGCTGCGTTTAGTGCAAGAAGGTTTGTTTGATCTGAAATGTCTTTAATGAGGTTAATAATCTCTGCAATTGACATTACACTATCGTTAAGTGAATTTGAATCATCTCCAAGAGTATTTGCATGTTCTTGAATGTTTTCAATAGTAGAAGAGATCTCCTGCGTTTGGCTATTGATATTTATCATTCTATTGTTTGTTTTTGCATTAAGCTCGTTTATCTCTTCAAGTTTCTCAAGGTTCTCTTCTATAGTTCCTTGTAGGAAATGTGTACCACTACTATAACTGTTGATAACAATATTTTCAAGACGATTATCTTGTGTATCTTCTGATTTTATGACATTTTGAGTTGATTGAAGTTGATGAATTTGATTTCTTAGTGAAGTGTTTTCCTCTTCAAGACCTGTTATTCTCTCTTTGTAGGCTTTTTCAAGCTTTTCTATCTTTGCACTGCATCCAAACATTACTGCTCCCCTTTAATTTTTCTATTATATTAACTTCAAACATTTTAACATATAAAACTTAAATATTTTGCCTTTTATTAAAACCAGAAGTTCCTAGCTTTGCATTTAGCTGAAAATTTACTGCATAGGGTTTAAGGTAGCTTGGAATTGCACGACCCTTTAGTTTCATCATATCACTAAGCATTTTATCTGCGATGATTTCTGCTTCGAGTTTTTTAACTCCGCTGAGATAGTCAAAAAGAAGTTCACCTTGTCTTTGGAGTGAGATTTTCCAAGTAGAATCTGTCTTCTCATATATCCACAAACCAAAAGCGTAAAAATTTTTAAAGACTTGTGGCTTTTCACTCTCTTCATCCCAAAGGAGATGTAGAGAGCTTTTAAAGTTGCCGCTATTGTAAAACAAATCCCAAAATCGTGAAAATCGTTTCATAATCTGAATATCTTCAAAACTAAGATTGGAATTTTTTAAAATATCATAAGGAGGAATATCGCTATAGACCATACCATGAGTAATGTCATGGCGTGTGATGTGTGTTCCTGAGAGTTTTTTGAGTATGCCTATTTGTATCTCACAACTACTCATCTGCATTAACTCATCAAGATTTGCTCCAAAACTCTCTAGGCTTTCTCCTGGAAGACCTACAATTAAATCAAGATGAATATGTGCCGTCGTTTCATTCTCTAAAAATTTAATATTCTCTTTTATTTTATCAAGTTTGAGTTGTCTTGAGATGTTGTTTGCTATTTCAAGATTGAGTGTTTGTATGCCTATTTCAAGTTGCAAGGCTCCATGAGGGAAGCGTTGAATTTTTTCTCTAAGTGAAGCTGGAAAGTGGTCGGGTATAACTTCAAAGTGAGCAAAATATGGTGGCTCTTTTGCTAAAAAGAAGTCTAAAATTTTGTTAGCTGATTTCATATTTAAGTTAAAAGTTCTATCTACAAATTTAAAGTTTCTAGCCCCTCTCTGCCAAAGTATTTCAAACTCATTTAATACTTCATCAAGATTAAAAGCACGTACTTTTTCATCCATAGAGGAGAGACAAAACTCACACTCAAAAGGACAACCACGAGAAATTTCCACATATATATAACGGTTTTTGATGTCATCATCTGTGTAGTATTTGTAAGGAAGTTTTATCTCTTTTAAATTTGGCAGGCTCATTCTGCTTATGCGCTCTTGTGGCGTTTTTGAGATGATGTTTTTGCATAAGTTGTAAAAGGCTAAATCTCCCTCACCTTGAATGATGTAATCTGCATCATCATAATTGACACGAAACGGCAGGTAGGTTACTTCTGGACCACCAAGAACGACAATAGTCTGGGGAGATACTTTTTTAAGTATGTGAATAAGCTCACGAATATGAGAAGCATTCCAAATATAAACCCCCAGCCCTATGACATCTGGAGCATTATGTAAAAGCTTTTCGGCAATAGTCTGTATAGCATCATTAATGCTAAATTCTAAAATTGTTGTATCACTTTGAAGTTCTTGCATATTTGCATAGATATAACGAAGTCCAATGGCACTATGAGTAAATCTTGAGTTAAGTGTAGAGAGAATAATTTTCATAAAAGAAGTTTAGCATAAGTTTGAATGAAAAAGTTAGGAAGAAAAACAGCTGAGAGTAAAAAGGGGGAAAACCCAGCTGTTTTAAAAATTTATAGGAGTATTTATCTCTTCTTATGAAAGGGGGAAAACATAATTGAGATGCTGAAATTATAATAATTATAAGTTAATGTTTGGTAAATACTACTTATTCTTTTCGTAATTCCTCATATTCATCCAACATTGCATCAAGTTCACTAAATAGTTTAAGGGATGAGTCCTCCATTATTGTAAAGTTTTGTGTAATTTGTTGAGGATGGTCATACTTAAGAACCGTACCATCATGTACGAAAACCATATTCTTAAAGACGCTATTATGTACAACTGAATGAGCTGCATCCATGGCTTTAAATGATGGTGTTTTACCAAAGCGCTCTGCACCAGCACCTTGATACCATTTTCCAAGACGACAGTTAAGGTGGTCAGGGAACTCTGCATTTTTGTCTTGTGAAAGTACTGAAGAGTAAGCTTTTGATTTAAAGAGAATATGATCAACTTTGACAAGTGTTGTAAAGAGACGGTTTTGGAGTCTGATTGCAACAGTATTTGAGCCTTTAGCTAGTGAGTTAAGCTCTGTAAAGGCATTTTCAAACTCATTGATGGCAGAGTTTGACTCTTGTGCGATGTTACTTATTTCATCAGAGTTTCCACGCATATCGTTTGCCTCTTGTTGTAGTGTTGAGATGGTGATTTCTATCTCATTTGTTGCCTTTTGTGTACGCTCTGCAAGTTTACGAACTTCATCAGCAACTACGGCAAAACCACGACCATGTTCACCTGCACGAGCAGCTTCTATGGCTGCGTTTAATGCAAGAAGATTTGTTTGGTCTGCAATATCTTTAATGAGCCCTACAACTTCAGAAATTTCACGAGAGCGTCCCTCAAGGCTAATAATTCCCTCATGTGAAGAGGCAATAAGCTCAACGAGAGTAGAGAGTCTTTGTGTAATATCTACAACATTAGAGAGGTTTTCAGCAGCTTGGTCTGCTGTTTGTGCCGATACATCTACAATTGCCTTTGCATTATCAGAGGACTGTAGTAGGTCTGTTTGTAAAATTCCAAGTCCTCGTGCTACACCACCACCAAGTTTTGTAAATTGTGCAGAGAGTTCGCCGAGCATTTTTGTCTCATATCCGCTTGCAATGGAAGTGATTGCAGCATTCACTTTTGAAGATGCATAGTTATAGATTCCATGAAGACCCTGTGGAAAGGAGACTCTATATGTTTTGCCATTTGAAGCAGCTTCAATAGTAGTTGTTGCATCACGCATAAAGGCTTCTGTCTGGTCTAACATATTGTTAATAGACCATGCAAAGGCTGATATTTCAGAATTATCTTCTGGGATGTGTGTAATACGTCCCTCAAGGTTACCTTGTGCCGCAGCATCTACAACTTTTTTCATTGTATGTATTAGGCCTGTTGATTTTACTGCTCCTGCATCTGAAGGCATAAACAAAGAGATAAGCAAAAGCACAAATAAAATGATAGCAAAAATATAACTTGCAACTACGAGAGCATATATTGAAGCACCTAGTAGTGTTACAAAAAGCAGAAGTGCCTGTTTATTTTTGAATAGAGATGATAAATTCATCATATGAGACTCCTTTTTCAAATAGTAAATCGTTTAACACTTTCTCTCCAGCAGCAATTCCACCGCTGCGTTCAGCTTGAAGCATTTTGTCATAGAGAGGTTTAATGAGTTCAAGAGCACTCTCTTTTGGCTTTCTTCTTACTGAATAGTAACCAATAATATCGCCTCTGTCATTTGTTGAAGCCGTAACATTGGCAATGACCCAGTATCCGTTACCATTTTTTGTTTTATTGATAACATAGGCAAAAATTTCATCTTTGTTTTGAATACGATCCCAAAGCAGTTTGAAAACAGTTTTTGGCATATCAGGGTGGCGAACTATATTGTGAGGTTTACCCAGTAGTTCTTTCTCTGTGTACTCTGCCATAGTCATAAATATCTCATTGACATAAGTCAGTCGACCTTTTGTATCTGTTTTAGATACAATGAAGTCATTCTCTTTCATCTCTAATAACATCAGATTCTTCCTTTCAAAAAAATAATGTAAAGATATTAACATAAATTATTATAAATAATGCTATATTTGCATTTATGTTTCAACTATTATCACTTTTTTACTATTTTTACTTCTCTATTGTCGGGATTTATATTATTTTTTTACCAAAAGTTTTAAGTAGTGTAGGCTATGGAGCGAGTGAAATAGGCATCATCTTTGCTGCTGCTCCTCTTGTGCGTTTTGTGCTTCCATTTTTATTTATGCGTGGGCTTACTCTGAGTACAACCATTTTTAAAGCTTCACTTCTCTTAGTTGTATTGAGTGTTCTCTCTTTTTTCTTCTCCTTGCATCATTTTTATGCACTTCTTTGCTCAAATATAGCGATGGGCATAGGTATGAGTCTTATTTTGCCATTTGTGGAGACCATTGCTCTACGCTCCATAGGTAAAGAGCGATATGGAAAGTCAAGACTTTTTGGTTCTGTCGGATTTATTGTTGTCGCTCTTGTTTTGGTGAAATTATTAAGTTCTGCATACATTGCTCTTGATTTTTTATTAGCACTTACATTTCTTACTGCACTCGTTGCGTTTAGAGTAGAGAAGCTCTCTTCTAAAGAGCAGATAGGAGTTATAAAAAAGAGTGAAAATGAGAACATTAGTATCATAAAAGATTGGCAATTGTGGCTTGGTTTGGTACTTGTGCAGATGAGTTTTGGCTCTTTTTATAATTTTTTTACTATCTATGAAACTGACCACGGTATTAGCCTGAATATGACGGTCTATTTATGGAGCTTTGGCGTATTTATTGAGATAATTATGTTTTTCTTTCAAGCAAAACTGCTCTATGGAAATTTGCTTAATATTATACGCTTTACTATGCTTGCCACTACACTTCGTTGGTTTTTAGTTTTTGCATTTGCTACAAATTTACCCGTACTCTTTTTTGCACAATCGCTACATGCTTTGAGTTTTGCACTCTTTCACTCAGCAGCCATTAGTTACCTTTTTCACCTTTACAAAAACAAATCACTCGCGCAGCAACTTTTTTCGGGTATGGGCTATGGTTTAGGTGGTTTAAGTGGAGCGATGCTCTCAGGATACATCTATGAGTATTACCCCTCGTATCTATTTTTGAGTTCTAGTTTTATTGCGTTTGGTGCGTATATTTTTATAGGTTTGTGGAGTAAAAAGGTAAAGAAAGGGGAGATGATTATGGACTAGTAGTCCATAATCAAGTTAAATGTAAAAGTAGAATCTGTTGTTTTTGCTGCAAGTGGTTTATTTACATAATCAAGTTTATAGCTTATACCTGCTGAAAACATATCTGAAAGTTTTGATGCAAATGCTGTTTTTGAGTGAGCAAAATAGTTGCTAGAGTCTTCAAAAGAACCTCGGAAGCTTGCCTCTTGTGTAAATTTCAGGTTTTTAAGAATATCCCATCCATATACAAGTGCTGCTCTGTATCCAGAGTAATTATTTGTATCTCTAGGTTGTGTATAACTCTTATCTGATGAATAGAGAATATTTCCATTTAGAGATAAATCATGTGCATCATTTTTAATAGCTTGGTATTTTAGACCAGGACCAGTATATGCTTGATATGCAAATCCTGCATATCTATCTGATTTATACCCTGCAAGGTAGTTAAAAGCTAATATTTGAGTAAAACTATAGTCATAATTCACTTCAATTAAATACTTGTTTTTAACCTCTACATCATCAGCACTTCCATACTGTCCATCAAGTTTTAGACTTGTTTGGTGTTTTCCCCAAGCTTTTTTAACATTTGCATCAAGATTGAAAGTTTTTGTTTTTGTATTACCATCTGTTTGGATGTAACCCATTTCCGTATGTGTAACAAGTGCATCAGGGTTTTTATCTGCTGCTTGTGCGCTTATAGTAAGTGCTGAGAGTGCGAATGCACTCAATATAATTTTTTTCATATTTTTTCTCCTTGGTTTTTAAAATTGAGTTCTCTATTGTTTGTCTGTATGTACATCCATTTGAGGATAAGGAATAGAGATACCTTTTTCATCAAATGTTAGTTTTACACTCTCAAGCATATCAAAATATACGCCCCAGTAGTCATCTGTAAGCGTCCATGCACGCACAACGAAGTTTACACTGCTGTCTGCAAGTTCACTGACTGCTATGAATGGTTCAGGCTCGCTGAGGATGCGTTTGTCAGCTTTTACTATTTCCATAAGTGTCTCTTTTGCAAGCTTAAGATCATCATCGTACCCGATTCCAAATACGTGGTCAACTCTACGCTGTTCTCTGTTTGAGAAGTTTGTGATATTAGCGCCGATGATAGAAGAGTTTGGCACAATAACCACACGCTTGTCAACAGGTGTAAGAATGGTAGAGAAGAGGTTGATGTCTGTTACTTCTCCCGTTACTCCGCCTGTCTCTATAACATCGCCAACTTTAAAGGGACGAAAGAGGATGATAAGTACCGCCGCACCGATGTTTGAAAATGAGCCTTGTAGTGCCAAACCGATAGCTAAAGTAGCCGCACCAAATACTGCTACAAATGAGGTGGTATTTACACCGAGTTGGTTTAGTGCCGCGATGACAACCATCAACAGCAGTGTAAAATAGATGATGCTTTCACTAAACTCGACAAGTGTTTTGTCAATTTTCGCTTTATGCATCATTTTTTTGATAAAGGCAGTAAGCTTTTTAGCTACCCATTTACCAAGAAGGAAGATAATGAGCGCAGCTATGATTTTGAAACCATATTCGCTTGCGTACAGCAGAGCCATATCTATGTATTTTTGGATGTCAATATTTTCCATTGGAATGCCTTATGTTATGATAGCAGGCATATTAACAAAAAATAATTATATTACAAAGCTTTTAATGAATTTTTGTGAATCTCTTCAACAAATCGTGTAAGTTTGTAATAGTCGTTGAGGTATTTGGAATCGGTTTTAAATAGTTCCTGTCTGTATTTCAAATAATTTGCCCACACTTTCTTACTTTGTGGAGTACGACCGCGTTTATGAAGTTCAAAACTAACTGCTGCGTTTATAAGACCTTTGAGGAGTTTAACTTCGCCACTCTCTTCAAATCGACGGGGAAACCATACACTCTCAAGGGCTTCATGGGCATCATAGTAGCGCTCTTCTTTGAGACAAAGTATATATTCTTGCGTTTTTTTATTTATCATTTTCATCCAAAAGCATCATATTTTTACGCCAATATCCCCGTCCACCTTTGAGTGAAACGCAGTGATGTTGTGGAAACTTTTCTCTGTACTCTTTGAGACGATTAAGTGTCGCCTTGCCTGTATCGCAGTAGAAGACAAAAACAGTACCATCAGCATAGTTTTTCATCTCATAAGGATTATAGGTTATAGTATCGGCTTTTTCGATGGGAGAGAGGATGGTATCGACAAGCACAACATCCACTCCCTCTTTTTGTAATTGTTTTTTATTTTCTAAAAACTCTTTTTGAGTCCATTCATTTGGATAATTCATACTATAATTATAGCAATTAGATGTAAAAGGAAGCTAACTATGCAAAGAGAAATAAATGATTTTTCGATTTTTGAAGAGATTTGGCATGCAATTACACATGGATTTGGGCTTTTTTTAAGCACTTTTGGATTTGGAGTACTTTTTGCTCTCTCTATTGAGAGTGGTGATGGGCAAAAAATATGGACGAGTATTGTCTTTGGTTTGGGTCTTTTAAGTATGTATGGTGCTTCTACCCTTTACCACGCCGTGCCATACTACAAAGCAAAATCATTACTGCAACTTTTTGACCATGCTGCCATATACATACTTATAGCAGCAACATATACGCCAGTGGTTGTCCTTGGTGTGCAGGGTGTTTTTGGTTGGCTATTGCTTGGTATTATCTGGTTTTTTGCTCTGCTTGGGGTCTACCTAAAGTTTGCTTTTCCGGCTAGGTTTGAGGTTTTTTCATTGGTACTTTATGCTGTGATGGGGTGGCTCATCATCATCGCTTATCAACCCCTTATTGAGCATGCAGGCTGGCTTTTCTTCTCTTTACTTTTAGCAGGAGGTGTGACCTATACTGTAGGCATCTTTTTCTATGTCAAAGATAGCATGAAACTTAATCACGCAGTATGGCATCTCTTCGTTCTTGGAGGAAGTGTTTTTCACTACTTCAGCGTTTTTCTGCTTATTAGTGCTAGAGCCTAGAGCATAGTTTGTATTTTACTGTTTTAAGTGACGAAATTATTTGAATTATTGCATTTATATTTATAACTCACTATAATAGTGGAAAAAAAGTGGGAAAATGCTGACAAATAAAAAAGCTTCTCTTCGTGCAAAAATAGTTTTAATAACACTATTTTTAGTAACACTTCTTGGCGTAATATTTTTTATATCTACCATGACTGCAACTAAAATTAATAAACGTATAATATTAGAACATGATTTCTCTATGCGTACAATAGATGGTTATTTAAAACATTTTACTGAAATAAATATGAATATTACAAAAGCTTTGTTTATTAAAAATCAAGATATTTTAGATAGTTTAAAAAATAAAAAAGAGAGGAATATAGTTCTAAACAAGCAATTTTTAACTTATAAAGCATTTGTTCCATCTTTAAAAAAAATAGAGTTTATTCAAAAGAGTAGTTTCTCAAAAATGCATTATTTTGAAAAAAATGCCTTAGAAACAAGACAGATACAGAGTGGTTTTGAACTTGAAAAAGGGATTTGCCATTATGAAATTGTTAGACCTGTTTATGTAAAAAATAGTTTTTTGGGTGTAGTGGAGTTTTCATATGATGCTAAAAGGATAATGACAAACCTTTATGCTTATTATCATAAAAACATTGCTTTAATTTTTTTTAAAAATCAAAAAATAAATTTGTTATATGCCTCATCACCAATAATTAAAAATTTTATAGAACAGTATGATAAAGGGGAGTCTTTTCCTAATATTGTTATGATAGAAGGTAAAGAGTATAGTCTTTATAGTAGAGTGGAAAATAGTAAAAATAAAATAATGTTGCTCTCATTTTATAATGCTACCCCAAACTTAAATGATAGAAAAAATTTACTATATATGCTTTTATTTGTTGGGACTGTTTTAGCACTTATGGCTATTTTTATAATCAATTTTGTGGTGAATTATTTTATAGGTATAATTTATAAAAGAGAAAATGAAATACAAACAAAAGTTGATACACTCTCTTTTCAATCGCGACATAATAGTATAACAGCACTTCCAAACTTGAAAGTTTTTCAAGATAAAGTGCAGAGTCTTAATCGCTATGTCATTTTTATACTAAAAATTGATAATATTGACATCTTAAAGACGACTTATGGAGGAGAACTTGTTAAATCTGTTTTAAAAGTAACTTCTCAATATTTAATAGAAAATCTTCCAAGAAATGCCTCTTTATACCATATGGATTTTGATGAATTTACAATTGTATTAAATGAACCAACACCTAAACAAGATATTTTGTTATCTTCTCAAATAAAATCATATTTTGAAGTAACTCCAGCCATTGTGGATGATGTGCATATTCATCTTAGTTTTTCTGTGGGTATATCAGGTGAGGAGAATGATGAAGAAAACAATAATGATCTCTTCTCTCAGGCAAATATTGCTCTTCTTGAAGCGAAGCATCGAGGAAGGTCATTTATTGTGATCTATAGTCCGAATATGAGTAAAGTAGGTTCTTATACACAACTTTCAAAAAACATTGCAATTTTACAAAAAGATTTAGAGAATGAGGCACTTACTCCTTTTTATCAGGCTATAGTGGATGTAAAAACAGAAAAAACTTTTAAGTATGAGGCTCTTGCTCGTATTAAAGATGGTGATAAAATAATTTCACCATATCTATTTATGGAAGCAGCAGAAGTTGCAGGTTTACATAGTTCTATAACAAAACAGATGATTCAAAAAACATTTTTGTATTTTGAATCAAGTTCTGTGCAGTTTAGTATAAATATTACAAAGCAAGATTTATTAGAAAACTATTTAAGCGATTTTTTACAAGCAAAAGCAAAAAGACATAATATTAAGCCTTCAAATGTAACATTAGAGATTTTAGAAGATGTCGCCATCGATGATGAAGATGCTATTATTCAGCAAATCAATCAATTAAGTGATTTAGGTTTTGTTATTGCTATTGATGATTTTGGTGTTGAGAGTTCAAACATGTCAAAATTAACTGAGTTATGTGCCTCTTTTATTAAGATAGATGGTAGCTTTATCAAAGATATTGACACAAACAAAAAACATTTTCATATTGTTGAGTCACTTGTATTTATTGCAAGAAAATTAGATATGAAGATTATTGCAGAGTTTGTTCATAATGAAGAGGTCTTTAATGTTGTAAAAGAGTTAGGTATTGATTATGCTCAAGGTTATTATTTTGCTGAACCACTTATAGAGGTGGATTTTTAATAATAAGCAAATAATAGGCTACAATTACATTATGGCAAGAAAAAATAAGAAAAATAGTAAAATTAACCAAAGAATTAGAAAGTATTTTGATGATGACCCTTTTGATGTGGGGATTGAACGCGTTGATGGGAAGACGCTGAGTGAGCTTTTTGCAACGCTTGGCATCTATGACATTGACCACAACAAAACGCTTATGGTAAAAACGCTTCGTATGATATGGAGTGAGGCTGAGAGTGCGATGCGTCGTGATATATTGACCTTTTTTGAGAGTGATGGGCGTGTTTATAAATCTCTTAAACCAAAACCTGAAGTGGGATTTGACAGAGAAGTGAAGATTGAGGCACTCATAGAAGAGCTTGCGGCTACACCTATGGAAGCGCTGCGTTTACGAGAAGCATACTCTCATGTAAGAAGTAAAAAAATTACCATTGAGAAGATGGAAAGCTCTTTGCGTCACATCCGTTTTGAGATAAAAAAAGAGAAGCTCGAACGCGAACTTGAGGGAAGTTTTGACATAGATGACTCTTTTGAGTTTAATGCCTCTTTGAAATATGAACTCTACGAACAGCATTTTCATAAGATTTTGACACTAAATACTAAACCATACACTTATGAGTATCTACAAGAAGAGCCTTTTGAAGCAATAGTAGAAAAAATTGCACACGATAAAGTAGAAACTGTACAACATAAACAAAAGAGCATTGATAAATTTCTCTCCTCTTTGAAGTATCCACACTCCTATCTTACAACAAAGCAGATTTTAGACTCTTTGCGTGCTTCACCGCCAAAAACTAAAGTGAATTATCCACTTATCACACAAAAAGTACTTAAAGAGATAATAGAGGCAAAAATTGATGTAGATGCAATAGAGTTGCATGATGAAGAGGTACTGCTGCGTTTGACAGAGTATGCAACGCTGCCATACTCTGATTTGAAAATGGATTATAACCTAGAGCTGCACATTGAGCTTGAGGGATTACTTGAAGAGATATGGAACTCGAAGCGTTTTAATTTTGATGCGGTTCTTGCTGAGGCAAAAAAGGAGCATGAAGAGGAATTTTATGCCTCTTTAGCAGATTTGGTGCAAGAGTGTGCGAAATACTCGATGCTACTGCATTTAAGTGATGAAGAGCTACATCAAAAAGTGTATGAATTTTTATTTGAGTTGATGCCAAAGAGCCTTGTTATTACACCCAAGATAGCAAAAAAAATCATAAGACGATTTGTTCGTTCCATTCATGATGAGTTGATTAAAAAACAGCGTCAGGAACTCTTAGCTAGAACCATTCGTGACTTTAAAAACCTCTTTCCCATTGCACGAACAATGCGTCGAAAACTCGTGTTGCACATTGGACCTACCAATAGTGGAAAGACCTACAAAGCGATGCAAACACTTAAAGAGGCAGATACAGGTTACTATCTTGCACCACTGCGTTTGTTGGCGTTAGAGGGGTATGAAACGCTTAAAGCTGAGGGTATTGAGAGTTCGCTTATAACGGGTGAAGAGCAGATTCTTGATGATGAAGCAACGCACATTAGTTCTACCATTGAGATGATGAACTATGATGTGGATGTAGATGTTTGTGTCATTGATGAAGTTCAAATGATAGATGATAGAGATCGTGGCTGGGCATGGGCAAATGCCATCATTGGCGCGCCTGCTAAAGAGGTCATTATGACTGGAAGTGCTAATGTAAGAGAGGCAATAGTCGCCCTTGCTGAGTATCTCGGTGAAGAGCTTGAAATCATTGAATTTGAGCGTAAAAATCCACTTGAACTACTCGCCTCTGCTACTGCGCCAAAAGATGTTGAAGCAGGAACTGCCATCATTGCCTTTAGCCGAAAAGATGTACTGCGTTTGAAGCAGAACTTCTCAAAAGATTTTGAGGTAAGTGTTGTTTATGGAAACCTCTCTCCAGAGGTTAGACGAGAGGAAGCACGCCGTTTTCGTGAGGGTGAAACGCAGATACTTGTAGCAACCGATGCCATCGCTATGGGAATGAATTTACCTATAAAAACGGTACTTTTTTCAAAAGCTGAGAAGTTTGACGGTATAAGTCAAAGAAAACTACAACCCTCAGAAATCCATCAAATAGCAGGACGAGCAGGGCGATATGGACTTCATGAAAATGGTTATGTTGGAGCTTTAAATGAAGATGCTCTAAAAATTGTCAAGAAAAACTTTCCTAAAGAGGCGCATGAAATAGCCATTCCTTTTAAAGTAATGGCAAATCTTGAGCATATTAAACTTGTGGCAAAAATTTTGGAAGAGAACTCATTAGAGGAAATTTTACGATTTTTCATTAAAAATATGGTGTTTGATGGTCCTTTTTATGCCTCATCTTTAGATGATATGCTTGAAGCTGCAAAAATAGTAGATGCGTATGACCTTGACATTGCAACAAAGTACCATCTCTCATGTGCTCCGCTTACGCTGAAGTCGCCTTACATCATTAATGCTTACGAGAGCTATCTGCTTGCTTTGGAGCAAAAAGAGCAGGTGCATTACTACCCACCAAAATTAGGGGGTAGTTGTGCAAGAACTTCAGAAGATTTACTTCGTGCAGAAGATATGGTAAAAGAGATTTCACTCTATTTATGGCTAACTTATAGATTTGGTGATTATTTTGTGGATGAGCAAAAGGCGAGACAGTATCGTGGTGTTTTAAACAAATATATAGAAGAGTCTTTGCAGCAGACACACTTAGCACAAAGATGTAAAATGTGCTCTGCTGTACTGCCTATAAATTCAAATTATAATATTTGTCAGCGCTGTTTTAAGAAAAACTATGTGAGAAAAAGAGGGCGTTTTAACTCTTAAACTCATCAATGGTTTTTTGTAAAGATGAAGCGACTGCAACAAGGCGGACTAAATCATTCTCAATAGAGAGAACACTTGTTCTGTTTGCTGTTGAGAGCGCTTCTATAGAGTTAATATAAGAGATAATCTCTCCAAGAGATTTTGACATCTCCTCACTGTCTTCTTTCGCTTTATATGACGCTTTTGTTGAAGCCTGCATCGCTTCTGATGTAGTTGATATTTCATTATCTACATTAGTTGCAATGTCTGAGAGTGCTTCGACATTTTGTGCATTTTGTGTCATTTTTTCACTAACATCATTAATGGATTGTACAATTGTACTAACGCTGATGTCTATTTCACTAAGACTCTTTTGTGTGCGTTCTGCAAGCTTTCTTACTTCATCAGCAACTACAGCAAAACCGCGTCCATGTTCTCCTGCCCGTGCAGCTTCTATAGCTGCGTTTAGGGCAAGAAGATTTGTCTGTTCTGCTATATCTTTGATGATACTTAGTACCTCTTTTACCTGATCGGCATTAGATTTGAGTGAGGAGAGTTCATTTACGAGTTCATTTTCAGAAGTAACGAAACTCTCAACTTCACTATGGAGTGTTGTAAGAGCATTCTGTGCTACGCAGAGTGCCTTATCTGCTTGGGTAATTGTCTCCTGTGTTGTTGCAGCGGTCTGTATAGTTTCATTAAGAATATCTTGAATGTCATCACTTTTTTGGCTTGTTTTTTCAACAAGCTTTTGTTCTTGCTGAGTTCCTTCACGAATAACATGCGAAGCACTTTCAATCTCAGAAGCAATATCTTTATTTTGCTCTCCTAGTGATTTGACTGCATTGACGGTTGATTGTATCATCTCAATGAAGTTGTTTACCTCTACAGCCGTATCTCCAAACTCATTGCCTCTTTTATGTTCAAGTCGTTTTGTAAGATCTTTATCTCCACTTACAAGTGCAGCAATTTTATCTTTAAGTGCTGTAAGAGGATTGAAAATCTCTCTTGTGAAAAATATATATGCCAAAACAGTAAAGAGAAGTGCCAAGACAATAAGGGAGATGACAAGTATTGTATTTGTTTTAGAGATCATGGCATCATTTTTATCAAGTGAAACAAGTAGATCCATAGCTCCTAGTGTGTAACCGACATCTACATTGTAATGGCACTGCAGACATCTTTTTTCTGCAATCATTGGCTTTATCAGACGGATGGTATGGTGCCCATTTATATTTTTTTCAATGATCTGTGTCTTTTGTGTTTTAAGAACGTTAAGTATGAGCGCATCGGTTGTAAATTTTTCATCTGGGTCATAGACTTTGATGACAGCTTTTGATTTTGCAATGTTGAGTTTTTTTATGCCTTCTATCTTGCGCGCATCACTAAAGGCTTTTTGCACAACAGCTGGATCACCCATCATCATACTTGTTGTCATTGTCTGGAAAATTGATTGGCTAAGCATATTTAGCGAGTGTTTTTCACTTGAGTTTGAGAGTTGATGCAGGGTAGAAGAGAGGTAGTATGACATACCAATAAGCCCAAAAATACTAATAGTGAGTAGCGAAACAATAACCTTTGACTTGACTGTTGAAAACATATTGGTATCCTTAAAAAATTATAAATAGAGATAATTATAGCATAAAAGAAAGCTATAGCATATATATTTGCATTTCAATTTGCTTGAGAAGTGCTTCATTGGTTATATTGTTTTGCTTTGCATAGGCAAGTGCGGCACCTGCGCCTACACCCTCTTTCGCTTCGCCCTCATCATACTTTTTGAGTATTTCAATCTCTGCGTTTGCAAAGCTAAAGGTTGTGTAGGCTGCGTTTGATGTGTAGCTGAGTTGTTCTAAGATATGAGCGATGTTAGAGTTTTCATCTTTTGCTACCCATTTTGTAGTTGCGAGCATAACATTGTCATGTTTGATGCGCATTAAAATATCTTCACGCAGCTTGTCTGCTATGAGTAAGCAAGCTGCCATTTGTGTGCCGCCTGCTAAGACTATTTGAAATCTTTTGGAAGCTTCTACTAAAAATCCTGCACAAAAGAGAAGCATATTGTCACTGACGATGCCGAGTTTTTCAAAGTTTGACATATCTTCATTGACTAAAGAAAGAGCTGCGTTTATGGTCTTTGTTTTGATGTCATTTGGTACATTTAAAAAGCTTGAAGAGAAGTCGTTTGCAACATCATAGCCTAAAGCTAGAGCAGAAGCAGCTGCTGTAGTTGTCCCAGCAGGTGTGCTTTCACCTAAAATAAGGTAATTTCCTTTAAGCTCATACTTTTTACCAAACTCCATCCCTTTGGCAAATATCTCCTGTGCGTTAATATTTGCACCTTTGTCAATAGAGTTTGAAGGTGTGATGTCAAAGTTATAGATTTTACAGTTTTGCGGTTGGGTTTGCAGACCTAAGTCTAAAATCTCTATACTTGAAAATGCTGCAAGATTATGCGTAGCACGGGTAATAAGTGCAGGAGTAGGAACTCCTGTAGGAGTTTCTGCAAGTTCACCAAGAGAGAAAACTTTTTCGTTTGTAATGTACTCTGCATCGAGAGTCGGTGTAAGAGGAATCATCCCCGGAATGCCCGCTTGAGTGATACCTTCGATTTCACAGGTTCTTGTCACACTAGCTGCAAGGAGGAAGTCAGCTTTTCCTTCTGGAAGTTGTGTGTGTTCGTTTGTAAGAATATTGTATGTGTTCATATTTGCTCTTTTTTTAGTTGATATTCTAGCAGATAATTATGAAACTACAATAGCTTAAGTGCTTTTTGTACATCTTCACTACTTATCTGCTTTTTCCCTTTACCAAAAGTTGCTTTTTTCTTAATCATTCCAAAGTATGATGTATCGCCTCCGAGTTTCACACCAATAGCTAAGGCCATAGCAGTTATGGGATGTCCTGCGTTTGGAGAGTCATGTTTTTTGCCATCTTTATAAAAGGCAAAGAGATTTTTTTGTTTTGCAACACTCATGATGAGCAGGGCAGTGAGCCGTGAGGGGATGTAATTTGCGATGTCATCAAGCCGTGCAGCTACTTTGCCGAACTTTTCATACCTTTCATTTTTATAGCCTATCATTGAGTCCATTGTGTTGATGGTTTTGTAGATGACGATGCCGGGGAGCCCAAAAAGCAGCAGGTAAAAAAGAGGTGCGACAACTCCGTCACTTAAGTTCTCCGCATAGGTCTCTATGGCGGCTTTGTAGATGTCACTTTCACTCAGCTCTTTTGTATCACGCGAGACTAACATAGAAATAGCTTCTCGTTTGTTCTCTGCGTTTAGCACACCCTCCACTGAGTCACGAAGCATTTTGTGAGCGATGAACATAGAGGCTATAAACGCAGTAAAAATGATGTTTAAAAAAGATGGTAAAAAGAGGGTGAAATATCTCTCTAAAGCGATAGCAAAAAAACTAACAACACTCAAAACAGCTAAAACAAGTAACAAACCACGAAAGATGCTTTTTTTGTAGAGTAATTTCTCAAAAAAGCTAATAAGCTCCCCTATAACAATGATAGGATGCTTGATAAATGAGAACTCTCCAAATTTTTTGTCTAGCAAATAGGCTAAAACAGCGACAATAATATTACTCACACAAACTCGCTTCAATAAAGCCCATATCTACGTGTTTGTCTATATGATTTGCAAACTCTTTAATCGCCCCAGCTTTAAACTCTTTGAAATTGTAGCCTTTGTAGTTGGCATTGATTTTAGAAAAAAGTTTCAAACGCAGTGCGTCATTTTCAAAGATACCATGCACAAATGTAGCATAAAGATTGCGTTTGTGTTTGGCATTTTTCTTTGCAATGGCGTTATGTATCTCATACCCCTCTGCCATTGTTCCCCATATATTGTAGCACCCTTTTTTGACAATTTTCTCTTTTTGAAAGGTAACACTTCCTTTAAATCTACCAAGACCGGCTACCATTCCTTGTTCGCTTTCAATGTGAAGAGGGTCTAAAATCTCCTCAAATAACATCTCATAGCCACCACAAATACCAACTATCATTTTCTCTTTTGAGGATAAAACAGCATCAAAACCTCTCTCTTTTAGCCATAGTAAATCATCTACAACCCGTTTACTCCCAGGAATAATAAGCATCTCACAAGCAGCAGCTTCTACTGCGTTTGATATAAATGTGAGTTCTATTTCACTATCGACTACCAAAGGCTCAAAGTCGGTAAAGTTTGAAATGTGGGGAAGTTTTAGTACCCCAACTTTTATGATGGCATTTTTTGTATCCTGTTTGTAACCCATCAGTGAGGCACTGTCTTCAAAGCCGAGATTAAAGGGCTTGAATGGTACAACTCCTAAGACCTTTATTCCAAACCTCTGTTCAATGATTTCTACACCGCTATCAAAGAGTGACATATCGCCTTGAAATTTATTGACAATGACACCGATGATATTTTTACGCAGTTTCTTTGGCAGGAGTTTATAAACGCCATAGATAGAGGCAAAAACACCACCACGCTCTATATCTGCTACGAGAATTATCTTTGTATTGAATTTTTTAGCAACATAGATATTTGAGAGGTCTTTTTTCATCAAGTTTAATTCGACAGGACTTCCCGCACCTTCAGCTACTATAACATCATACTCTTTTTGCAAATGCTTAAACGCAGCTTTTACAAAAGGTTTAAGCGTGTCAATGTCACGGTAATAGCTCCAGACATCTTTGTCTCCAACACTTTTACCATTAATGATAAGATGTGCTTTTGATCTGCCGCCTGATTTGAGTAAAATAGGGTTCATACGCGGCGAGGTTTGCAGCCCTATCGCTTCAGCTGCAAAGGCTTGAGGGATGGCAATCTCTCCTGCGTTTAGGTCGGTGACTTGAGAGTTGTTTGAGACATTTTGCGCCTTAAAAGGAACAACTTTTATGCCTCTTTCATGCAGTAAGTAGGTAATGGCAAAACTCAGTGTTGATTTCCCTGCATCGCTGCTTGTGCCGAAGATACTTAGTGAGTTCATAATATTCCTATAGTTTATGTGAGAGTATTATAACTGACTTTATATAATATGCTATAATACTGTAATACAAACTACAAAAGGAGTCTCCAGTGGTAGCAACAGTCAGACTTAATGATGAACTTGAAGAGCTTCTCAACTCCATATCTAAGCGTTTTCATAAAAAGAAAAGTGATGTTATTCGTGAGGCTATTCGCTTTTATGCCCAAGATTTGCAAAAGAATCAAAAGACACGCCTACAAAAGGCAATGAGCAAAACAATGAAAGAGGATTATAAAGTCTATAAAGAGTTAGAGGATGGTTTGAGTGATGGTCTCTAGGGGAGATATTTGGTTGGTAAATCTCAACCCTGTAAAAAAAAACAATGAGGTAGGTAAAGTATGTCCTGCTTTGGTTTTACAGAGTGATGAGCTAAATGCAGGGGCATATCCTACTTCTGTGATTTTACCCATTTCAACGCAGTTAATAGATGATGCAGAACCATTGCGTTATAGAGTAAAAGCACAAGATAAATTACAGCAGGATTCTGATGTCTTAATAGCACAAATCCGTTCTATTGACAATAGCAGATTTATTGAAAAGCTCACACACCTCTCTTTGCAAGAGACGAACTATATTAAAAGTTTGCTCGATGAGGTGTTGAGTTAGTTAAAACTTTCAAACAGTTTGAAGCCCAATTGATTCAGCCGCAAAGGCTTGAGGTATGGCGATCTCCCCTGCATTTAGGTCGGTAACTTGAGAGTTGTTCGAGACATTTTGCGCTTTAAAGGGAGCGACATTTATGCCGCGTTTGTGCAGTAGGTATGTTATGGCAAAACTCAGTGTTGATTTGCCAGAATCGCTGCTTGTTCTGAAGATACTTAAAGATTTCATTCTTTATTTTGCTTTTTGTACTTGTGTTAACAGTTTTGTATTTTTTTAACATAGCCAGAAGTATGTGAAAATGGAAAAAGTTTAGGTTCAAATTCTTTCATAGTAAATCTAGCTCCTTGTAATAAGTCCAAATTGTTTTAAAATATCTTGTGTCAGTTTTGTATGATTTTTCCTATGTATATCTTTTTTATCCAAATAACTACAAAAAACAAAGTTTTTGACATCCTCTTGTGAGTACCCCAAATTTTTATAAAAACTTTCATAAAGTTCATTTATTCTATCTTCATTATAAGCTTGCGCTTTATTCCATATCTCTTTTGCTATATCATTATGTTGTTTGTAAATTTTCTCTAATTGGAATCTCTCTATAGAAGTTTTACATTTCTCATCAATTGAGTTTAAATTTACCTCTAATTCTATATCTTTGTTAACATCTAAACTGTTTACATTTATACTAAACTTTGCATTCTCATTAAAATCATCATAATATGGATGAACAATTTTGCCTTCCTGCTCTTTGTTCCCTTTAAACTTGCTATTGCATATACTACAACTGGGTATGAGGTTATAAAAAGAGAGTGAGAGATGTGGATATTTTGCTTTTGGATAATAGTGTTCTAGCGTAGCTAAGGTGTTAGCCTTGCCATCGCCTTTTGTATAAAAATAGATATAGTTGTTATTGCAAAATGGACAACTTTTTAGATTCAGTTTTTTAAAATGCTTCATAAACTTTTCTTTTTGTCTATGTGCAGAGTAGTTAAAAGCCTTTTCTATCTCTTTTTTTTCTTCTAAAGAGTAATAATTTGCTATATTAAGATATTTTTTTATTGTTGGTAAATCTGCTTTTATTAAAAGTTCTAATCTATCAGTTATTTTTTTATATTTAGGAATACTTAATTTATTTTTTATATTTTCAATATTGATTGAAGTGAAATACTCTTCTAAATTTAAACTAGACAAGTCAACTTTTTTCATTGATTGTCTTTGAGTTTATTTATTTTTTCTTGAATCTCTTTTTGTTCTCTTTCAAGTTTTTTAAGTTCAGTGTCATTCGTATGTAATTTGTCGTCTAACATTTTTTCAAGAGTTGATTTTAAAATAGGTTCTCCAATAATAGAGATAATTTTTTTACAGTAATCTAAATTTTTTTGAGAGACTCTTTTTCGTTTTAAGATTTTAATAACTTCATTCATTTTCTCTTTCGCAAACTCTCCCATAAGCCCATCTTGCATAAAAAAGCCATGAGACAATAGGGTATGGATATTCGCTCCAAAAGTATCTATATTTACCTCTGTTTGTTTGCCACCCTTTAAAAATTTTATATTTTCTTTTGGCAAATCTGAGAGAATAAATGGAGAATGAGTTGTGAGTATTATATTAAAAGTAAAATTAATTCTATTTAATAGATTATATAATTCAAATAAATATTTCTTCTGCCACTGGGGATGCAATGATAAATCTGGTTCGTCCATTAAAAATAAAAAGATTTTTTCTTTATCATAGAGTGAAAAATAGTATATATTTAAAAACTGAGAAAATATAGTTTGTTCACCATGACTTAGATGATTAAATTTTCTATTTTCTAAATCTATAAAATCAAATTCAAAAAAGTCTTTACAATAATTAAAATATATTTCTTTTTCTCTTTTAGTCAATGTATTTATTTCTTTTTCTTTTTCTTTAAAGTATTCATTAAACTCTTTTTCATTTATTGAATTTACTTGCGCAGTGTATTCTTTTGATAAAAAATCTTTATCTTCAAATTGATAATAATCATCGTCCCCATACTCTTTTATATACCATATGATTAAATATTTATGAAAATTATCTTGTGTATGAATAAATATTTCATTTAAATCATCGGCTTTTGCAAATGATTGATTTCTTGTATTTTTTCGAGCACTTTCAAATTCCTTATCTGACATATCAAGAGATAAGTCAATGTCTGAAACACCAAACCCTTGTTCATAATCCCCTATAAGTTCGGCAAAGAGCTCATGCAACTTTATTGGTTTTATCTCAATCTTGGTAGGTAAATACATAAATGTAGTTAGCTTAAAATCAATATTGGCTACATATTGACTTGTGAGCATTTGTGCTATTACACTATTATCAAGAGAAAACCTATGGTGTGTCAATTTATCTGTTCTGTATTCTTCACTTATTGGTTTTTGATCATCAGCTAAATACAGATAATAATTATAATGTCCTAAAATATTGGCTTTATCTATATTTGCATGAATAGAAAAACTAGAAATATATTGAATTTTATCACCAGTCTTTACAACAATAATAAAAGAAAATGGATATTCTTGTTTATCAGAAGAACCATATCCCAATTCAGTATAAGGAATATAATCTAATATTTTTTTTAGTACTTCTAAAATACTACTCTTCCCGCTCCCATTCTCCCCAACAATAGCAGTTATATTTATATTTTCAGGAAAAATATTCACATAATCTTTTTTTTCATCAATAGTCAGCTCTTGAGTTGCTTCATCATAGCTACACTCAAACCGAGGTGAAAAATTAAACCCTTGTGTTTTAATGTTTTTATACTTTTCAACCCATAAATATATTAGTTCCACGATTGTCCAAAAAAGTTAAATTATACTATTATAGCTTAGTAAAGCTTTCAAACGCAGCTTGTAATTTCTTATGAGCTTCTGCATCTTTTACAGCAAAACGCAGCCATTCATCACTCAAATAATCAAAACTCCCACAAGTCCGTACAAGGATTTTATGCGCTAAGAGATGCTCAAAGAGTTCTGCTGCATTTGGCGTGTGTACGAGGATGAAATTCGCATCACTTTCTACTATTTGCTCAAATATATTGCTGCTTTTGAGGATGTTTTGCAGCTGCTGTTTTTGCTCTTTGTGCACTTCTAATGCACTGCGTTTAAACGCAGCATCACTTAACCTTTTTTGCAAAAATTCGGCATCTAGTGAGGAGATATTCCAAAGTGGTGGTGTGATTTTTTCTATGTTTTTTTTATTGGTAAAAACAGCACCGATGCGTACACCTGCACAGGCGTAGAACTTTGAAAAAGATTGGATGATGTAGAGCTTTTTGTAGTCTTGTATCTGTTTTCGCAGTGATTTATGCCCTTCAAACTCTATAAAACTCTCATCTAAAATGATAGTACACTTTTTCTTTTTCCACTCCAAAAAGAGCTCATCAAGGTCATAGTAACTTCCCTCTGGAGTGGATGGGTTGACAAAAACAATGATGGATTTCTCCTTTACCTCTGCGTCAAGATTCTCTATACGGTTGATTTTATAGATGTCTTTTTTGCTTTTAAGCGCTGCTTTTTGGTACTCTCCATAAAGCGGTGCGTAGAGATAGACACTTTTTGCTTTGAGCGAATCCATCAGAGCATAGATGGCGGCAGTTGCACCGTTGTAAAGAGCTATGGATTTTACATCTATTTGGTACTCTTTTGCGATGGTGTTTTTGAGTGCTGTGTAGTTTGTGTCGGCATATTTGACTATTGCTGCGTTTGGAACATTGAGTTCTTGTTCTGGCTGGTAGCAGTTGATGTTTGAGGAGAAGTCGAGTATCTCCTCTGGTTCGCAGTCTAGCTCTCTTGCGTATTTGTAGATGTTTGCACCGTGGAGCATCATTCGTCTATCTCCACATCATCCCAAAATTCGTTGAAGTCGAGATTTGTCATGGCATTTTCATCTGCGAGATTCTTCTCAAGCAGTTTTTTCTGTTCATTTGCAAAATACTCCTCAAGCGCATCATTGATGAGTGTGCTGATGTCAGTTTTTTTCAGCTCACTAAAGGCTTCGAGGTTTTGCATATTGTAGTCGTTGATTGTTATTTTCATGCTGTATATATAAGTTTCTCTGTAATGTTATTCTTTGAGATTTCTACATAACGCATTGGATACATATCTAGATCTTTTGGACGTATAAAACCGCGTGTCACAATGACCTTTGTGCCTTGAATCTCTGAAACAGAATCAATGTGCTTATGTCCTGAGAGCGTGAGCAACAGATTGTCATATTTGAAAAGACGTTTTTGTGCCTCTTTGGTGTTGTTGAGTACATACTTGTGAATATCTTTCTCTTCTGTACCACCCCAGTAGTTTGTGTATGGGTGATGGTTGAGAATAAGTGTCGGTTTGTTTGATTTAAGCACATCTTCTGCAAAGGCAAGTGTTTTCTCTGTGTAGCGACCGTTGTTTTGATGCTCGATACAACTGTCAAGCCCTAAAATGTTGTACCCTTTTGCTTCTAAGAGCCAATCTTTGCCATGAAGTTTGAGTGCTACGTTTGAGCAGAACATCTTTTGAAACTCTGCAAGGTTTATCTCATCATCACCTTTTGGAGAGGATTCTTTGTTGCCGCGTACGCTAAAGTAGGGACAATGAAGACCATCTGCAATTGTCTTGAATTTGACTGCGTCTTTATCGCCTGCGACATTGTTGTTAAAGTTGTCACCGCCAAAGAGTACAAAGTCTAAATCTTTATGATTAGTGTTGATGTAATCTCGCATAATCTCCACTGCTTCTACAGAATCAGGGTTGCTTAAATCCATATGTGAATCCGTCACATGTATGAACTTGAGTGTATCGTTTTGCTTGTTGGCTGCGTTTAGCGCAAGTGGCAGTGTTGCTGCTGCAACCGCCCCTTTTAAAAATCCGCGTCTTGATATTTTTTGCATAATCTACTCCTACTTTTATAGAGTGATTATACCATTATTTAATATATGGCTTTAAAAGCATTTGTGCATTTCGTGTTTTTTTCTCGTTTGTAATGCGTAGAAGCATATAGAATTTTGTTGCTATATGGAGTGCTTTTTGTAACTCTTGTTTTTTAATTTTTTTAAGAGTATGTTGGTTATATGTTTGTAAAAAAAGTTTTGTAAAAGATGCTTTATTGTAAGAGTTAAAAGCCATTAATGAAACGGCTACATCAAATGAAAAAGCGCCACAACCGCCATCAATAAAGTCAAAGACCGCTATTTTCTCTTTATTAAAGAGTGTATTGTCTTTGAAAATATCTCCATGAATAAAGCCCTCACAAGGGAGTGTAAGAGTTTTAAGTGGCGCAAGCATCTTGTAGTAGAGAAAAAAATCTTTTTTTAAAAAATGTAAATAGGTCTCAATGTCATACTGTGCTAAAAATTTAGGGGGTTTCTTCTGCGTTTGACTCAGGGTGTGGAGTTTTGCCATAAAACGGGCAAGGGCTTGAATATGGTAGTAACTTATGTTTCTTGGAGGTTGTCCTGCAAGACGCTCATAGAGGTACCAATCTTTACGCTTTGCAAGAAGTCGGGGAACATTAAGCTGATGATGAAAAAAGAGTTCTAAACGTTTGGCATCTTCTTCTACTCGTTTTTCAATACTCCTTTCATACTTTTTAATAATATATTTCTCTGTAATATAGGTTGTATCTATAACACCATGTGTTGTCTCCTCTATGTTTGTTATAGAGAAATTTGGAAAAAGTGCTTGTGCTTCTTGAAGTGAGAGCAGACTTTTTACACCCATTTAGAGCGCGCAGTCATGCATGATATTGCTCCACTTAAGGTCAAAATGTTTTTTGACATATTCTACATGATGGGGTACGCTGCATCTGGAACAGTCTTGGTGGATTTTGTCTCCATATACACCCTCTCTACCATCTTTTGAATCGATATTACAGTAGCTAAATTGTGTACGCTCATCTATTTTTTTAATACCTTCATCGTTAAAACGGAAGTTGGGACATGAGCATAGGTAGCAGTTTAGCTTTTCCATGTCGTGACACTTTTTATCTTTTGCGTAAAGTGGGCAAAAATCTTCTTCTTTAACTTTCATATTTTCAAAATCAAAATAGTCAATAATCTGCTCTTTTGTATAATTTTGTGCAAGGAGTTTCTCTACTATTTTTTTATGTTTTTCGGCATGATTTTGTACCCATTGAGTGTATCCCAACTGCTTTTCCTTTTTGCTGTTTTTCAAAATTATAGCAGTAAAAGTTTATGTTATAATTAGCTTAGAACTTTAATAGAATCATGGTGAAAATCCTGAGCTCTCCCGGAACTGTGAGCCATCTTTTTATGAAGTATGGTAAGCCAGATCTTTTAAAGTAAAAAATTTAAGTAGAGTAACGGGTTATTACTCACTTACAAAAGGAAATATATGCATATTGAACCAGGTGTGGTTAGTGGTGCAAAAATGATACTAAGTTATGGAACTGCAGCTGTAGTCCTTGGTGCTACTGCAAAAGTAGCTTATGATAATATGAAAGAGAATGGTGTAATATCATTGATACTTAAAAGTGTTATCGCAGCGATGATAGTCTTTTTCTGTTTTGAGGTCTTACCTCACTATGCAATAGGTGTGAGCGAAGTGCATCTTATTTTAGGTACAACTATATTTTTAGTATTTGGTATTGCTCCTGCGTCTATTGGTTTAGCTCTTGGATTGTTAGTACAGGGACTATTTTTTGAGCATAGTGATTTACCACAATATGGCATCAATGTAACAACACTTCTTGCAAGTATGTTTGCGCTTAATATGGCAGCAAAAAAAGTTATACCTCAAGGTGTTGCGTATAAAGATATAACATATACACAGCTTTTAAAACTCTCTGTTGTTTGGGAAGGCGCTATTGTTGCATGGGTTGCGTTTTGGGCACTTTATGGACAAGGTTTTGGTGCTGAAAATATTCACAATGTACTTACTTTTGGTGCAGCATATATGTCTGTAATTATCTTAGAACCAATTGTAGATGTAGCAGTTTTAGCAGCTGTGAAAGCCTACAGTAAAACAAATGAGTGTATGTTCTTGTTTGACAAGAAACTCTGCGCTGCATAAAGAAAATTCTTTAATAAAACTAGGGACTTTTAAAGTCCCAGTTTTTTTATCTCTACTTCAATATTTGCTCTAAAAATCTCTCTTACTTCCTCTTGTTCTATAAGATTAAATTTCTTATCTTGTGTAAATGATTTGACAATAGATGCATCACAATACTCGCCAACTTCCTCACAAATCTCTTTCATATCTTTGTCATAATGATTACCGCTTACAAGTAACATAGGGACAATTTGAACCTTTTTCGTTTTATCTCCACTTGTGAGTTTGAGTATATCTCTTTTAATCGCATCTTTGATGGCAAAAAATGGAAACTCTCCCTCAAGAGAGCAAGCAAGGTTTTTCTCGTTTATCATCTTTAAAAAGTTTGCAGTGTAGTTTACCGCTTCAAGTCCGCCTAGATTTAAAACAGGTACACCATGAATAATGTAGAGATTAATAATGTCATCATTCTCTTGGCGTATCTTTGCATCTAAAAAATTGAGATAGTTTGATGTCTCTTTTGTTTTATAAAGCAGAGGAGCCGTGTATCTGATGTTTGCCAAAGAGAACTCACGAAAGCCTTTAACCATGCGAATAAGTACCTCATGTTCATCTGTCGGAAAAATATTGACACTTACTACAATGTAGCGTTTGTAGCCCTCCATATCGACATCTGCCATAACTTGAGGGAGATTTTTATAGACCTCACCCTTTTTTGCAAGCTCTTTAATGACCATCTTCGAGCTAAACGCAGTAAAAACTGGAATTTGTGGAAAACTCTCTTGAACAAACTGCTCAAATGCTAAATACTTTTCTTGTTCTATAACTGAACCAAAACAAGAGAGAATAATAGCCGTCTCTTTGTTATAATGTCTATATCGTTTCATAGTAATACCAATCTAATTTTTTACAAATTATAGGATAAGAAGTTGAAAAAAGCATTAGTTGTCTCTGCAATTGCATCAAATCAAGGAAAAACCCTACTAAGTATGGCACTTTTACACCATTATAAAACTAAAGTACGCCCTTTTAAGTGTGGACCCGATTTTATAGACCCGCAGTTTCATGAGAAAATTGCACAAACACCCTCTGTCAATCTTGATGGATATATGATGAATGAAGAGCAGTTGCAATGGATATTTCATAGATATATGGACAAAGAGGTTGCAATAGTTGAAGGCGTCATGGGCTATTACGATGGGATGGACAAGGGTGCAAGTGCTTATGATGTCGCACGCACACTCAAACTACCGTCGCTACTCATTCTCGATGCAGGTGGCAGTTATATCACTGTTGCAGCAGTGCTTAAGGGGATGAAAGAGTTTAGAGATGACAATACCATCAAAGCTGTGATACTCAACAGGGTCTCTTCAAAAATGCACTATGAGTTGGTAAAAAAACATTTAGAGCAAGAGGTGGCGGGTATATGTGTTTGTGGATGGATACAAAAGGGTTTAAAGAGTCTAAGTAGTACACATTTGGGACTCAATTTAAAAGAACTTGATGGGGATGCTATGGACGCTGTAAGTCAAGATGTTTTAGAGCATATTGAGCTTGAGATGTTAGAGGACGTTATGGGCATTGACGATGTGAGTGTGAGTGAGTATCCTTTTGAAAAAAGAGTACAAAAAGATGCGCTGTGTGTAGTCGTAAAAGATAAAAACTTCTCTTTTGTCTATCATGATAATTTAGAGTATCTCAAAGAGATTTATAAAAATGTAGTCACTATTGACGCTACAAAAGATGAAATAGTACCTGATGAATCAGAGCTTGTTATACTCCCTGGTGGCTATGTAGAGACAGTAGAATCGTATACAAGAATTGCAAATTCCAAAAAATTTCGAGACTCTCTTATAAAACATGCTAAAACAAAAAAAGTCTATGCAGAATGCGCAGGGCTTATCTACCTTGGAAAAAAATGTGATGAAAAAGAGATGAGTGGAATTTTACCTATAACATTTGAGCTAACAAACAAACGTGAGCGACTTGGTTACTACAAGTGTGAGTTGGATGGTACGCTTATAAAAGGACACGCTTTTCATTACTCAAAAATAGTTGATGCACCAAAAACAGATATAAAGCTCTATAAAGTTTCAAAAAAGAGTGCCAAAGAGGGAGGGTATAAACAAAATGGTATCTTTGCTACCTATTTACATACGATGTGGCGTGTTTATCCCTTTGTACTTGAATCTTGATAAACAACACACTCCTCTAAGAATTTTTCTCTCTCCCATCCAAGAGTTTTAAGCTCACTCTCTTCATAGAATTTATCTACATAACCCACGCAGAGATACGCGATAAGTTGTGTATCTCTCTTTGCATGTAAGCTCTTAAGTACTTTTTTCTCATCAAGTATGCTTACCCAGCCTATGCCGATATTTAATGCTCTTGCCATAAGCCACATATTTTGCACCGCACACACCACGCTGTACTCGCCCATCTTTTTCATGCTTGTCATACCAAGAACCTCGTCATCTTTTGGCTCATAAAGTACAGCGATGTTTATGGGTGCCTCTTTTATACCCTCTAGTTTGAGATTTTTGTAGAGTTCTTTTGTTTGAAATATCTCTTTTGCTTTGTCATTTTCTTGTTCAAAATTTTGTGCAAGTTCATTTTTGGTGTTTGCATCTGTAATAACTATAAACTTCCAAGGTTGTGAGTAGCCTACAGAAGGAGCAGATATACCTGCTTCAAGTATCATTTGAAGTTTTTCATCTTCTATGGGTTGAGAGATAAATCTATTCCCTCGTACATCACGTCTGGCTTTTATAATTTTTAAGAGTTTCTCTGCATCATCTGTTGTAAAGTTCATACGAAATTATACTGTGTTATAATCTCTTACTAAAAAGATAAGAGAAAATATGAATTTTAAAATAGAAGAACCCCCATGTAATATAGGTGCAGATATCAGTGAAAAATCTTTTGAGATGATAGAGTCTGAGATTGTCTCATATCCTAAATATCATGAGTTTGATGAAAATGAACAAGCGCTCATAGACAGACTCATTCACACGACAACCTGTTTTAATGAAGTAATCAATAACATTTACTTTAGTAAAAACGCAATGATTAAGCTAAAAGACTTACTTCAAAACAAGGCAAAGTTAATTGTTGATACCAATATGATTCGCTCAGGTTTAAGTCAGTTTTATCTTAACAAATATGAAAATGAAGTCATCTGTTATGTTAATGAACCAGAAGTATTTGAAATGGCAGAGAAAAACTCTACAACACGCTCTTATGCAGCAGTAGAGTTAGCAATACAAAAGTTTAAAGATGAACCGATGGTGCTTGCATGTGGAAATGCACCAACATTTATCTATGCGGCCATTAACACCCTTATAAAAGAGAATATCAACCTTGACAATGTCGTTTTACTTCTTTTTCCTGTCGGCTTTGTCAATGTTGTGGAGTCTAAAGAGTATGGCAAAAAGTTTTTAGAGCATTTTGGGGCTGAGGGCATCATCTTGGAAGGCAGATATGGGGCTTCTACAATGGTAGTTGCCTCTTTACACGCAGCCTATAAGCTTATAAAAGATTTTGACACAGGACAAGGCAAATATAATGGCAAGTAGTCTGACAAATTCACATGCAAGCGCAACATATGGCAGCAACCCTGTAAAAAAGGGTGAAGTACGTCTTAATGAGATGGGAAGTGAAGTGGTTGAGGGATATACCTGCAAGCCAAAAGATTATGACCCAAACCGCCCTATAATGCACTACAAAACGCTGCTTCTTTTGTGTGATGATGAGCGTTGTGGTAAAGCTGGTAAAGATGACCGAGCAACACATCTGCGTGAAATATTAAAAGAGATGGGACTGAACAAAGGTAAAAATCGCATTAAGATAA
>NZ_JALXBK010000073.1 GCF_026991475.1 Sulfurimonas sp. | reverse complement strand
CAAATTGCACAAGACGCTGCAAAATTCGCAAAAAAATCAACTCTTGCACAACGCTGTTCATGGATACTTGATGTAGCACAAAAACTACGTGAAAATAAAGAAGATATAGCTCGAACCATTACTGATGAGGTGGGTAAACCCATAACATTTGCTCGTGTGGAAGTGGAGCGTTGCATTGAAACACTTACACTCTCTGCTGAGACGATGCGAACGATGTCAGGTGAGACTATAAATACTGATGCGTATGCTTCTGGTAAAAAGACAATGGCATTTTTTCGCCGTGAACCTGCAGGTGTTGTTGTAGCCATTACCCCTTTTAACTTTCCTCTTAATCTTGTAGCACATAAACTTGGTCCTGCACTTGTAGCAGGAAACGCAGTGGTACTCAAACCAACTCCCGAAGCACCACTTACTGCCTATAAGTTTGCAAAGCTCTTCATTGAGAGTAACTACGCTATTCCTGATGCACTCTCAGTCGTATATGGCGATGCAGAGGTTGGGTCTGCACTTATTAGTTCTGATATTCCTCGTGTTATCTCTTTTACGGGCAGTGTTCCAGTTGGAAACATCATTACAAAAAATGCAGGTATAAAAAAAGTAGGATTAGAGCTCGGTGGAAACGCAGCGACTTTCATTGAAAAGTCGGCAGACCTTGCTTATGCCGCTACTAAATGTGCTCTTGGTGCTTTTGTGAACTCTGGTCAGGTTTGTATCTCTTTGCAGAGAATTTATGTGCAAGAGGATATTTATGATGAGTTTGCAGAGTTGATGGCAGCAGCGACGAAAAAACTCAAAGTCGGTTCACCTTACGATGATGACACCTTTATGGGACCACTCATTGATGATGAATCATGCGCTCGTGCGATGGCGTGGGTAGAATCTGCCATAGAAGAGGGGGCAATTCCTCTACTGCTTCCGCGTTTAGAGGGAAGAACTTTTTATCCGTGTGTAATGGCAAATGTGCGTGATGATATGGCTATCGTCTGTGAAGAGGTCTTTGCTCCTATTGTCTCACTTGTAAAAGTAGATAGTTTCGATGATGCCGTAGAGCGAATGAATGACTCTCCATATGGCTTACAATTCTCCATATTTACAAATGATTTGAACCTCACAAACCGTGCTATAGATGAGCTTGATGCAGGTGGGATTGTCATAAATGATATGCCGACACTGCGTTTTGACATCCAGCCTTATGGCGGTGTGAAACTCTCAGGAGTAGGGCGTGAAGGTCCTCGTTTTGCCATAGAAGAGATGACAGAGATAAAATCTGTAGTGATTTGCTAAAAATGAAGAAAAAGGCTCTTGTTTCTGCTTGTATTTTGGGCGAGTATTGTCGCTATGATGGCAAAACAAAGAAGATAAACGCAGTAATAGAAGCGTTGGGGGATGAGTATGAAATTATCCCTTTTTGTCCTGAAGCACCTCTTTTTGGAACACCAAGAGAGCGCATTAATGTAGTTGATGTAAATGGTGAGCAGCGCATAGTTACAGATGAAACAAATGTAGATGTAACACTGCGTTTA
>NZ_JALXBK010000072.1 GCF_026991475.1 Sulfurimonas sp. | reverse complement strand
TCTCCATTTGCATCATAGATTTTTAGGAATGTATCAAATGAATCTGATTGCATACCTATCATTAGTGCTCCACCATTATGTGTAATAGTATATGTATGGTCTGGAGTATCTGTTGTAGTAGTAGCTGTATATGCTTGCATTGCTACTGCGTTTGTATCTGTATCTTCTGTAAGAGCCGCTGTTGTTGTTGAGTTTGGTAGAACAACTGGTGCGTCGTTTGTGCCTGTGACTTCAACTGTTACAGTTGCAACTTCACTTGTCGCGTTTGCAGCTCCTGAACTATCTGTAGCATTGTAGGCAAAAGTGATTTGTGCACTCTCTGTAGCACCTAAACTGTCTAAGAGAGGAGAAACAATAGTATATGTTCCATCTGGTGCTACAGTAATGGTTAATGCACCAGCTTCTTCTAATCCTGCAGTTTGTGCTGCATCTGCATTGAGTGCTATATCAATAGCTGTAAGGTTTCCATTAGCATCTTGGACTTCACTGAGATCAAGAACCGATGAGTTTGTAAGAACATTATTAAGTTCTGTCATATTTGTTGTAGCTTGTATATCTTGTGCTAATGTCGTAAGAGTATTACTTGAACCAAGAAGAGCTGTAGCTAAAGATGTTTGAAGTACATTTTCAAATGCACCTTGTAGAGCGCTAAACGCAGTAGAAGAACCTGCTTGTGCTGCTTGATAGAGACTTAAAAGATGTGAATCTGTCTGAGGCAATGTTACTGTAAGTCCTAAATCTGCATTCTCTACTTTAGAGAAAGTATGTGTATCTGTTGTATCTTCATCATTTACATTGAGGGTACCACTATAAGAAAGAACATTTATACCACTATCATCAGGTATTGAAGTTAATGAATCTTCACTTACTGTTATATCTACATTATTTACAATTGGTTGGTCATTTATATTATTAATGTAAATAGATAGAGTTTCAGTAGTTGAATTTCCATGAGTATCTGTTGCTGTAATATTTACATTGTATTGATTGTCACTACCTTGATCAAGTGGATGCTCATAATTTGGAGGTTGAATAAAAGATAAAGTTCCAGTTGTATCATTTAGTGTAAAGAGGGCACTATCTAATCCATTTTCAAGAGAATAGGTTACATTGCTTGCATCAGTGCTTGTTACTTGGATGACTGGTGCTGTATTGTTTTCATCATATACAATGATGGGCTCAGAAGTTATTACTGGAGCAGTACTATCGGGAGTACCTTGTTGAAGAGGGCTTAGTAAAGGTTCCCTCTCAGCTGTTGGAGTATCTGTTGTGGCTTCTTCTGCTAATATTGTCCTTGATGTTAATGTCGTCTGAACTAGTGGAGATTGATTTACAGGAGAGTCGTCAGTAGGGAGATTTGTCTCAGTCTCGAAAAAAGGAGTAGAATATGTAGTTATAGGTTCATTACCAGTAGCTGTATCATTTATATTGAATGGAGTACTGTTAATAGCTTGTTCATTGGCATTGGCAACGTGATATACAGAACTATCCACTAATACAGTGAAAACCCCAGAGTATTCTGTAGGTTCAGGATGTGCAAAGTATTTAATATCAAAAGATACAGAGTCATCCTGACTGGATATCTGATCTCCTTCATATACAAGTGTTCCATTCTTTATTGGTCGAGTAGTTCCATCTGGTTCAACTATTTCTACATTTTTTAGATAACCAGATTCTGAAGAATTTAATTCAACTTTACCTACAACTCTTTTGTGCAACGGATTAGACATATATGCTGGAGTATTCACAATAAACACCTTTAATTATTATTTTTGATATAATAACATTGAAAATGAAATTTGTAAATAGTACTTTAGTATGAGAACATTTGATCTATGATGGGTTTAGATTTTATTTTTAGTTTTTTTTTAAGTATACTTTTGAATATATTGCGTTATAATTAATTATTGAGAAAATAAAAATTCACACTATTAAGGATTTAAAAATGAGATATATAATTGCTTCGGCTCTTACTCTCCCATCGTTGTTGAGTGCATTAACTATTTCTCAAGTAGTGCAACAAACTATTGAGACTAACCCTAAAATTTATGTTAAAAAAGCTGTTTTAAGTAGTGAAAAAACGCTTTTAACAAAAGAGAAGTCTGGCTATTTACCATCGGTTGATCTCTACTATTCTGCAGGGCGAGAGAGAAGTCGAATGATTTCAAATTCTAGAGATACCGTTATAAATACTACTCAAAATATGACAGGTACTGTGAGTGAGAATATTTTTGAAGGTTTTAAAACCCAAAGTGGTGTTGATAAGCAAAAAGCGTTAATTGTTTCTGCAGAAAAAAATGTACAAAATGTAATCAATAATACTGCCCTTGACGCTGCAGCTGCGTATATTAATATCATTAAAAATAAGTATTTGACAAAAATTGCTAAAAAGAATGTTGCAGTACATAAGAAATATCTTGCACAGATAAAAGAGAGAGTTGATGCTGGGGTAGCTAGAAAATCTGATTATAAACAGACGCTGTCACGTTATGCAAATGCTCAAAGTAACTTCTATTTTGCTCAACAAAATTATAAAAATGCTATAACTTCTTTTCAAAAAATTCTTGATATAAAAGTAAATCCAAATAGTTTTGAAGAACCATCAATAGATAAATTACCTACACAAAATATAGGGGAGTTAATAAAAATAGCCCTTGAGAGAAATCCTGAGTTACTTATGAATCATGCAGATATTAAATCGGCACAAGCATTAGTAGTGCAATCTAAAGCAAGTTATTATCCAAAAGTTGATCTAAAACTACAAAGTTATTGGCATAAAAATCTCAATGGTATTGTTACAAATGTAAATAATCCATACGATACGGAAGATTCATACAGTGCACAGGCAGTTTTAAGTTATAATATATTTCGAGGGTTTTCAGATAAGGCGGTTGTAGAGTCAAACAAATATAAACTTCTTGAGAAACAAGATATTTTGGCAGATTTAAGAAGAAGAGTTATAGCAGATGTAAAAACTGCATGGCAAACATATAATTCAACAAAAGAACAGATGATTTTTTTAACACAACAGATTGAAGCAAGTAAAGAGACTGTTAAGGATTATCATCAAGAGTATAATCTTGGAAGAAGAAGTATTGTAGATTTGTTAAATATAGAACTTGAATATAATTCAGCGAAAAATCGTTTTGTTAAAGCAAAATATGAACATTATCTCTCATATTATAAGCTTTTAACATATATAAATAATATGTTAGAGGAAATGAATGTCTCTGTCAAATAGTCAATATAAGGATCCTGTTTTAGAGTGTTTGGTACTTTTTACTAAACTCTATAATAGACCATATTCTGCAGATGCTCTTGTTGCAGATTTACCTGTAGAACCGGGAAGGGTCACTCCACAGCTCTTTTCTCTTAATGAAAAAGCCTCAAAATCTGCTTTTTCAAGAGCAGCAAAGCGTGCTGGGTTTACTTCAAAGTTAGTTGGCTATGCATTTAAAGATATATCCCCTCTTTTATTGCCAGTCATACTTATACTTAAAGGGGATGATGAAAAAGAGAATGCATGTATATTGGTAGAAATTAGTTCAAATAGACAGTATGCAAAAATTATTTTACCTGATATAGGTGAGGGTGCTAGCTGGATAAAAGTTGAAGATCTCGAGAAAGAGTATATTAATTTTGCTTTTTTACTCAAACCTGAACATCACTATAAAGATGCTCACAGAAAAATTTTGAAACATGAGAAAAAGCATTGGTTCTGGGGCACTATTGCATATTCAAAGAAAATTTATTTTGATGTGATTGTTGCCTCTTTGCTTATTAATCTTTTTATTCTTGCGACACCTATTTTTACTATGAATATCTATGATAGGGTTGTGCCAAATAATGCACTTGATACTATGTGGATTTTTGCAAGTGGTATAATTGTAATATATGTATTTGATTTAATTTTAAAATTTTTACGCTCTTATTTTTTAGAGAATGCAGCTAAAAAGAGTGATGTAATTATGTCTTCAATCCTTTATGAACAGGTCTTAAATATAAAAATGTCACATCGGCCGCACTCTATAGGTTCTTTTGCCAGTAATCTTAAAGATTTTGACACTATTAGGAACTTTTTTACTTCATCTTCTATTGCAACAATGATTGATCTTCCATTTGCGCTTATTTTTCTTTTTGTTATCTACCTTATTGGTGGCTGGATAGTTGCCATTCCATTGATTAGTGCTTCTATTATTGTTATTTATAGTTTAATTATTAAAAATCCTATGCAAAGGAGCATTGAGAGTACTTATGAAGCTGCTGCACGTAAAAATGGAGTTTTAATAGAGTCACTTACGGCACTTGAAACCATCAAAGCATTGGGCATTAGTGGACATTCACAATGGAAATGGGAAGAGGCAACGGGTGATGTCTCTCAAAAAGGTCTGAAATCTAAAATTCTTTCTAATTCTATATCTAGTGTAGTCAATTTTGTAGTTCAGATCAATACTGTTTTTATGATTATTGGTGGAGTTTATGCAATTGGGGAGAAGACTTTAAGTCTTGGTGGACTTATTGCCGTTGTGATGCTTGGTTCACGTACGCTGGCACCACTTGCACAAGTTGCTTCTCTCGTATCAAATTTTCAACAAACGAAGACTGCCTATAAAGTACTTGACGATATTATGAAAATGCCAGTAGAGAGAGAAGAGGGTAAGAAGTTTGTACAACGTCCATCTTTTAAAGGAAAAATAGAGTTTCAAAATGTTAGTTTTACTTATCCTGGAACTGAGAAAAAAGTTTTGGACAATGTTAGTTTTACAATTAACCCTGGAGAATCTGTTGGTCTCATTGGAAGTAATGGCTCTGGAAAAACAAGTATAGAAAAACTTATTTTAGGTCTTTATGAACCTGATGAAGGTTCTATACTGATGGATGGCATAGATATTAAGCAGATAGATCCTGCAGATTTGAGAAATGAAATTTCTTATGTCCCTCAAGATACCATTCTTTTTAAAGGTACACTAAAAGAAAATATTGTTGTACGTGCTCCTGATGCTAATGATGATGAAATTTTACAAACATCTCAAATCAGTGGGACTCAAACATTTGTTGATATTCATCCACTAGGTTTTGATATGCCGGTACTAGAGAGAGGAGATGGATTGTCTGGTGGACAAAAACAGTCTATTTCTATTGCTCGAGCTTTTATTAGAGAGACTCCTATTTTACTGCTTGATGAACCAACTAACTCAATGGATAGTACAAGTGAAGCAAAATTTATAGAGTATCTTAAAGAGTATCAAAAAAATAAGACATTGCTTTTGGTCTCTCATAAAAATACTCTTTTGCAAATTACTAAAAGGCTTATTTTACTTGAACAAGGGAAGATACTAATTGATGGTACTTATCGGGATGTTTTACAAAAATTAAAAGTAAACCAACAAGGATTAACAGCATGAGTTTGCATGATAAATTTGTTGAATCTCCTTACAATAAAAAAGATTTAAAAAAATTTTCTGTCAAAGATGAAGATGATTTGAAATATATGAATTCAGTCAGTGCGGCAATATTAATGCAGACAAAAATGAAAACACGTATTATTCTTTGGTTGGCCGCGATTATTGTAATATGGCTTATAGGTTGGGCATATTATGCTAAAATTGATGCTTTAACGAGAGGTCAAGGAAAAATTATACCTTCACAGCAATTACAAATTGTGCAAAATTTAGAGGGTGGTGTAGTAAATGAAATACTTGTAAAAGAGGGTGAAAATGTTAAAAAGGGACAAATTCTTCTTAAAATAGATGATACAGATTTTAAGAGTAAGTATATGGAAAATCAGTTGCGATACAATGAACTTTGGGCAAAAAGTATACGCTTAATTGCAGAGTCTTCTGGTAAACCTTTTCAAATTAATAAAAAACTCTCGAAAATAGCTCCTGAATTATTTAAGCATGAAAGGTCACTCTATTTGACTAATAAAGAACAATTAAATAATAATATTCGTATTTATCAACGTCGTCTAAGTCAAAAAAGAACAGAAAGAAAAGAGGCAGAAGCTAAATTAAGGCAGTTAAAATCAAATTATGTACTTCTAGCAAAAGAGATTCAAATCAATAAACCGCTAGTAAAAAAAGGTATTGTTTCTGAAGTTGAATTTCTTCAGCTTCAAAGAAAGGCAGGAAGTTTACATGGAGAAGTAGAGGCAATAAAGCTCTCTATACCAAGACTTATCTCCATTATTGAAGAGCAAAAAAACAATATTAAAGAGGTGAAACTTAAGTTTAAGAATGCTGCAAAAGAGAATTATAATAAAACAAAAGCAGAGATGGAACGCATAAGTAAAATGAATATTGCACAAGAGTATAAGGTAAAACGTAGTTTTATACGCTCTCCTGTTAATGGAACTATTAATCAGATTTTAGTCAATACTATTGGTGGTGTTGTTAAACCTGGAATGGATCTTGTAAAAATTGTCCCTTCACAAGACAACCTTATAGTAGAAGCAAAAATTCGACCTTCTGATATAGCCTTTTTATACCCAGGACAAAAAGCTATTATAAAATTTTCTGCTTATGATTTTGCTATTTATGGAGCATTGAATGGTGTTCTGACACATATTAGTGCTGATACTATTGTCGATAAGATTGATAAAAAAAGCTATTATCTTGTTAAGATAAAGACAAATAAAAATTATTTGGGAACCAAAGATAATAAGTTAAAGCTCATTGCCGGTATGACAGCTGATGTTGATATAATTACGGGGAAAAAGACTGTATTAGATTATATACTTAAGCCTATTCGCAGAGCGTTTATAAATACATTAAGTGAGCGCTAAAATGAAAAATATTATAATTTTTACTAATTCATCTGCAATTGAAAAACATTGGAAGAATGCCTTAGATGGATATAGTACTACGACTATAGAAGAGTTTGAAAATTTAATTAAACATCTTCGTTTAACTGATGAAAAAACCATTGTTATGCTTGATGAACAGAGTGTAAGTGATATAGAAGAAGTATTAGAAAATTTAGCTATTTTTACTCATATTGATTTACTTTTATTTCATAATTTTCCTGATGTGGACCATGCAGTGAAGCTGATAGGTAAAAATATTAAGGGATATGAAAATAGTTTTATACATAAAGTAAATTTACTTCAAATGGTGGAGAGTGTGGAGAATGGAAAGAACTGGTTTTTTTTAGATTTAACGCAATACATCATAAACAGTTTTATAAAAGAGAATGATAAAGAGAAGAATAAAGAGCCAGATTTTGTCAAAGAGTTGACGAATAAAGAGCATGTAATTTTAAGTTATTTAGCACAGGGACTTTCAAATAAAGAGATAGCCTACAAAGAACAACTCGCACTCTCTACTGTTAAAGGTCATATAAGAAATATATTTCAAAAAGCAGATGTAAGTGATCGTGTTTCTCTCATTTTATTACTGGGGTAAGTTTGTTAAATATTTTTTTATATATCTCTTGCGTTTAGACTCTTTCATTTTTGAGTTATCCGCCATAATAAATCCCTCTACAACACCGTGGAGAGCGTCATTTACACTAAAGTCTAAAAAGCGTACGGCTCCCTCTTCATAAAGCTCAGTATACTGTTTAAAAAGTGTAGGTATGGCAGTATTTAAACTTTTTAGATACTGCTTTAAAATGATAAAATTTTCTTTATATGTTGGAGCATGAAAGAGTGCATCAAACTCTGTTTTGTATTTTTCACTCATTATATATGGTGTTTTAGCTGTCATGATTTTTTCTTGAGAAGAAAAATAGCGTGAGTAAAAGTATACAAGTGCTGCTACTGCTTTTTTTGGTGTATCTGCATTGATGGTAACTGTACCATAGGTATATATAATGTTATGGTGTTTTGCAAGGTATGCACCTACACCCTGCCAGAGGTTGTCTAATGCTCGTGAACCCCAGTATTTTGGTAGGATAAAACTCCGTCCAAGTTCCACAGATTTGTCAATATAGTTTTGAAAATTTTTGTCATAAGTAGAAAAATTATATGTGTATAAGCCCTGCATTCCTCTATGCTTTACAATATCTTGTGTTTCACCAATTCTATATGCTCCGACAATCTCTAAATCTTCATCATCCCAAAGTATGAGATGTTTATAATAGTCATCATAGAGGTCATTGTCTTTTGTTTTTCCTGTTCCTCCACCAATAGCACGAAAGGAGATTTCTCTTGCGCGTCCAAGTTCACGAATAAGTGAAGTAGTATGCTCGACATCTGCCAATATAATGCGTTTATTGTCTGATGTGCGTCCAAGTTGTTCAGCACGTGCTACCTCGGCTTTGAGCAGCATTTTACTCGTGGTAGGAATGATGGTGTTTTGTGTTTGTAGTAGCTCACCTTTTTTTGTACCTAAGTTGTAGAGGTGCTTATAGAACATCTCTACATACTCATTGATTTGTATTTTTTTATCGCAAAAAGAGGCAGGAGGAATGACCTTTCCTATGTGATAATGAAGTGGTGGTAATGTACCCGATATTGCGAACTCCCTTGGTAGCATGAGTCCGCTAAACTTCATTGGCAAAATGAGTGAAACAAGGTAAAAAAGTATGCTGTTTCTTGCCTCTATGCGTATAGGTAAAATAGGTGTATGATTTTTTTTTGCAATTTTTAAAAAGCTTGCTTTCCATGGTAAATCTTTAATGCCCTGCCAACTGAGTCTGCTTACTATTCCAGCAGGAAAAATGACAACAGCCTCTTCATTTTGCAGCGCTGTATTTATGGCTTGAAAACTCTTTTTTGTAATATTTCCGCTAATGTTGTCAACTGGAATGAGTATGCCCTCTGCTTGTTTGACACCCATCAACATTCCATTCACCATCAATTTTACTTTTCTGTTTTCTCTTGCATTTGCAATAAGTTGTACAAGTGTAAAAGCATCAGATGCTCCGGTTATATGGTTTGCAATGACTAAAACACGTCCTATTGATGGGATGTTGCCAAGTTCATTTGGTTCCACCATATAACGAATACCCAAATTTTCTACCATACTATCTACAAAGTCTAAATTTGTTTTATAGTGATTTTTTGCATGTATATCGTTGAATGTTTTTTCATGAAAGAGTCTTTGCAACATCTTAATAAAAAATCTATTGACACCTTTTGGTAGTTTCTCATTTAATTTTGCAAAATTTTTATTGTAAGCTTTTTCAATATCTAACATGTTTTTTCCTTCTTTTTTGTTTCCATTTTACTGATGAGAGCTGGGAGTAGTAGCAAGTCAATTGCTACGGCAATAAGCAGTGCAATGGCGGTAATAAGTCCAAAGTTTGCATTGAGCATAAATTGTGAAAATACAAAAACAATAAATGAACAACTAAGGACGAGAGTCGTTAAAATCATTGCTGAACCTGCATAGTGCATGACATATGCAAGTGCCTCTTCAAGAGAGAGACCTCGTTTGCGTGCCTCTGTATATTTGATTAAAAAATGTATGGTGTCATCTATGGCAATACCCAAGATAATAGCGCCAGAAGCAGCTACTCCTATATCTATGCTAATTCCCAGCCATCCCATTACTCCAATGACAAGTACAATAGGCAGGACATTTGGAATGATGAAGAGTGGTATCATTTTGATGCTTCTAAATATGAGCAGCATTACAAAAGAGGTCACCACAATAGAGAGCAGTAGAGAGTTTATGAGTGTATCTGTTACATCATGCTGCATATGTGCAAACATGGCTGTTTGACCATCTACTTCAACGGAGTAGGGAGTTTTTTGCCACCATTTTTGTATCCAAGCTATCTGCTTGAGATCTTGTGAACTGTCAGCTACATTCATAGAGGCTGTTAAACGCAGCAGTTGCTCGTTTACATCCATTTTGTCATTTATTTCCATTCCTTGTGGTAATGAAAGTGAGTAGAGTAAAAGGTACTGTGCTATGAGAGCATTTGAACTTGGAATGGTTTTACTAGAGTTGATGACTTCATTAAATTTTTTGACAACATCTACAAGTGAAGAGGTATGCCTTGCGTTTGGAAATTGTGCAATGAACTCTTTTGAGAATTTATCAACTGTTTTCATAAACGCAGCGTCTTTAATGCCATCCATTTTTTTAGAATCTATAATTATTTCATAGCTTAATGGTCCGGTAAGACTCTTTTGGATAATTTTTACAGTCTGTCTAAAGGGAACATCTTCTTTGAAGTACTTCACTGCGTTTGAGTCCACCTTGAGCTTTGTCAAACCAAAACCTATGCTAGAGGCAATGATGAAAGTTGCGATAATAATCTTTGTATCGTTACGAAGAATGAACTTTGCATATTTTTTTGCAAATTCACTAATGCCTTTGTCATCTTTTGTCGGTTTTTCTTTTACTTTGATGTTTAAAATCGCTAAAGCTGCAGGTACAAAAAGAATGGTTAGCACAAACGCAAGCATCGCTGCGTTTGCAGTAGCAATTCCAAGTGTTTTAATGGGTACAATGTGTGAAATGCCAAGCGAAGCAAAACCTATGGCTGTAGTCAGCGAGGTGAGAAATGTAGCAAGCATATTTTTACTAAGCGTGTTGTAAATAGCTTCGTAATTATCCATGCCATTTTTGCGCCCTAAGAGATAGACCCAAAAGATGTGCATCGCATCGGCTATGCCAATAGCGATGATAAAAACAGGCATATTTGCTGTAAAGTTGTTGAGTTTGTAGCCAAGCATTGTCTGCACAGCAAGCACGATGATAAAGGTAAAAATCACTACCAAAAGTGTTAAAATCACACCAGAGAGTTTTCTAAAAATCAGCCATAAAATAAGCATGGCAATGAGAATAACTAAGGGAGTAAAAGTTTTTACATCATACTGTGCTAAAGTGCTAAATGTTGTATTTACAACAGGACCGCCTGCAAGATGAAAAGTGTAGCCGCTTGTATTTTCATCGGCGATGTACCTGTTAATGTCTTTCATAATGTGTTTGGATGCACCTATGGTTACACCTGCTTTAGGGTTTAGTCGTCCTACTATCATTGTGGTTTTACCATCTTTACTGATGATGCGATTTACTAGCAGGTCTTCATGCAGGGCAATCTTCTCTTTTTGTTGCAGCTCTTTTGGTGTAAGTGTGTTAATCTCTTTGATGAAATTTCCAATCAAAATCTCATCTTCATCCTCTTTGCTCTTATGTACATACTGGTAGTTTGTAAGAGAATCTACTCGTGCTATGTACTGCGTTTGCCACAGTTCATTTGTCAGTCTGTCGATGACATGCAGTGCTTTTTTATTAAAAACACCTTTCTCATCATGAAATACAATAATGATAGAGTCGTCATTGCCAAAGGTGTTTTTAAAAGCGTCATACTTTTTAAGTGTTTGTGAACCCTCTTCAAACCATATTCTGTATGAGCCGTCAAACTGGGCATTTTTAAGCTGGTAGCCAAGTACGATGGTGATGAGAGGAATTAAAATTACAATATACCATCTTAGTTTAATTATTAAATTTACAAATGTTTTCATGCTTATCCTCTAAAAATAGTAGCCGACTTTAAGGCTGATTCTCTGGTGTCTTCCCATAAGATTAAATACGGTCGCATAGTGCTTTGATGGCTCTATATAACGGTAGTCAAAAGTGATTTTATAGCTATCTGCTATGCGTGTGTTGTACTCAAAGTAGTAAACATCTTCATCATAATCAAGGTCAAAAATACCCCCACCGACAATAGTTGAGTCATCGCCTTTGTTAAAGCTGTATCGTACTCCTAAAAAGAGGTCGTTTTGAAAGACTTCAAAAAGTTGCAGGTCGTTGCGTTTAGAACCATCTATGGTGTCATAGCTATAGTACTCTGCAAGGAGTCCCAAATCAGCTTCATCATAAACTTGAGGGATGGTATGCTCAACCCCTAAACCAAGATGCGAGTAGTCAGAGATTTGGTCGTTGTTCAAAACATCTGTGAAAATTGCTTCGAGTTTGTAGAGTGTCGCACCTGAGACCAGCGTGTCATAAGTGATAAATTTGTTGACAAGGTAAGCATGCTCATTTGTCTCTACTTCATTGTTCGCTGTAAGGTGTGTGGTGTAGTAGCGCTGTGAATCATAGCCGTTTTGAAAAATGACATTGTAATCAAGTGAATAAGCATCACCCTCATATGAATCAGAATACTTTACATAGATGTTTGGACGGTAGCGACCATGTTGCGTTTTGAGATCTTTAGAGTAGGTGATGTCTTTTGGAAAGTAGTAGTAGACATAAGGATATGCCGACATTTCACGTGGCTGCTCGTAAAGTTGTACTATAAAAGAGAGTTCTCCTGTCTCGGTATAACGCGTGTACTCTGCATTAATGACACCAAGCTTGGTTTTGTAAAATGGATCGGCTCGCAAATCATAAGGGTTGAAAACATTTGCAATATTTCGTACTTCCAGTGCGCCCCAAAAACGGATACTTTTTCCCACAAGCACTTGAGAGTCATCAAACTCATACTCTCCATAAAGCTCATCAATACGCGCATAACTTCTATGTGTATCTTTTGCAGCGCTCTCAAGGTCATTCAAATCCTGTTGGAGTTTGATTTTTGTGTGCAGCTGCAGGGCATCTTTTTTGTAGGTAGCTTCAAGGTCTGCGTTTAGTGTAATATTTTCAGGATTTTTATCTTTTGGTGCAATAAGATAAGACTGTGTAATCCAGTTAAGATCTCCTCTGTATGACATATAGTCCATAAAACTGGGTTTCTTAGGCTCTTCTACTGCGCTTATGGTTACATTTTTCTTTTTAAAGGGTTGTGAAACTTCTTTTGTAACAGGTGGCGGCGCTGCGTTTGGAATTGTCTGCTCTTTTACTTCACTGCGTTTAGGTATAGGCTTTTTAAATCTATATTTATATGTTTTGATGATTAGACTGCCGTTGTAATCTTTAGAGAGCTTTTTTTGTTCATGTTTGGCTTCTCCATAATGGTTGTAACATCCGCAGCGTATAGCATATATTGATTTTATTTTGAGAAGTTTGCAAGAATCAGGATAGTTATGTAATTTAAAATTATAAGTGGAGTTTTTTTTGAGTTTGAAACTTGTTAACTGTACGGTGTAACAGGTCTCCTGCGTTTTAGCAAACACTAGCGTAGAAATAACGAGAAATAGTAAAAATCTCATTATCTTTTCAACACTCTTTTATTGAAATCTTTGTCTCTGAGATGGAGTTTTATTTTTTCATTTTTCCAGACAAGAATGGTTTTTTTATGGTTTTGGTGATTTACCATTGTCATCTGGACTACGCGCCATTTGCCATCTATTTTGTTGTATTTGTCAAAGGTGGCAGTTTTAAGTAGTTCATGTTTTCTGTCATAGTAGTCCACTTTTTGAATGAGAAAAGTTTTGGCATCGACATAAGAGACCTCTTTTGTGTATCCAGAATTTTTACTCTTTGGAGTACGCTCTCCAATGTAGACTTTTTTGCCATTAAGTGTGCCGACTTTTGCATCACCTTTGAAGATGTACTTTTTTGGATTGAATGAGCTTAAATCTTCGTAAGAAAATTCTGAACCCATAAATGAACCCGACTTACTGCTTGAAGCAATACGCTTTACACGCTTAAGTGCAGGAAGGTAGAGCCACTGGTCATCGTCTTTGTTAATGTGTTCATGGTTTAAAAATTTAGTTCCTTTAACATCTGCGGGAGAGAGAAAGGTCATAAGTGACTTGTTCCCTTTAGAACTCTCTAGTGTCATCATGCTCATATCGCGCGAGCGTCTCTGTTTATTAGCATTGATGAGTGTCATTTGCATTTGTGATTTAGAACTTTTGAAGCCTTTCATAACAGCTTCACATTTATTTGCCACTTCTTGGTTTGTGATGGCAAAGAGGTTAATGGATAGAACAACGAGAATGAGAGTTTTTAGCATAGAAATAATTCCACCTTATAATAAAAAGTTATAGAATTATATCGTGTTGTATTAGATTTTTTTATATAAGATGGTTAAAAAAAGAGCAGAGATGCTCTTTCTGTGTTATTTTTTTAAAATAACTGTAGTAGAAGTGTTGAAGTCGAAGTATTTGTTTGCAACTTCTTGTACTTTTTGGGGAGTAATTTTATTGACATCCTCTTCATAATGAAGAAGTGGTTTAACATCACCACGCACAAGGTAGCTTCCAAAGAGATTTGCCACAGAAGTTGAACTCTCTAAGGAGTAAATAAAATCAGATTTTGTATTTATTTTTACTTTTTCAAGCTCCGCTTTTGTCACTTTTGTTGTTTTCATTTTGTTTATTTGCTTAATAAGCTCTTTTTCTACGGTTTCTGCTTTTACGCCTGGATTACAAGTTGCCATAAATATAAAAAGTCCCGGATCGGTATTTTCCATATTATAGGCATAAATAGAATTTACAAGACGTTTTTTATCTACTAAATCTTTGTAGAGTCGTGAGCTTTTTCCAGAGTATAAAATTTCAGAAATAACACTAAGGGTTACTTGGTCAGGGTCTTTAAAGTTTGGAATGTGAAAAGTGATTGCAAGCATCTCAACTTCGCTATCTTTATGAATAATCACTCTTTTTGCACCATCTTGTTTTGGTTCTATAAATTTTACTTTAGGAATTTTGCCATCATTTTTTATTTTCCCAAACGCGGCTTTTGCTTCTTTGAAAACATCTTTAGGATTAACATCGCCTGTAACCATTAAAACAGCGTTTTGTGGTTGGTAGTAGGTTTTGTGAAATTTTCTTATGTCTTCAATTGTCCATGTTTTGATGTCATTTGCAAATCCAATAGGAGTCCAGTGGTACGGGTGGTAAATATAGGCATTGTTAAAGAGTCTAAAGTAGAGATAGCCAAGTGGTGAGTTGTCTGTTCTCCAGCGTCTCTCTTCCATAACAACATTTCTCTCTGGTTGGAACTCTTTATCTTTAAGACTAAGATTTTGCATAAGTTCTGCAAAAAGACCTACAGAAGTTTTAAGGTTTTCACTGCTTGATTTTATGAAGTAGTGTGTGTAGTCAAAACTTGTTGAGGCATTGTTTACACCACCCACACTTTTAACATCTCTGTCAAATTCGCCAGCTTTAAGATTTTTTGTACTTTTGAAGTTCATATGTTCAAGCATATGTGCAATGCCTGTTTTTCCCATTACTTCATTACGGCTTCCCACTTTGTAAAAGATGTCTGTTGAGATAACATCTGAATGATTTTTGAGTGGAATAACTACAATTTGTAGTCCATTTTTTAGAGTCTTTGTCTCATACTTTGGTAGTGATGATGCCATTAGTGTTCCTGTTATTAGTAGTATTGTTAAAAAAAGTTTCATTATTTTCTGTCGCTTCCTATTGCCTCTGTAATGTTTTTAAACCCATCTGCTTTAAGAAGTTCTATAAGCTCTTTGTTTATGTTCATTATCATATCTGGTCCGTGAAACACGATGCCGCTGAGAATTTGGACAAGATTTGCACCTGCTTTTATACGTCTATATGCCTCTTGTGCAGAGTCAATGCCACCTACAGAGATAAGCACTGTTTTACCATAAAGCTCTTTTGCTATTGCATCGAAGATTTTAAAGCTCTTCTCTTTAAGCACTGCACCACTAAGTCCACCGATGCTTTTAGGATGTTTTACAAGTGAGTAGTCTATGGTTGTATTGGTAGCGATGATACCATCTGCCCCTTTTTCAACAGCCATTTTTGTAAGTGCTACTGCATCTTCTACTTCCATATCCGGAGCGATTTTGAGTAAAATTGGCATATCAGTAAGCTTTTTAGCCTCAGAAAAAAGTTTAGTGATGAACTCTTCATTTTGTAAATCTCTCAATCCTGGAGTGTTTGGTGAAGAGATATTGATAACGAAGTAATCTCCCAAACCATCAAAAGATTTGATAAGGTGCGTGTAGTCGTTTATGGCCTCTTTTTCAGGAGTGATTTTGTTCTTCCCAATGTTTACACCAATAGGCGTTGTAAATGGGTAGCGTTTTTTAAGGCGTTTTACAACTTTGTAAGCTCCATCATTGTTAAAGCCCATTGCGTTTTGAATGCTCTGTTCTTCTACATGGCGAAACATTCTTGGTTTTGGATTTCCCGCTTGTGGTTTTGGTGTCACTGTCCCAATCTCGGTAAAACCAAATCCAAGTATTTGGATGCCGCGTATCATTGTTGCATTTTTATCAAATCCTGCGCCAAGTCCAACTGGGTTGTAAAATGTACGACCAAAAATCTCTTGTTTGAGAGAGTCATCTGTTATAAAATGAGACTCTAAAAAGGGGTTAAAAGGAATTTGACAGATATTTGGTAAACGCAGCACACACTCTGCAACATGGTGTGCATTTTCTGGTTGCAGTTTAAAAAGATATGGTTTTATAAAATCATAATTTAGCATAATCATCCACTTATTTAAAATTGGGTGATTATACTTAAAAAAAGGTTACAGATATATTATGAGATATGATTACACTCTCTAAAACGCTCTTCAAATTGGTGTGCAGGAAGAGGTTTAGAGCAGAGATAACCCTGATATATCTCACATTGCATCTCTTTTAGAAACTCAAGTTGTTGTTGCGTTTCAACGCCCTCTGCGACTACTTCAAGTTTTAAATCTTGTGAAATTCCTATTATCATATTTATAAAGGCTCTGTTTTCTTGCATTGTGTCAATGAAACTTTTGTCGATTTTAAGCGTATCAAATGGGATGTCTCTAAGATATGAGAGTGATGAGTAGCCTGTACCAAAATCATCTAAAGAGAGTGTAATACCGAGTTTTTTCATCTCATGCAGGAGCTTGATTTTTTCATCAAACTCTCTTATAAGTACCGACTCTGTAAGCTCTATGTCAAGCTTTGCACTCTCAATACAGCTAAGATTTTCTTCAAGCATCTCAAGAAAGTTTCTCTCTTCAAGCTGCACCCCTGAAACATTGATGGAGAGTTTGATATTTTTGAGTGGTGTTGTTTGCCATTTTTGTATCTGCTCACAAGCTTCTTTGATTATCCACTCTCCTATGGCGATTATCATTCCGTTCTCTTCTACTATAGGAATAAATCTATCTGGTGCAATGATGCCCTCTTGTGGGTCCACAAGACGAATGAGTGCTTCACAGCCTGTTATTGTATTGGTATTTATATCAACTTTTGGTTGGTAAAAGAGTTCAAAGTAACCTTTTTCTAATGCAGTTGCAAGGAGTGTTTGCATCTTTATCTTCTCTTGGACACTTTTATTGAGTTGGTCTGTAAAGAACTGGTAGTTGTTTTTGCCAAGTGCTTTTGCATTGTACATAGCAATATCTGCATGTTTGAGCAGTGTGTTGAAGTCTTTGCCATCTTTTGGATAGATGGCAACACCCATACTTACTGTAATGTTATAACGCTCCTTTTGAATAAGAATCGGAGCAGCAATATGGTGCTGGATACGATTAAGAACTTCAATGACACTATGCTCATTTTCAGTATCAGGAAGAACAACAAGAAATTCATCACCACCAATTCTAGCAGGAACATCATTTTCTCTTATAGCATTACGCAGATAGTTAGCGATACGCTTGAGTACAATATCACCAAAATGATGACCTAGAGAGTCATTTATATTTTTAAAGTTGTCTAAATCAAGAAAAATGATAGCAAATTTTTTATGGCTTCTCTTTGAAGAAGCAATAATACGCTTTATTTGAGATTGCAGGTCATTTCTGTTATAAAGCTGTGTGAGAGGATCTTTAGTAGAGAGGTTGTAGAGATTTTCCTGCTCTGTTTTAAGACGTTTAAATGTCATCTCTAAAGAGTATCTGATGGATTCAAACTCTTTTATGATAAATTCTTTTGGTGAATACTCACTATAGTATGCATAGTTTCTAAGTGCTTCTAATGGTTTAATGATATAGTTATGAAGTGAAAAGTAGAGAATCAGAAAAAGGATGAAAGTAAAAAATAGTGCAACTTCAAGTATCTGCTGTGCTTCTTGTGTCAGTATTTTATAGATGTATTGTAAATCAATACCTAAAATTATTTTGTAATCATGTCCTACCAAACCTTCAAAATGCTCTATAGCAAATTGATAGCAGGGTGTTGTGTCAAGTTTGCTTTGCATTATTTGTGTAATGGGCATACATGTTCTGTTTTGGTCTGATCTTCCTTTTGTGTAGTCTAGTGAAGAGTAAATAATTTTGTTTTGCTCATTGACAATTTCAATGGAAGAGAGGGTTTTATTACTAACGAGACGACTATCAAGCTGCGATGTAATAGTACCAATATGTGCAGGGTCAAAATTTTTTCGTAAAAATTCATTGAGGTTAAGTGCAGCAGTTTGCAAATTTGTTTGTATCAGTGTTTCTGTGATGTGTTTTTCTTTTAAATAAAAGTCATAAAAAAGTAAAAATACACTAACAAGTATAAATGCTAATACGAGAGAAGAGAATTTTTTAATTGATATAGTTTTCATCTATTTGAGTATATTTTCCTTGGTGTAGTGGTATTTGTTTATGAACTCTAAAAGATCATCAGAGGGCTTGTTTATCCATTTGATATTTTTGAGTGAAGTTGTAAATTCATTATAGTTAATGTTTGAGAGATATCTTGCTACTGTTTTATATGCTTGATGTGGGTTTTGATTGATTTCATCTATTGATTGGTCTATTATTTTTTTTAATTTGAGTAATCTTTTTTTATTATTTTTTAGTAGTTCTTTTGTGCTGCAGAGTGCATCGATAACAATAATAGTGTCAATGTTTTTCGTTGACGCGACTTCATGAAAACCTTCTGCTTTGAGTGCAACATCATAAGGAGTGTAGGTAACAATGAGCAGGTCTTTTTTCTTAAGTTTTTTAAAGTCTACATCGTGTATCTGCTCCTGATCTTTGTTAATGATGACAAGTTTATTGAGATTTATAGAGTTGTTTGCGACAAAATCTTTTAAAATCTCTTGATTAATGGAGTCTACTTCTAAATAGGCATAGATTTTTTTGCTCTTTTTGAGTGCTGCAATGCTACGGTTTGAAAGTACCATGTCTCCACCATTAGAGCGGTCTAGTAAGATGATAGGGACAATGTCATGTGTTGATTCTCTTAAAGAGTTGTACTCGTGCTGTGTTGTAGTGACCATATTTGCTTGTCCTACACGGTAAACATCAGCAGCTTCGGCAAGGGAGACATTATTTATGAGTTTGATGTTGAGTTTTTTAAGGTAGCCCTTTTGATAAGCATAGAAAAGGGGTGAATAGCCTATCCATTGGTTTGTCGAGATAGTTATAGACTTAGTTTCTGGTTTTGAGGAACAGGATATGAAAAAAAAAGCTATAAGTAAAAGTACGAGTAAATTTTTCAAACGTAAGAGTTCCTTAAAATTAAATACTCACATCATATCACTAATTGTTTTAATTATTTATAAATATTGTAGTAGAATAAGAGAAAAAAATGAAGGATGTATTATGAGTATAAAAGTTTTAGTACCACTTGCCGGTGAATTTGAAGAGATAGAAGCGGTGAGCATCATAGATGTTCTTAGACGCGCAGAGATAGAAGTAGTAGTGGCTTCTCTAAACGCAGTGATGCTGGTAAAAGGTGCAAATGGCATTAGTATTGAGGCTGATGTAGAGGTAAGAGATGTAAACGCAGACGAACTCGATATGATAGTGCTTCCTGGTGGATGGGGTGGTACACATGCACTCGCAGATGATAAAAATGTGCAAAATCTCTTGCGTGAAATGGATGCAAAAGGTAAAAATATAGGCGCTATCTGTGCTGCACCATTTGCTCTAAATAAAGCGGGTGTTTTAAAAGAGAAATATACTTGTTACCCTTCTGTAGAAGAGGAGATAAAAAAAGAGGGCTATATGGGTGATAAAATGATGGTGGTAGAAGATGCAAATGTTATGACTTCTCGCGGTCCTGCAACTGCCATCTGTTTTGCACTTGCAATTGTGAAAAAGCTTAAAGGTCAAGAGCGCTATGATGCTATTAAAAGTGGACTTTTAGCAAATTATTGCAACTAAATAGATAAATAGGGGAAGTTATTTCCCCTATTTATCTTCTGCATGAAGAGCTTCAAGCTCTTCAAGGCGTTCCATTTTTTTAAAATGTCCAAGGTTTAACTGGACAAACTTTAAGCTAACATATATAAGAATTGGCCAGCTTACATACCAAATTATTTCAGATAAATTTTCCATAAAATCTCCTAGTAGTGATGTGAATCAGATTTGATTTCATCGATTGTTAATTTTGTTTTGTCCATAGAACGCCATACAAAGAAAATGTACCCCGCAACAACAGGAACAAGAAGCGATACAACAGCCATAACGCTGAGTGTATAGTGACTTCCCGAAGAGTTTGCAATGGTAAGTGAACTCTGCATATCTGCAAGAGATGGATAGTAAACTGAGTTGTCAAGCCCTAAAATAAGCATAACAATAGTTACAGTTAAAATAACGCCAAAACCTGTAAACCAGATAGCTTTATCACTGTTTTTTACAAGTGCGATGAAAACGCCCCAAAGTAGGGAGACAACACCGACAACTAAAAGAACAAGCAAGATTGGCATATCTAAAAAGCTATGAAGAAATTTCATACTTTTTACGCTTACAACGCCTGTTGTTGGGTTATAAACTAAACCTTGTGAAAACAGAATCATTCCAAGAACAAACAAAAATAGCACTAAAAACATAATAAAGTTTATTGTAACTACTTTTTTTATTCTTTGCACAATTGCTGGAGCATCAAGAGAGTTTAAAAAGTAGAGACCTGCTTGCATTCGAGAGAGGAAAACAAGCATAAGACCAAACGCAACATTAAAAGGATTAAGCAGCGCTTCTAAACCGTAGCTTTGCATAGTCCAGTGTGAAAGGTGAGAACTGTTTACTACAAAATTTCCACCACTAAAGAGTGTTCCTAGTGCTACACCGATAAGAAAAATTCCAAGTGAACCGTTGATGTAAAGAAGTATTTCATAAAATTTTTCTCCATAAAGGTTGTCTGGTTTTTTTCTATACTCGTATGCAACAGCCTGAATGATAAAACAAAAAAGAATTGCCATCCAAACATAGTATGCACCACCAAAACTTACAGCATAAAAGAGAGGAAACGCAGCAAAGAGCGCACCACCAAACATAACGAGCATAGTAAAAGTGAGCTCCCATTTTCTTCCAAGTGAGTTAATGAGCAGGTCGCGTTCATCTTCAGTGCGTCCGAGTCTGTAAAGCAGTGTCTGCCCACCTTGTACAAATGTCATAAAGACAAACAGAGCGCCTATGACGCTTACTAAAAACCACCAGTACTCTTGTAAAGTTAGTAAATCCATCTTAGTGTCCCTCCGGTCCGACTTTTATTTGTTTAAGCATAATTTTGACCTCTGCGATAAGCAGTCCTGTAAAAAGAATAGCAAAGAGCCAAAAGGTAATCATAACACTTGTTGGGGCAACATTTGAAGTCGCCATACCTACTGGAAGTAGATCTTGAATAGCCCAAGGTTGACGACCAACTTCTGCTGTAATCCATCCTGTCTCTTGTGCTACATATCCAAATGGAATGGTAAAGAGAGCAAGATATTGAATCCATCTTTTGTTGTGCATTTGATTCATCATACTATAGTAAAGGGTAATAATAAATAAAACTAAGAACCAAAAACCAAGCCCTACCATTGTGTGGAAACTGTAAAATGTGAGAGCAACACTTGGAACTGCATCGCTAGGCTTTTTAAGGTATCCATATCCCATATATTTTTCATGTGCTTCAAAAGTTTTAAGAGCCTCTTGTGCATGTAGCATATCATGCTCTTTTTTATATATTTTATATGCGCCTAATGCTTCAACAGCTATTTTACCCATCTGCATTTTTTGGGAGATAGAGATAATATTGTGTTTTTTGTTTCCACTGATTAAATCATCTATACCGGGAACAAAAGCGTTAAGTCTATGATAACCTAAAATCGAAAGTGCATCTGGAATCTCAATTTTTGCTAGAAATGGATCTAAGTCATCTCCTATCTGTTTTGAGCTATTTAAGAGACCAACAGCAACAATTCCAGCTCTTTGCTCACCTTTATATAGACCTTCCATTGCTGCAAGTTTCATAGGTTGTGTAAGTGCTACTTGGTGGGCTGCTTCATCACCTGTTGTGATAAGATAGATAGAAGCAAGAAGACCAAAACTTGAAGCTACAATAATGCTGCGTCTTGCAAATTCTGTATCTCTTTTTTTAAGTAAATACCATGCACTAATACCAATTACAAATAGTGAAGCAAGAACATAACCACTGCTTATTGTATGTAAAAATTTACTAACACCATTTGGGTTAAAAACAACTTCAGAAAAATTTTGCATTTCATTTCTTGCCGTGTCTGGATTAAAGTGCATTCCTACAGGGTGTTGCATCCAGCCATTTGCCAGTAAAATCCAAAGTGCAGAGAGATTTGAACCAATAGCTACAAGCCATGTGGAAGTGAGGTGCATCTTTTTGCTTACTTTATTCCAGCCAAAGAACATAACGGCGAAGAATGTTGACTCCATAAAAAAGGCCATAAGTCCTTCAATGGCAAGTGGTGCTCCAAAAATATCGCCGACTATCCAAGAGTAGTTCGACCAGTTGGTACCAAATTCAAATTCCATAATAATACCAGTAGCTAGACCGATGGCAAAGTTAATTGCTAAAAGTCCCATCCAGTATTTTGTAATAGTTTTCCACTTTTCATCTGAAGTTTTTACATATATTGTCTCCATAATGGCAACTATAAATGTCAAACCTAAAGTAAGTGGTACAAATAGCCAATGGTAGAGTGCAGTAAGTGCAAACTGTGCGCGTGACCAGTCAACGAGTAAAGCAGTATGTTCCATAGATTAATTCTCCTTTGTGAGTTGATTTAAGATGTATTGGCTGCGTTGTTGATCAGTGTGAAACTTCTCCTGCAGTACATCTGGAAAAAATAGCCATTTAAGAATGACAAACAGAACGAAGAGTTTTATAGCTATGAGTAGCCAGAGTGTTTTTCCGACCTTCATATTGACAAAACCATCGTAGTACAAGTAGTAAACGAATTTGAAAAACTGTGTGATTTTAGTTTTCATAAGAGAATGTTATTGCAATAAATATTAAGTATGAATAAACAAAGATTATTAATTATATAATATATATTTATAATAATATTTAATTTTGTTGAAATATGAGATTTTTAAGGCTTTTCTCTTCATCCCTATTTTTAAATTCTGGGAGATTTGTAAGACGTTTTTCAAAATGAAAACTTGGTGCGAACTTCTCTATCATAGAGATAATAAATTCACTGGTCAGTTCAGGAGAGTTTAAACAAGCTAAAAGAGTGCATTTCTCGGCTGCAAGCTCTGGTAATCTTTTAATGATTTTCTCATAATCTTTTGTTGCCTCAAAACTGCCACGCTGAAAACTTGGCGGGTCGATGATAATCATATCGTAAGGACCTTTTTTCTTAAGGGCTGAAAAAGATTTAAGAATGTTGTAGGGTAAAAAGCTTACTCCTCTTGGCTCAAGATTGTTTAGAGAGTGGTTTGCCATGCCCACTTTGAGTGCTCCTTTGCTCATATCGACATTGACAACTGAGGATGCACCACCAAACTTTGCAGCGACGGAAAAGGCACAAGTGTAGGAGAAAAGGTTGAGTATATGTTTCTCTTTGGCATTTTCGCGCACAAATGCACGACCATTTTTCATATCGGGGAAGTAGTAGTTGTTTTTGTTTGAGAGTAGGTTGAGTTTGAGTCTCATACCATTTTCTACAATGCTCAATTCATCAGGTACTTCTCCCACAAGCACTTCGCTTGGGGCGCCTTTTATATACCTTCTTTGAATGACCAAAGTTTTGTACTTTTGAGAGTTTTTGACAAATGTTTGCAGCATAGCGATGATTTCATCTTCATTAGATTCTTCAAAATAGAGCGCTGCGCTGAGTATGGTGTCTATGGAGTCAATAGTAAGGTGTCTCATTCCCTCATAAAGTCCACCGCGACCATGAAAGAGTCTTTGAAACTCATTGGCTGCGTTTAGGGATTGGTTTTCTATATGTTGTTGAAGTTCCTGTGTAGTCACGCTTAGATTTTCTCCCAAAAAGTACCTTGTGGGGTATCCATAAGATTGACATTAAAGGCTAAGATTTCATCACGAATGCTATCTGATAGGGAGAAATCTTTTGCTTTTTTTGCTTCGTTGCGTTTAGCTATGAGTGCGTCTATTTGCTCTTTTGTTGCACCATCTACACCAAACTGAAAATACTCAAATGGATTTTTTAGACCAAATCCAAGTACTTTTTCGATGTAAGCAAGATTTGCCATTGTCTCGCGTTTAAGCTGTTTATGTTTTCCTGCTGTGTCGAGTGTTTCATTTGCACTGCTTATCATATCATCAATGAGTGCGAGTGCAGTTGAAACATTCATATCGTCATTAAGTGTTTCAAGCAGAGCCTTGCTAAACGCAGTATCTTCTTCATTTTGGGCAACTCCAAAGAGGCGTTTTTTTAGACGATAGAGTCTGTCAAGACGCTTTTTAGAGTGCATTAAATCTTCGGTGTTAAAGTTAAAGTCACTACGATAATGCGTACTTAAAAGATAAAAACGCAACACCTCTCCATCATACTCTTTGAGTGCATCTTTTAGGAAAAAACTGTTGCCTAAAGATTTACTCATCTTCTCACCATCAATGTTTACAAAACCGTTGTGCATCCAGTAATTTGCAAGGGCGTGGTTTGTAGCACATCTTGTTTGTGCTGCTTCATTTTCATGATGAGGAAAGAGCAGGTCAGCACCACCACCGTGAATATCTATGGCAAATTCTCGGTCTTTGTAGGCAAGGTGCTTCTCTATCATCGCAGAACACTCTAAGTGCCAGCCAGGACGACCCGCTCCAAAAGGAGAGTCAAAAGTAACAGAGTCATCTTTGACGCTTTTCCAAAGAGCAAAATCAGCACTATTGCGTTTAAACGAAGAACTCTCTACGCGTTCTTGCTTGTCTTCTTCATTTTGAATACGGTGTGAGAGGCTAAGGTATTTTGAATCGCTTGCTGTATCAAAATAGACATCACCATCAGCTATTTGATAGGCGTGACCTTTGTCTAAAAGTTGTTGGACAAGTGCATACATAGCTTCAAGACTTTGTGTCGCTTTTGGCTCTAAAGTAGGGCGTTTGACACCTATGGCTTGCATCTCTGTATGAAAAGCATCTGTATAGAAGTCTGTAATCTCCTTTATATCTTTTTTCTGCTCTATAGCTTTTTTTATGATTTTATCATCAATATCTGTAATATTGCGAGCATAAGTCACGGTGTAGCCATTTGCCTCCAACACGCGTGTAAGCAGATCAAAAACAAGTGCTGATTTTGCATGTCCTAAGTGGGCATCATCATAAACAGTCGGACCACAGACATAGAGTGTGACTTTTCCCTCTTCAAGAGGAGTGAATTTTCGTTTTGTTTTTTGTACAGAATCAAATATATGCACTGATAGAATCCTTCAATAGTATAAGTAAAAGTGTAAACGCAATGGCACCTACAATAAGATAAATAAGCTTTTTGTTCAGAAGTATAGCAAAAAAGCGCTCTTTGCCAAATACTTTAATAGTAAAAAAGAAGCTTACAAAACCGCCAAGAGTACTCGCAAGTGCTAGTCCTGCTGCACCAAATGGAGCAATAAATGTAAGGGCTAATACAATGTAAGTAAGCAGTGAAATAGTAGCGATTTTAGCAGCATGCATCTGCATCTCTTTTGCGTAGAGCCAAAGGACAAAGAGTTTTTGTATGCCAAAGGGGAGCAGTCCTATCATATACATTTGTAAAACAGCGCTTGTATTTGTAGTGTCAGTAGCACTAAATGCACCATGCTCAAAAAGTAGTTTTAGAATCTCATGGGAGAGTACAATGCCACCGATGGTGCTTGCTGTGAGCAATGCGCTTAAAAACCAAAAGGCCTTTTCCAAGTTTGCCAATGCTTTTTTCTCATCATTGTTTTTTAGGTAGCGTGCCACTTTTGGAAAGAGTGCCACGGAAGTGGCAATGGCAAAAAGAGCAAGGGGAAGCTGAAAAATACGGTTTGCATAGTAGAGATAAGAGATAGAGCCTGTTGCTAAAAATGAGGCTAAAAAGGTGTCTAAAAAGGCACTAACCTGTGCAGTAGAATTTCCCCACATTGCAGGAAAAAAGTTGCGTTTAAATTTGCTGGTATCCTCTTTTATGATTTTTGATTTTTGAGTAAGATATTTAAAGCCTCCATAAAGCAGCTTCATAAGTCCCATTCTATAAAGAGTCATAAGATGTACTCCTACTTGCAAAAGTCCGCCGATGACAACACCAAAACTAAGATAATAGACGATGGTACTCTCATTTGTATTTTTTGAGAGTAGGAGTGCAAAAATAAGTGAGAGATTTAAGAGTGCTGTTGAGAATGCTGAGGTGGCAAAGTGCCCTTTGTATTGTAAGATGGAGCTTAAAAAAGTGACAATAAATATAAGCGGTAGGTACCAAAAATTTATGGCAACATAAGGGGCTGCAAGATGAATGGTATCTGCATTAAATCCAACGGCTATGGCTTTTGTAAAGAGTGCAGGAAGAAGGTTGACAAGTAGGGTAATAATAAGAATGATGGAGAGAAAAAGCAAAAATATATTTGCACTAAATACCGCTTTGTGTTTTGTTCTTGCAAACGCAGGCATAAAAACTTGTGTAAATGCACCCTCTGCAAAAATACGGCGAAAGAGATTTGGCAGCTTAAAAGCAATGAAAAATATATCACTGTAAACATTTGCACCAAGGGCAGATGCTGTGAGTAGATCTCGGATAAATCCTAAAATTCTTGAGAATAATATTCCTGAACTGTTGGTGAAAATGGCTTTGAACATAGGCTTCTTTTTTTGTTAAATATAGTGTTTATTGTAAATTTACGAAATTTTAACAAAGGTTTAGTTAAAATATCCCCTATAAAATTAAAAATAAGTTTGGTAAATAATCTATGGCACTATTTGGTTCAAAAAAAGAGACTTCTAAATCATCTGTAAAAAAAGTAAGACCAATAGTAGTGCGTACACAAAATATTGCTAGTGAAATTTTTAAAGTGGCAAAATCGTATGAGATTCAGCCTGAAACTTTAGACTTTAATCTGTTTGATGTACAGACATATACACGTGTTATGCTCGATGATAATTCAGCAAATGTTGATTGGAATGAAATATCTCCAGATAAATTACATGAACTCGATACAAACGAACAGCTACTCAATCCTAATTTTCAAATAAAACAGGTTTATGAAGTAGAGATATTTTTAAAACAGCCTGATGATTCTAATCCATGTAAGGATTTTAAAATAGCAGTCGGTGCAAATGCAACAAAGAGTAAAGTTTACTTAAGTGTATTCGCTGGTTCAAAACTGTCGCAATATCCAACATTTGCACATGATTTTGAAGATATGCTCAATAAAAAGAAGATACGAGCGGGTATTTTAATCTATATCTTTGATGATATGGTTGATTCTCTTATCTCCAAACTCTCTGCGCAGTTAGAAGTAGCAGAAGAGTTGAGTTTTACAAATAATGAAACTTATTTGATTGCACAGTCGCCTGAACCTACTGCAACCATAAATGATAAAATAATACTCCATTATGAAACAAATCATGAAATAGATGAAAATACAAAAATAGACTATGCGGCGCGTGGATTTATTCAAAATGTTAAAGAGGGTGATCTACTTATTGAATATATTAAGCCACAACCTGGAAAACCTGGGCGTAATTGTCGTGGGGAGTTTATGCGTCCTGAAGAGCCTATAGTGAGATATAAACCGACTTTTGAAGTAGATGATAGTATTAAAGTTGTTGAAGATGATAAATCAATTAAATATATTGCAAAAGAGAATGGTTATATTGCCTTTGAAAATAATACCTATTTGATAAAAACGGAAGTAGATGTTGGTGAGATAAGTTTTAAAACAACTGGTTCGATTGAAAGTGGTGTTGATTCTGATGTAAATATTTTTGTAACTGAAGCCGATGCTGTTAAAGATGCGGTTGGCTCTGGTATGACTGTTGAGGTTAGTGAAATTGACATTGATGGAAATGTTGGTTCACATGCCAAAGTTATTGCTAAAAAAGCTAAGATTGGCGGGCAGACTCATAAGAGTGCTATGATACGGGCTGATGAAGTAGAAATTCATGTTCACAAGGGTAAGGCTTATGGTAAAAAAATTCTTGTTGAGCGTCTTGAACATGGAGAAATTGATGGGAATGAAGTACATGTAAATCAGGCTTTAGGTGGACATATTCGTGCAAAAGAGGTGACAATAAATGTCTGTTCATCACATGTTCATATAACAGCTTCAAGGTTTATAGAGGTAAAAAAGCTTATAGGGAGTGAGAATAGTTTTACTATTGATCCACTGCTAAAAAAAGATGAACAAAATGGTTTGAAAGAAAATTCTAAGCAGATAAAAGAGTTACAGTATGAGCTAAAAAGTATAAAAAAAGATGTGCAACAGTACACAACTTTTGTTAAAGAAGGAACGCCTGCGTTTATAGAGATAAAAAAGCGTTTGATTCATTACAAAAAAAATGGTGTGAAAATGCCTGAAAGTTTTGTAAAAAAATATAAGCAGTTTCAAAAAATGCAGAAAAAACTTAAAGATTTGACAGCACAAAGTGATGTAGTGCAAGATAAATTAAATCTACTTACGACAAGAACTGCTTCATTTCAAGACAACATTTTTGATGCAAGAGTAATAATGAGAGATACATGGAAAGGATACAACATAATCAAATTTAAACTTGTTGACCCTCCTATGGAGATTGTTTATAAGCCGATGGAAAATTCAAACGAGCATGTGTTTGGTTTGGTACAACTTGATGATGACGAGTATGCAATTCATCCTATGAAAGAGGAGTAAAAGTGATAGTTGGATTACATGGTAAAATAGTACATAAAGAGCCATCTTTTGTACATATTGATGTTAATGGTGTTGTTTATGAGGTCTTCATTTCATTACATACTTTTTCTGCTCTTGGCAGTGACAGAGTTTCACTCTATACAACGCATATAATTCGTGAAGATGCCCAGTTGCTTTTTGGATTTTTAGAGATGAGTGAAAAAAAACTCTTTGAGCGTCTTATAAAAATAAGCGGCGTAGGTCCAAAAGTTGCCATGGCAATATGTTCTACTTATACACCAACGCAGTTTGCGACGGTTATAAACAATAAAGATATGAACGGTGTAAAAAAAGTTCCAGGAATTGGACCTAAAAGTGCAGGGCGTATTTTAGTAGAGCTTAATGGCTTTGATGCAGAGATACTTGGTGGTGCTGAGAGCTCTTCAGGCTCTTTGGCATTTAGCCAAGCGAGTGAAGCATTAGAGGCATTGGGATTTAAAAAAGATAAAATAGCAAAAGCATTAACTGCATGTGAGGGCGAAGATACAGCTTCACTTGTCAAAGGTGCATTAAAACTACTACAAACAATTTAAGAAGGAAAAAAATATTGAAATTAACTATACTATTTGGCGGTGCAAGTTTTGAGCATGAAATTAGCATTGTCAGTGCAATAACGATTAAAGAGAAGCTCTCTTCTTTTGACTTAACATTTATATTCTGTGATACAGACCATACTTTTTATCTCATAGATGCGTCAAAAATGAAAGCAAAGACATTCTCAAGCGGTGAGCATAAAAAGATGCCTCAGCTTACTCTTGAAAAAGGGTGCTTTATGCAAAAAGGTATGTTTTCAAAGAGTGAATACAAGAGTGTGGTACTTAATCTTATTCATGGTGCAGATGGTGAAGATGGAACAGTAGCTGCATTATTGGACTTTTATGGTGTTGATTACATTGGACCAAGAAAAGATGCTTGTACTTTTTCATATGATAAAAGATATACAAAGTATTTGTGTGATGCTATTGGTGTGAAAAGTGTGAAGTATGAAGTTTTACACAAAAATGAGGCGGCAAATATTGAGACTCCTTACCCTATTATCATAAAACCTTCTCGACTTGGGAGCTCCATTGGTGTGAGTATTGTAAAAGATGAGAGTGAACTTGACTATGCTTTAGATGTTGCGTTTGAGTTTGATAATACGGTGATAGTTGAGCCATTTTTAGAGGGTGTAAAAGAGTACAATCTTGCGGGATACTATGCACAAAATAAAATGCACTTTTCTATAGTGGAAGAGCCTCATAAAGAGGAGTTTTTAGATTTTGAAAAAAAATATATGGACTTTTCAAGAAGTGAGCAGGTTTTAAGTGCTGATATAGGAGATGAACTTGTAGCACGGCTAAAATCAAACTTTCAAAGAGTTTATAGTGGTCTTTTTGAGGGTGCACTCATCCGTTGTGACTTTTTTGTTTATAACGATGAGGTGTTGCTCAATGAGATAAATCCTATACCTGGTTCGATGGCAAATTATCTTTTTGAAGATTTTACACAAGCTATAGAATCACTCTCGCATTCATTGCCTAAAAGAGATCAAATAAAAACTAATTATGAGTATATTCACTCTATTTCTAAGGCGAAAGGTAAGTAGATATGGCACAAAAATCCATTGTGTACTGTGGAAAAAACATTGATATAAGTTATGAAATTGTCAATCCAAGTGCGAAGATTGATTTTGTCGTTTTACATGGTTGGGGAAGCAATAAAAATCTTATGAAACAGTTTTTCTCTTCATATATGAAGGGATTTAGACATATTTATATTGATCTTCCAGGTTTTGGAAATTCAACTGCTTGTTGTGCAATGCAGACGAAAGATGTAGCAGATATTGTAAGAATTTTTTTACAAGAGATAGCTGCTTCATCTGATATTGTCTTAGGACACTCATTTGGTGGTAAGGTCGCTCTTTTGTTGGAGCCAAAACTTTTAGTGCTTGTGGCAAGTGCTGGCATATATGTACCAAAAAGTTTTACTATAAAAACAAAAATAGCTGCGTTTAAACTTCTTAAACTTTTTGGTTTAAGTAAATTTCGCTCTCTTTTTGTAGCTGATGATGCTAAAGAGTTGAGTGAAGATATGTACACAACTTTTAAAAATGTGGTTAATGAAGATTTTACTCAAGAGTTTGCTTCATTTTCTGGGAAAGCCTTGCTTTTTTGGGGACGAGAAGATTCTGCTACGCCACTAAGTTCGGCACAAAAAATTCACTCGCTTATAAAAAATTCTGAGCTATATGTTTATGATGGAGACCACTACTTTTTTATGAAAAATGCACAAGATATAGCAACAAAAATAGAAAAAACTTTTTTAACTTTAGGAGAGTAGATGCAAAATTATCAACTTCTGGCTGCGTTTGTAACAAATGTTGTGTTTGTTATGTTACTTGGGTGGTATCTTATTACCAATCTGCAGTGGTATGACTATAAAATAGAGAGAGTCATCTTTAAACATCATAAACCTTACTGGCATATTCTTTACTTTATCATTCCATTTGTTGCTTACTATACTACTGGAAAATATTTTATTATCTTTTTTATTTTTGCTTTTTTGCCTGCTATTTTTGTTTGGTATAAAAAACTTGATAAAAAACTTGTGCTTACTTGGCGTGTTAAGCGTTTTCTTATTCTTTTAGTATCGCTTACACTTTTTCAAGATATTTTATGTACCTTAAAAGAGGGATGTGCTACTTATGGTGTTTTACTGCCTTTAGCTATCGCTTACATTGGGAGTACACTTATAGAGAAGTATCTTTTTACTATCTATAAAAAAGAGGCGAAGAAAAAGCTAAAAAGTATGCAAGATTTACAAATAATCTGCATAACAGGAAGCTATGGAAAGACAAGTATAAAGAACTTCGTAGCACAAATTTTGTCAGAGAAGTTTAGTGTCTATGCAACTCCAAGAAGTGTCAATACTCTGGGTGGTATAGTGGCTGATGTGAACAATAATCTTAAAGAGAACACTCAGATTTATGTTTGTGAAGCTGGAGCTAGAGAGACAGGTGATATAGAAATTATTACAAAATTTTTAGAACCGCAGACGGTGGTTGTCGGTCGGGTTGGTGAAGCCCATATTGAGTACTTTAAGTCACTGCATAACATCATTACTACGAAGCTTGAGATTATGAAATCACCGCGTTTACAAAGAGCCTTTGTGCATACATCTGTAACAGATGAACCGCATGAAAAAGTAACATTTTTTGGTGATGAAATAAGTGATGTAGAGGCAACGCTTGATGGGACTGCGTTCAAGCTTAGCATAGATGATGAGATTTATGACCTTCATACTAATATACTTGGCAGATTTCAGACGATGAATATTGCTGTAGCTGTAAGAGTGGCAAAAGCCTTTGGGATGACTCATAAAGAGATTGTAAACGCAGTCAAAAAGCTTGAACCAGTAGAGCATAGACTGCAACTCATAAAAGCAGGTGGAAAAATTATTCTCGATGATGGATATAATGGAAACATTGATGGCATGTTGGAGGGCATTCGACTCTGTTCTTTACATGACGGTCGCAAGGTAATTGTCACTCCAGGGCTTGTTGAGAGTACAAAAGAGTTGAATTTACAACTTATAGAAGCCATAAATGATGTTTTTGATATTGTTATAGTAACAGGTGCATTAAATGCAGAACTTTTTAATAAAAATATAAAAGTTAAAAACAAGATAATGCTCTCTGATAAATCTTCGATGGTCGATGTCCTCGCAAATCAGACGAAATCGGGTGATATTATCCTTTTTGCAAACGATGCACCGAATTTTATATAATAACAGAAAATATTAAGCTTAGTTTGTTTACAATTACTCATCTTAGAAAAAAAAGGGTCGAAAATGAAAAAATTGTTAGTAAGTTTAGCAGCAGTTGCTGCGTTAAGTACGGTTGGTTTTGCAAGTACAAATAGCCAAACGGGTTGTGGTCTTGGTGCAATGATTATTAAAGATGATTCATCTGCTGTTATGTTGGCGCTACAAGCTACTACAAATGGTACTTCAATGAACCAAACTTTTGGTATTACTTCTGGTACATTGGGATGTAAAAAGACTAAACTTGTTATGAATGAAAGAGCATCAGAATTTGTTGCTTCAAATATGGACATTTTAGCAAAAGAGATAGCAGTTGGTCATGGTGAATCTTTAGATGCTTTAGATGAACTTTTAAAAGTAGGCGATAAAGTGGCTTTCAATGCGGCACTTCAAGCAAATTACAATAAAATTTATAGCTCTAAATCAGTTAAAATGGCTGATGTTTTAGATAATATTTCTACAACTGCACTATAAGTTTAAATCGCGCAGGAACTTCCCTGTGCGAAGATACTCTCCTCAAAATAAGGTTTCATTATTAATTTTTTAAAAATCACTCTTTTTATACTTTTTAGCACACAGCTTTTTTGTGCATCAGGTGTTCAAAATTATAAAAATAGAGCAGAACAACTACAACTCTCAAAAAAACATTATTGGCATATCTTATTGCATATGAATGGTGATAGTAGTGAGATAGATGATCCAAATTTCTTTTTTGCAAAAGATGGTGCGACTAATCCCTCAAGTGAATTAAACGCAACACTTGATGCTTTTTTTTCATTACAAAAGAAGGATGATAATTCTAGTATATGTAAGTTTCCGGCACGCTATGCTTGGCTACAAGAGCAGCTCAAAGCCACTGATTTTCCAAAAGCAAATTGTCTAGAGTATGAGAAGATTTTTAAAAGAGTTGATCCAAAATCTACTACTTTAGTCTTTCCTGCTGCACATATTAACTCCCCAGCTTCTATGTTTGGGCATACATTTTTACGCATAAACTCCTCTTATCACTCCAAGCTGCTCTCTTATGCTGTTAATTATGCTGCAGATGCAGATGAAACGAAAGAAAATGGCATACTCTTTGCAATAAAAGGGCTCACCGGTGGATACTATGGAATGTACTCTCTGCTTCCCTACTATGATAAACTAAAAGAGTATAGAGACTCTGAGCAGAGAGATATTTGGGAATATAATTTGAACCTTACACAAAAAGAGACGGTGCGTATGTTTAGGCATATTTGGGAATTAAATGGTACGCATTCTCATTATTACTTTTTTACCAATAATTGTTCTTACAGTATGTTGTGGTTGATTGAATCAGCTCGTCCAACACTTGATTTGCGTTCAAAATTTACTTATCAGGTAATTCCTTTGGAAACAGTTCATGTGATAAAAAAAGCAGGGATAATTACTTCTTATAATTATCGTCCTTCAAAAAGAACGAAGCTTCTAAAATATGAGAATTTAATAGATAATAAATATGTTTATTTACCTATAAAACTTGTCAATGGTTCAATGAAGGCAAAAAATATAGATGCAAATGAAAGTATAAATATAACACAAAAGCAGTATATTTTAGAAGCTGCTATTGAGTATTTAGAGTATCAATATAGTAGAGGGAAAGTAAAAAAAGAGGATTATCTTGAGCGTTTTCATGAGCTAACAACACAAAGAGCAAAGCTGGGCATTGGCAAATCACTACAAATAAAAACACCGCCTAATCCGGTAAATGGGCACCGTGCAGTTCGTCTGCAAGCTGGTGTGGGAGTCAGAGATTCTAAGTTTATTAGTTTTCTTGGTGTTCGTCCTGCTTATCATGATTTAGAAGATAGTAACTATGGATTTTTAAGAGGGACACAAATTGAGTTTTTAAACTTACTAGCTTCGTATAGAGCAGATAAAATGAAAATTGAAGAGGCGACAATCATCTCCATAGTCTCTTTAGCACAAAGAAGTGAATTTTTTAAAAGCTTTTCATGGCGAACAAAGATAGGGTGGGACAATGATTATCTCACTACAAAACCTACTTTTGATTTTACTATTGGAGCAGGGTATAGTTGGGGTAATAAACTGGGCTATCTCTACTTTTTACTAGATCCACTTTTATATATGGAAAATCAACCCGTTAGTGGGCTAGGTGGTACTGTTGGGTTTAAAATTGATAAATTTAAAAATTTTAATACAAATGTAGAATTTAGACAAAGGTACTATGACAATGGTAAAGAGCAGTTACTCATAAATGCGCTGCAAGGGGTAAGAATATCTAAAAATAGCCAAATCGTGTTAAAATACGACTATAAAGAGAAATTCAAGGCAAAGAAGATGCGAAATGAGCAGACTTTTAGGCTTATGTTTAAATACTATTTTTAATTATAGAGGTGGAACTGTTTGAAAATTATAGATAATATTACAAAATATGTCTCCTATTTGACTGCGTTTATATTGGCTTCTTTAGTGCTTTTAGTTGTTTTTGATGCAACGAGTCGTTACCTTTTTTCAGCAGGTTCTACTGCCTTGCAAGAGTTGGAGTGGCACTTTTTTGATGTGGTTATTTTGCTTAGTATTGCATATACCTTGAGAAATAATGCTCATGTTCGTGTAGATATTTTTTATGAGAAGTTTTCACCAAAATTAAAAGCACTTATAAATATTTTCTCATTTGTTTTTTTTGTGCTTCCTCTCTCATTTCTTATTATTTACATCGGTATTGGGTTTGTAGAGCTTAGTTTTGTACAGCATGAAGCATCAAGTGACCCAGGTGGATTGAAATACCGCTGGATAGTAAAATCACTGATGCCTGTAGCTTTTATACTTTTAGCGATGCAGGCTTTTAAAGAGCTTTGGAGTGATATAAAAAGGTTTAGAGAATTATGATAGCTTTAGTGATGTTTGTTGTGGCTCTTATGCTTCTTTTAGTTGGTATTCCTGTTGCATTTGCTTTTGGTGGTGTGGCTATGATGTTTGCCTTTTTTATTCCTGACATTGGCTTAGATGTTTTTAATATTCTGCCATTTCGCATCTATGGAATTATGAGTAATACTACGCTTATGGCTGTGCCACTCTTCATTATGATGGGGCTGATTTTAGAAAAATCTGGGATGGCAGAGAAACTTTTAATGTCGATGAGTTCACTATTTAAAGGTGTGCGTGGTGGACTTGGTGTAAGTGTGGTTCTTGTTGGTGCTATTCTTGCTGCTTCGACAGGTATTGTCTCGGCTTCTGTCGTTATGATGAGTGTTATTGCTCTGCCACTTATGCTAAATGCAGGTTACAACAAAGGTCTAGCTTCTGGAACGATTGCTGCGAGTGGCACACTTGGACAGATTATTCCGCCCTCTATCATCTTGATTGTTTTAGGTGATGTTATGAGTGTAAGCGTTGGCGATTTGTTTATGGGTGCAGTACTTCCTGGACTTATACTTGTATCGCTCTATATCACCTATATACTTATTCGAGCCTATATAAAAAAAGAGGACGCTCCGGCCATTGTAAGTAAAGAGAAAGTGACTTTTAGCTCTGTTTTATATGCCATTGTCCCTCCAATGCTTTTGATGTTGGCAGTTTTAGGGAGTATTTTTGCAGGTATTGCTTCACCTACTGAGTCAGCTGCGTTTGGTGTTATTGGTGGTGTGATACTCTCTGCGTTTAATAAAACACTGAATTTTGAAATGATAAAGTATGCACTTTTTGAGACGATGAAGCTTACGGGAATGATATTTATGATACTCATTGGTGCGACTGCGTTTAGTCTTGTTTTTAATGAGTTGGGTGGAACGGATTTGATACTTGACTTTTTCTCAAATGACATTGGAAATGTTTGGGTCTTTATTGGCGTGGCGATGTTTAGTATTTTTATACTTGGCTTTTTTATAGATTTTATAGAGATCAGTTTTATCATTGTTCCAATCTTAGTTCCTGTTATGTCTGCGTTTGGAATTGATCCTATTTGGTTTGGTGTGCTTATAGCTATGAACCTGCAGGCTTCATTTTTAACACCACCATTTGGACTTTCTCTATTTTTCTTAAAAGGTGCAGCTGGAAATCGTGTTTCAACTATGGATATTTACAAAGGTATTGTTCCTTTTATCTTATTACAGCTTTTAGGTTTAGGACTTGTTATTCTATTTCCAGATTTAGTATTTGCATTTTTATAGGAGGAAGTGATGGAAAATATACTTTATGCCCCATGGCGTGATGAATATGTTACAAATGAAAAGATAGAAGGATGTGTCTTTTGTTATATATCTTCGCATATAGATGAAGATGAAAAACTACATGTTTTGCATAGAGCCAAAAACTGCTTTATAGTGATGAATAAGTACCCTTATACTCCTGGGCATTTTATGATTATTCCAAATATGCATACAGATAAGTTGGAAGAGCTTCCTGCTGAGACTTGGCTAGAGATATCTGTGCTTGCACAAAAATGTGTACGCCTTTTAAAAGAGGGATTTGGTGCTAAGGGTGTTAATATTGGGATGAATCTCGGAGGGGCTGCAGGAGCTGGAATTGCAGAACATATTCATATGCATTTAGTTCCTCGTTGGGAGCGCGATACAAATTTCATCACTTCTATAGCTCAAACACGAGTATATTCAACAGATTTTGAAAAAATATATAAAAAACTTAAAAGTTTGATTCCTAAATATATATAAATTTACTAGAATTGATGTATACTAAAAGAAAAATAAATAAAGGATATACAAATGACAGATGCTGTTATTAAAGAATTGGCTGTTAGAAAAGCTGAAATTGAAAAAGAGTTAGAGTTACTTTTTAAAGCAAATATGAAAATTACGGATTGGGATGTTCCTGAGGGTGACGATAGCGAAGCGGCAGATATTATTTTAAATATTATGGATAAAAAGATTCAAGAACTTCGTGCTGCAGCAAAAGCTGGAAAATATAAAAATTATTAAAAAAAACAATAAATAAGGAGAAAATATGAGTGCACATAAACATAGAGAACATTTACAGAGAATTAAAGAGGCTGTTGTTAAATCAGACAAATTGGATGAGAATCAAAAGAGTGATAGTGTTAAACGTATAGAAGAGTGGGTTGAAGAGGATAAAGCGTTTGGTTTGTTAAAAGAAGAGTTGCTCAATATAAGTGAGTATTTTGAAGTGCTTTTTGCAGAATTAGGTTTAACTAAATAGGTAAAAAGTATATATGGCGAATGGATTGAGGATAACGCTTGTTGGTGGAATATTACTAAGTATAGTTGGAAGTATAGGTTATATTTACTCTTCAAGAGTTCTTGATGAGATTAGAGATGGTATTTATTTACAAACAGCAAGAGAACTCTCCTCAAATTTTGAAGAGAGTATAAAGAGTAAGAAAAAAGAGCTTGCAGTAGCAACTGTAATAATGGCTCAGTCTCCTTTTCAAAATAGAGAGAGAGTCTCTCTTAGTCTAAAAAAATATTCCTTGTTTAATAATATCAATTTTTCTTATTTGCCAAAAACAACTCTAAAACCACCTAAATCTATTCAGGATACTATTACTTTTTATAAAAATAGACCTTATATTACTATCACTTCTGTTGCTCCTGCCTATAATGCAAAAGGAAAATATACATCAAACCTTGTTGCAAAGGCTAACTTTAATGCTTTTTCTTTTCACTTTGACATCAAAGATTATAGTGCTATGGCCATAGTTGATAAGAATAAAAGCCGTTACCTTTCAAACCCTTTTTACTTTTCCAATCTTTTTGAAACTATTAATACTATGCCCAGAGAAAAGATGGCAGATCTTGAACGCTATGTTGTAGATGAAAAGAGTGGTTTACTTTTGAGAGCATTTGAGTTAAAAAATATACATTCTACAGATAAAGTGAAAATTATTTTAGCAAAAAATCTTAGAGATATTGACCTCTCTAGTATAGATAAAGAGATAGAAAAAATTGTTTTAATAGCTGCTCTGTTGTTCTTGTTACTAATGTTACTACTTTATAAAGTTTTTATTACAAATTATAGTAAAAGTGTTGGAGACTACTACAAAGAGCTTTTAGAAGATTTGGCAGAAAAAGATTTAGAGATACAAAGACAAGCAGATGTGATTAAATTTATTGCAATGAATGATCCTCTTACCGGACTAGACAATAAAGTTTCTTTAGTTAATAAGCTTGATAATATTATTAGTGATACTCAAATTAATGAGTATCAAGTTGGAATTGTTTTTCTTGATTTAGATAGATTTAAAAAGATAAATGATGTGTATGGCCATTATATAGGTGATTTGTTATTGAAAAAAGTGGCAGATAGACTTAAAGAATGTGTACATAAAAACGATATTGTGGCGAGAATTAGCGGAGATGAATTTGTTATAGTTGAAACAAATATGACTGATTATAGTAATATAAACTTAATAGAAAAAATAATTTTTATTATGAAAAAACCATTTTATATAAAAGATAAAGATATTCATATTACATTTAGTATTGGTCGTAGTATTTTAGGACAAGATGGAAATGATGTAGATAGCTTACTGAAAAATGCTGAAACTGCGATGTATATTTCAAAAGATATGGGATTAAATAATTACGTATCTTATGATACATCTATGGGCAAAATGTCTCAAAAAAGACTTGAACTTGATAGGAATATACGCAGTGCCCTTAAAAATCAAGAGTTAGTAGCATATTACCAACCAAAAATAAATGCGATAACAAATGAAGTTATAGGACTTGAGGCTTTAATTCGTTGGAAAGATGCTAAAAAAGGTATTATTTATCCTGGTGAATTTATTCCGTTTTGTGAAGAGAGTGATCTTATAATTGATATAGATGAATATATGTTAATTCACGCAATGAGACAACTTCTAATGTGGCATAGAGAGGGTGTAAAGACTGGAAAAGTTTCTGTTAATATTTCGACAAAAAAACTTGAAAAAGGCGATTTTGTTGCTGAATTAAAACATCTTCTTTTGAGTGAAAATTTTGATCCAGCTTATTTAGAAGTAGAAATATTAGAGAGTCAAGTTATGAATAATCCCAAACGCTCAATTGAGATACTTAGACAAGTGAAAGAGCTTGGGGTTTCTATTTCTATTGATGATTTTGGTACTGGTTATTCATCACTTTCCTATCTTAAAGAGTTGCCAGTTGATAAGATTAAAATTGATCGTAGTTTTATTATAGATCTTCCATATAATAAAGATGCAGTCTCTATTGTTAGAACTATCATAGCTCTTGCAAGAAATCTTCGCTTGGAAACAATAGCAGAAGGTGTTGAAACGCAAGAACAGTTGGATTTTCTTATAGATGAAGGATGTGTAAACATTCAGGGATATTACTTTTCAAAACCGCTCTCAGCTGTGATTTGTAAAGATTTTCTTCTTTCAAAAAATGCTAAAAGATAAGAGTATAGATATGCAGATGGTTGTTGATTCCTTAAGAAAAAAAGGAAAACTTTTTAAAAAGATGCAAGAGGTTGCTCCTAAAGAGTTGGGAATCAGAAATAAAATAAAAATTTATATAGCAACGGATACTTATGGTTATTTTTGGGCTATTTTTGCAGTGAGTCAAAAGAGCCGAATACTTATGAAAGATGTATATAAATTTGAAGAGATATATGCAAAACTCACTCTCTATTGTGAGCATAATTTTAAGCATAAAATCATTTTTATAGATGCTCCTCTTTGTTCTAAAGCTCAAAAGGCCTTTAAAGAGGCTCTCTGGAAAATTCAGTGATGCTTCTTTGTGATATTGGCAATAGTTCGTATCATTTTCTTGATGGTGAGAATGCATTTAAAGAGAGTGTTTCTACATTTAATCCGACATCCGTTACAAAAAAAGTATATTTTATCTCTGTGAACGCAGCGGTTAGTAAAAGAGTTGCCTCTTTGGAAAATTGGATTGATTTAGCTGCGTTTGTAGATAAGAAAAAATACTATGAGACTATGGGTATCGATAGAATTGTGGCTGCAATGGCAATAGAAAATGGTGTGATTGTTGATGCAGGAAGTGCGATTACCGTTGATGTGGTAAAAAATGGAGTTTTTTGTGGTGGATTTATCTATGCTGGGGTAAAGGCAATGCAAAAAACTTATGCAAATATTTCTCCTGCTCTTGCATATTCATTTAACTTTGAGTGTGACTTAGATATAATGCCGAAAAATTCACAAGATGCTATAAGTTATGGATATTTAAAGACGCTTTATCTTGAAGTTATGTCACATAATTTACCTATTATTTTAACGGGTGGGGATGCGTCAAAATTTAAAAGAATATTTAAAGATGCAAAAATTGATGATCAGTTAATTTTTAACTCTATGAAAAAGATTATAAATGAGGATGGTTTATGTTAACAGTTGCACTGCCAAAGGGTCGTATAGCAAAAGAGACTTTAGAGATTTTTGAGACTATTTTTGGTGATAGTTTTAAATTTGATGATAGAAAATTGATACTAGAGACTCCAAAGTTTCGTTTTTTACTTGTAAGAAATCAAGATGTGGCCACTTATGTTTATCATCAGGCAGCAGACATTGGTGTTGTAGGACTTGATACACTAGAAGAGCAGGGGCTTGATGTTGTCCGTCTGCTTGATTTGCGTCGTGGTGTTTGTAAAGTTGCCATTGGTATGCGAAAAGGTGAAAAGTTAGACCTTAGTAAACCAGAACTCAAAGTAGCTTCTAAAATGGTAAATATTACAAAGCGTTATTTTGAAGAGAGAGCTGTAAGTGTTGACATCATCAAGCTCTATGGTTCTATTGAACTTGCACCGCTCATCGGGCTTGCTGATATGATTGTGGACATCGTGGAAACAGGCACGACTATGAAACAAAATGGGCTTGAAGTTGTTCAAGACATCATGACAAGTTCTACTTACCTTATAGCAAATAAAAACTCATATATCTCTAAAAAAGATGAAGTTTTAGACATTTATGAGAAGATAAACGCAGTGATAAAAGCAGAGCAAAATACTTAATGACAAATTTAGATTTATATGCAAAAGCAGAGCATCTTTTAGGGATTGAGGAGGCTACTGAGGCTCTTTATGACCTTTACCGTTCAGAACTTGATGAGTATGATGTAAAAACACTTCTTGATGTTGGTTGTGGTCGTGGTGGTTTTATGCAACGCATGATAAGTGATGGTGTAGAGTGTAAGGGTGTCGATTTAAGTGCTGTGATGGTTGCAGAGTGTAAGGAAGCAGGGCTGGACGCTGAGTGCATTGATGTGGCAGATGTCGCTGGTAAATATGATGCTATTGTGAGTATTTTTGATGTTCTTAACTTTATGGATAAAGATGATTTAGTGAAGTTTTGTGATGCAATTTCTGACAAACTTAATGATGATGGCATTTTTATAGCAGATATAAATACACTTTATGGATTTAGTGATGTTGCAGAGGGGACGATGAGCAATGATGAAGAGGATGAGTTTTTAGTCGTAGATGCTGCGTTTGAAAACAAAGAACTTCATACAAAATTTACACTCTTTGAAAAAGATGAAGATGGTAGATATACGAAGTATCAAGATACTATTGTGCAGTATTTTCATAAGATAGAGTTCTTTCAAAAACTCTCAGGGCTAAAACTTGTAGAGAAACAGACTTTTTCGCTTTATGACAGAGAAGATAAGACGCTTTTAATCTTTAAAAGACGATAATTAGGTATAACAAAAGAAGGATATATATATGAGTAAACATAAACAAAAAATTCAAAAAATTTTTGAACACCCAATGTCAGGAAATATCGATAGTAAAAAGTTATTGGCTGCGTTAGAGCATTATGGTGCAACAGTTGATGTGAACAAAGAGCATCGTGCTATTATTCACTTAAATGGTAAAGAGCACTCTCTTACACTTTCACACAGACCAGAGCTTTCAAAAGATGCCATTACAAAACTTCGCCACTTTCTTGAAGAGGTAGGACTTACAGCAGATAAGCTATAGTTAAAAAACTATAGCTTCATAAGCATAGATTGTCGCTTTTGGACAATTTTGTGGGGCTATGCCCGCTTTTTCTTCACAACAACTTCTAAAAAATTCTTCTGCATTCCATCCCATGTCCGTAGCTACTTGTGGCAAGTATGTTCCATTTTTACCGCCATACTCTACATAAATACCATGTTTACCAACTACTATTTCATCAACTGAGTCTATTTTTTGTCGAGGGGTTAGGATGGAAATTTCGATGTTTATTTTATTAAGCTCTTCTTCTGTAACAGGTTGGAATCTTGTGTCATATCGTGAAGCTGAAATTGCCATATCTATTATGATTTCATAAAGCGGTTGATTGGGCTCAAATCTTCCAACACAACCACGTAATTCTGAATCTTCATGCAGGGTGACAAAGGCACCTAACTTCTCCTTCAAAATTTGAGGTAATTTTGAAGGATTGATACTCAGCTGTTTATTATTTTTAACAGCCTCATCAAGTGCAGCTTTGGCAATAGTTTTTATTAACTTTTTTTCATCATCTGTAATTATAATATTACTCATAACTTTCTCTCCATTATTTACAAATAAAAATCTTTATTTATTTCTCTTTAATTCAAATCAGGCTTTGGAGTTGCATTTGTAGATGCTGGAAGCATTGGCATCATCATGTGCGGTTTTTTACCTGTGAGTGAACCTAAGAAAGCCTCAATAGAGCTAGCTTGCTTGTCACTTATTTTTGTACCAAGTTGAATACGCCCCATCTCTTTAATGGCATCTTTTAAATTCCAAATCATACCATTGTGAAAATATGGTGCTGTTTCAGTGATATTTCTAAGTGTTGGTACTTTTACCATACCGTTTTTATCGCCTTTAAAGTCGCCTATGTTCATATACTTGTATGTAGCAGTTACATTAAATGCACCCATCTCTCCACCAAGTGCTACGCCGTTATGACAAGATGCACAACCAATTTGAATAAAAGTTTTTAATCCCTCTTTTTGTTTAGGAGTCATAGCTTCTTTGTAGCCATTTAAAAATGCATCATATGGTGCAGGAGTTACTAAAGTTCTCTCAAAATTACCAATGGTATCTGTAATTTTTTCAAATGTAATTTTTACATTATCTCCATAAGCCTCTTTAAACTCTTTTACATACTCAGGCATAGATTTTACAACTTTAACAATATGCTCTTTTGTTGCTGCCATTTCCGGATGAGCAAGGGTTGGTCCTTGTGCTTGTGCTTCAAGGTCTTTTGCGCGTCCATCCCAAAATTGTGAGCCAAAAAATACAGCATTATAAACAGTAGGTGAGTTTAAGTGGTGAGGATTGTGTCTCCATTTATGACCTGTTGCAGCACTTACTCCATCATCTCCACTTTCCATAAGGTTATGACATGTGTTACATGAAATGAGTTCGCTTTTTGAAAGGCGTGGATCCATATAGAGTTTTTCACCAAGTTTTACTTTTGCTTTAGTGATAGGGTTTTTTGGGTTATCAATGAGCTTTAAAAGCGCGCTTTGTGATGCTGGAATTGGTGTGAGTCCTGCATTCTTTGCATCCTGTGCTAATGAACCTGCCATTAGTGAAGCCGTTGTAAGTGTAATTGCTACAATTTTTTTCATAAGTCTATCCTAGTAAAATGTATTTAAAGATAATAATTATCTTTTTATAGAAGAATTATAGCGCGAAAAGACTTAAAAGAAAATAATTATCTTTTAACTACTTTTGATGAGCTTTATTGCACTTTTTACTGCGTTTAAATAACTCAAATTACTGGCTTGGTTCTTGTATGCAATATCAAACGCAGTACCATGATCCACTGATGTTCTTACGATAGGAAGATTAAGAGAGATGTTTACACTCTCATCAAAGTAGAGGGCTTTGAGTGGTGCTAAACCTTGATCGTGATACATTGCTACAAAATAGTTGTAGTTTTTACGGAAGTATGGTGCAAAAGCGACATCTGGAACAATTGGACCAACGAACTGTTCAAAGCCTATTGCTTCATTGGCACTATTTATTGCCTTTGTGATGATTTGCTCTTCATCACCTAAAACACCATTGTCTCCTGCGTGAGGATTGAGTCCAAGCACGGCAATTTTCTCTTTTTTTATAGAGTTGTGCAAGTCAAGAAAAAATTGCTTTAGTCTATTGTACTCAATTGCAGAGGCAACCTCTTTTAGAGGAACATGTTCTGTAAAAAGTGCTACAAACATATCTGGAGTGCCAAGCATCATAATGGCATCTTTTTTGAAATACTTACGCATTAAATCAGTATGTCCCTTGTACTCAAGCCCTGCCATCATCCAAGCTTCTTTGTGAATAGGAAGTGTTACTACAGCTTCAGCTTGCTGCGTTTGGCAGAGTTCTATGGCTTTCATAAAAGAGTCATAGGCATATTTGCCACTCTGTGCATTTACTTGGGCTACTTTTATATCAAAAAAACCATCAACGGGAGCAATAGTAAAATCATCAGGTATAGCTGCGTTTAGCAGTGTAGCTGCTTGTGCCAGCATCTTCTCATTGATGCAATAAACTGGCTTACAAAGTTTTGAGATTTTTTTATGGGAATTGAGAGCGAGTTCTATGCCTACACCACTTAAATCGCCAATACTGATGGCTATAGTTGGTTTGTTCATCGTCTTGTTGCTCTCTTCATCTCTTGAATTGCTTCTGCTAATCCTGTAAAAACACTTCTAGCAATAATAGTCTGACCAATATTTAACTCTGAAATCTCTTGAATTTTAACCATCTCATGAACATTTTGGTAGTTAAGACCATGTCCTGCTGCTACTTCAAGTCCAAGCTTTTTTGCATGAATTGCAGAGAGTTTTATTTGTTCTATTGACTCTTCTAACTTCGTGCTTAATGTACTTCTTGACAACTCTAACTCTTTTACTGAGTGATTAGAGTAGGGCAGGGAGGAGTTTAGCATTGCATAGATATTGGAAAATGCACCCGTGTGTAACTCTACCATCTCTGCACCTAACTCTTTTGAGCGCTCCATAGCTTCTATGGTTGGATCAACAAAAAGTGAAACAGGAATGAGTGCATCGTGAAGTTGTTCTATAGCGTACGATATTTCATTTTCATGTGTAAAAACATCAAGCCCACCCTCTGTTGTAACCTCTTCTCTCTTTTCAGGAACAAGAGTCGCACGATGGGGTTTTAGCTCACTGACTATATCTAAAATTTCTCTATTAATGGAACACTCCAAATTAACAGGAACTTTTGAGTGCATTAAAATATTTTTGACATCATCATCTTGAATATGGCGTCTGTCTTCTCTAAGATGAATGGTGATTTGCTGCGCACCGTTTTCACATGCCACATAAAGAGCCTGTAAAATATCTGGGTCATTTACCCTACGAGCTTCTCGCAAAACTGCTACATGATCTATATTTACACCTAATGTCATCGTTACTTTTCCTCTTTTTCTTTTACTGTATTGTAAAATTCTAAATATTTTTCTTCCAAGTTTTCATGGCTGATAATTTTACCAATATGTACTTCTACAGTGTAAGTTTTTTGATAAGGTGCATTTTTAAACACTTTTTCAAGTTGGTCATTAATGTAGACAGGAACTATGTCAAGATTGTTGGCTTTTGCGATTTTTTGCGCACCGCCTTGAAACTCTTGTACACCTTCACCTTTAAATCTTTCACCCTCTGGAAAGATGTAGAGATTCATATCATCCACTTTTGCAAAAGTTTTTTTTATTTTTTTGAAAAATGTCAAAAGACCTCGTTTATTTTCCAAATCAACGCTAATGCAACCACTGTATTGAAAAAATTTTCCATAAAGTGGATCATCAAAGAGTTCTTGTTTTGCAATCCAAGTTCCATTTTTATGGAATCTTGAAAATACATTTTCCATTACAAGAATATCAAGAAGTGATCTATGATTTATAGCATAAAGAATTTTATCTTTTTTAGGAAGTTCACCTATGATTTTCACTTCAATATTTAAAAACTTTAAAACATCATTACAGTAACTTTGTCGCTCTTTTGAGAGCTCCTGATAACCATACTTTTGTGTAATAAATGGATGAAAATAAGTCTTTTTAAATACTTTGATATATTTATATCCAAGTTCTATCATAAAAATATATTTACCTAAATCTTTGAACATATAATTTTCCTTATGCGTTATTCTTTTTAAGAGTCATTTCGGTTTCCATCAATTTTATCTCATCATTGGCATGAATACGAATGGTGTCGTCAGCTTTAAGCCTTTTTTTAGAGATTTTTTTAGGATAATCAAAATGATTTAAAATATGTTTAATGCTATTGATACGAGCTTTTTTCTTGTTGTCTGAGCGAATTACAGTCCATGGTGCATACTCTGTATGTGAAGCCAGAAGCATAGAGTATTTTGCTATGGTGTATTTATCCCATAAACCTTGAGATTGCTCATCAACAGGAGAGAGTTTGTACTGTTTAAGTGGATCAGTGCGTCTTTTATCAAAACGTTTTTTTTGCTCATGTTTGGAGACAGAGAAGTAAAACTTGAAGATTTTAATGTCAGAATTTACAAGCATCTTTTCAAACTCAGGTACTTCGTGCAAAAATTCTTTATGCTCCTCTTGAGTACAAAATCCCATAACAGGCTCAACTCCTGCACGGTTGTAGTAACTTCTGTCAAAAAGGACTATTTCTCCAGCTGAAGGAAGGTGTTGAACATATCTTTGAAAGTACCACTGTGTACGCTCTTTGTCACTTGGCTTATCAAGTGCTACAACTCTTGCGCCACGAGGATTAAGATGCTCTGTAATACGCTTAATGGTTCCGCCTTTTCCAGCAGCATCGCGTCCTTCAAATATCATTAACACTTTTTGCCCAGTCTCTTTGATGTAATTTTGCATCTTAAGCAGTTCAATTTGAAGAGTTTTTAGCTCATCTTCATATTGGAGGACTTCATCTTTTACCCAGACCGCTACACGCTTTTTATGTGGATCTTTTTCACGCTTTTCACGCTTAAGTTCTTTTTTGTTTTTTCGTCTATCTTCATGAATTATCTCTTCGAGCTCTGTTCCATCACTTATCTCATCATCTAATATATCTCTCTCTTGACCCATATTGCTCTCCTTTAAAGTGAGTTTGTTATTAGTCTATCAATTGCATCAATATCTTGCGTATTTGCAAAACAACTTTTCTCTCCACAAATCATAAAACCATCCTCCTCAGACGCTTTAAAAAGAGTAAAAGGATAGCGTAACGCCTTGCTTGCTAATGCGCCATTTTGTATATTTTGTGTTGTTGTCTTTATAATTCTATCACCTTTTACATATCTCAAAGCTTGTACGAGCATAAAAGGGTAGTAAATTGGTTTGCGTCCAAGCTCATAAGAGTTGTATTCCATTGTTTTAAAAGCAAAATGTGTGTATTTTTCATCTTCAAGTAGTGTGCCAAGAGTTAAGAGTACATCTACCATTACACTGACAGAACTTGTATATGTTGTATCTGTTGTTTCAGCTTTTACAGCAAACTCCCCAGCACTAAAGTTCCATAAACCTTTGTCATAAAACTCCTCAAGTGCCTTGTTTATAAATCTCTGTGCATGGATGAGATAGAGTTCATTTTGTGTGTATTTAAACGCAGTGAGTAGTGCTTGAGAAAGAAAGGCATAATCTTCTAAGAAAGCTTCAACTTTTGGCTCTTTATGGATGAGTGTCGTATGGTAAAGTTTTCCATCAAGAAACATTGTATCTAAAAGTTTGTCCAGACTTTGTATGGCTTTCTCTTTGTAAACGCAGTCAATAGTCCCTAATTTAAAGAGTGAATTTATCATCATCGCTGACCAAGAAGTTTGTACTTTTTTGTCTATAAAAGGGTACTCTCTTTTTGCTCTAAGATTTTGTAATAAGATTTTCACTTCACCAAACCATGAAGGTATCTCTTTCTCAAATCTTACTATATTTTGACCCATTTCAAAGTTTCCATGGTGTGAGATGTTCATCTCTTGGCACATCTCTTGTGCATTGTTATATCCATTTTGAGCTAAAACCGTGTAAACCTCTTCATAGCTGTATGTAAAGTAAGTCCCTTCTGCTCCCTCACTATCTGCATCACTTGCGCTGTAAAAAAGTCCATCTTCACTCATAAAATGTAGCCAGAAATTTGCCACTTCTTTTGCGATTTTCAAGTAGTTGTCATTGTTGTATGTTTTATAAGCTTCACTATATATACCGCAGAGTAGGGCATTGTCATATAACATCTTCTCAAAATGCGGAACAAGCCACTTTTCATCTACAGAGTATCTACAAAATCCTCCATCAACAAGGTCATACATTCCACCCTTTGTCATATTTGTAAGTGTAGTCTCTACCATCGCTTTTGCTGCTTTGTCATTATAGAGTCTATCTATTATTAGTAAGGTATTGAGTGTTGCTGCGTGAGGAAATTTTGGTTTGATTGAGAAACCACCATTTCTTGTATCGTAGTTGTTTTTTGCTTGAAGCATAAAGTTTTTGTAAAAATCCTCTTTTAAAACGGTTGCCTCTTTAGGATGCTCTGGATGGTTTAAAAATCCCTCAATCTCATCAGCATTTTCAAAGAGCTTTTCATCCATTGCTTTTACTTTATTTGTTATGAGTTTTGTAAGCTCTTTAAAGCCCATTCCCTCAATGCTTCCTGCGTTTGATTCAGGTGGAATATATGTTCCAGCAAAAAATGGTTTGTTTTGTGGAGTACAAAAGATAGATGTTGGCCAGCCTCCAGCTCTACGGTTGAGTAAAAGATGCACCTCTTGATAATATTTGTCAATATCAGGACGCTCTTCACGATCAACCTTAATGGCAATAAAACCTTCATTCAAATTTTTTGCACACTCTGCATCTTCAAAAACTTTCTCTTCCATAACATGACACCAGTGGCATGAGCTGTAACCTATGCTAATAAAAATCGCTTTATTCTCTTTTTCGGCTCTTTCAAACGCTTCATCACACCAAGGCCACCAATCTACAGGATTGTCTTTATGTTGCTGTAAGTAAGGGCTATCTTCTTTTGCTAATCTGTTTGACATATAATTCTCCAATTTAAAAAAATATGGTATTCAACAAGTGCTAATGAAGTGCTTAAACTTTTTGACTAAAATTTATAATTTTTTATGTATAATAAAAGCTGATTTAGAAAAGTGAGTATTTATGAAAAAAATATATATAGCTGGACCTGATGTTTTTGAAAAAGATTCTATAGAAATAGGAAAGAAGCTTGTGCAACTTTGTGCAGAGTATGGATATGAAGGTCTCTATCCATTAGACAATGTTGTGGATTTTTCACAAGAGAAACAAAAAATAGCGCAGGATATTTTTCAGGCAAATGTAGCGATGATTCAAAAAGCAGATATTGTCATTGCAAATTTGAATCAGTTTCGTGGAAAAGAGGCAGATAGTGGTACTGTTTGGGAGTGTGGTTTTGCTTATGGACTTGGTAAAAAAGTATATGGCTATATGGATAAAAAACAAGATTACATAGAGAGCTTTTCAAAAGATGAAAAGTTTGCTACTTCAGATGGTTTTGTAGATGAAAATGGTCTCTTTATAGAAGACTTTGCATATCCTATAAATTTAATGTTGGCTTGTTCTATGAAAATAGTGGAGGGAGATTTTGCAACTCTCTTAGAAGAATTAAAAGAAGAGTAATTAATGAAATTCTTTTGGATTATACTTATACTCTTTTCTTCTGTTTATGGAATGGGGGATTGTAACTATAGAAGACTAGATCATATCTCTCTGCAACTACATTGGAAGTATGAGTTTGAGTTTGCTGGTTTTATTGCCGCTAAAGAGAAAGGCTTTTACAAAGATGTAGGGCTTGATGTAACTTTTAAAGAGTATAAAAATGGTGTGAATGTTATAAAAGATGTAGTATCTGGAAAATCTACTTATGGTATTTATAACTCTTCTACTTTAATTGAATATTTAAAAGGGGTGCCCGTTGTTTTAGTTGCTTCATTTTTTAAACGCTCTGCACTTGTTTTAATCACTAAACCAGATATTAAGTCTCCTAAAGATTTGATTGGTAAAAAGGTGATGTGTGCAGGTAAATTAGATATGCAACTCAATTTTGGTCCTTACTTTAAAGGTTATGGAGTGGGCTTGGACTCTTTTACATATATTCCCCCAACTTTTAATGTAAAAGCTTTTGCTGAGGGTAAAGTGGATGCTATGACTGCATATATATCTGATCAACCCTATAAGCTTGATAAACTTGGTGTGAAATATAATATTTTAAATCCCTCAAATGAAAATCTTTTTACACTGCAAGAAGAACTGTTTACCTCCAAAAAAGAGGCGCAAAATCATCCAAAAAGAGTAGAGGCTTTTAAAGAGGCATCTATACGAGGATGGGAATATGCACTTTCGCATAAAAAAGAGCTTGTCGATATAATTCATAGAAAATATGCATCAAATATTTCAAAAGATGCTTTAACATATGAAGCAAATGCAATAGATAAACTCATTTTGCCATATATCTATGATATAGGTTCAATAGATGTAAATTTCTTGCATAAACAAATAACTCTTTTTCAAAAAACATATAATATAGGAAGCAAACGAAGTCTTAATGGGTTTATATTTAAAGTAAAAAAAAATCCTTTAAAATTTACAGAAGAAGAACAAAAATATATACGCAATCATCATACAATTCCTATGTGTATAAATTATGATTTTTTACCAGTTGGTGGTATGGAAAATGGAAAATATATTGGTATAATGGCTGATTTATATCAAATAATTTCTCAAAAAACAGATCTGAAGTTTATCCCTGTAGTATCTCATTCGGCAGAAGATTTATTAAAACACTTAAAAAATAAAAAATGTCAGTTGGTATCTATTACTGCTAAACAAATAAATAATTTAAAAACCATTAAAACAACTAAACCTATAACAGCTACATATTTTACGCTTTTGAGTAAATTAGATAAATCATTTATACATTCACCTTTTGAACTCAAAGGTAAATTACTTATAGTACAGAGAAAGGCATATAAAAACTATCTTCAGTATTACTATCCATATCTGAATATTGAAGTAGAAAATAATAAAAATAAGATGCTTGAAAAAGTATTGGAAAATAGAGTGTATGCCATAGTAGATATTGATGAAAAAGCAGATTATTTTATTGATAAATATGGTTATGGAAAATTGAAAATTAATGGTTTTTTAGCAAAGGATCATCCACTTCAAGCAAGTGTCGGTGTCCAAAAAGATAATCCTTTGCTTTATTCAATTTTACAAAAAACATTGGATTCAATTGCTGAGAGTAAAATCCAGTCCATAATTGATGGGTGGCGACTGACTCGCTATCATAAAGTTGTAGATTATACTTTAGTAATTGACATAATTATAGTGATGGGAATAATTTTTCTTTTGATGATCTATTATCAAAGAAAACTCAAAAATTTTAATCAAGAACTAGAAAAAAGTGTTGCTCAAAAAACAAAAGAGTTACGTCAAATAAATGACTCTTTAGAGATTAATGTACAAGAAAAAGTTAATGAACTGTTGCAAAAAGATGAGATACTTACAGCCCAATCTAAACAAGCTGTTATGGGAGAAATGATAAGTATGATAGCACATCAATGGAGACAACCTCTAAATACTATTGCTTTGAAAATATCTAATATTCAGCTCCAAGAGATGATAAGTCATTCAGTAACAAAAGAACAACTTTTAGATGTAATAAAAGAGATAAATAAAACAATACAGTATCTCTCAACTACTATTGATAATTTTAGAACATATTTTCAACCAAATAAAAATACAACACAAATAAGCCTAAAAACTCTTTTAGAAAAAACTCTAGGTTTTATTGATGCTAGACTAGAGAAAGAAAATATACAAATAGAGATGCAAAATTTTGAAGATGTCTCTTTAAATACCTACTCAAGTGAACTTATTCAAGTTATTTTAAATATACTTAACAATGCTATTGATGCTTATATAGAAAATAGATATGTATCAGATAAAATTATAGTGATTAGTAGTCAAAAAGTTGATTCACATGTAAAAATTTTGATAGAAGATAGAGCAGGCGGTATAAAACCAGATGTAATGAAACAGCTTTTTGAACCATACTTTTCTACTAAAGAGAAGAATGGGACAGGACTTGGACTCTATATGTCTAAAATGATTTTAGAAAAGCAGTTTGATGGGACAATAAATGTCAATAGCAGAGCTGGAAGAACGACTTTTATTATTGAAATTCCTATAAATGTCAAACATTAACTTCTCTATATCTGTTTTGTGTTTACCAAAGAGAGGACTAAAGGAAGATTAAGTCCATCATTATGGTAACCCTCATCGCGACACGCCTCGCATTTGTCTCCCATTGGACAGATGTTATTTTGTAACATCTCTTGGAGAGACTTGAGATTATTTTCTTTAATACACTCTGCTATATCTTTTACAGTGAGTGAATTACACACACATATTTCAGTATTTACATCTATCATAAAAACCTCTTATAATTTTTTTTGAATATTATAACTGACTTTACACAATATATACACATTTAAGTGATATAATTTCTCCACAAAATCGAAAAGGATATAAGAGTATGAATATATTTGTAAAGATATTTGTTTTATTGACACTGACTTTTGGCACGCTAAACGCAGGAAAGTTTTTGATGCCAAATGAAGCGTTTGCACCATATGCAAAAGTCAATGATAAAACGCAAATAGAAGTAGGTGTTAAACTAGGGAAAAAGATATATCTCTATGAAAAATCATTAAAGATTTCATTGGAGGATAGTAAAGATTTTACCATTAAAAATATTCAAAAACCAAAAACAGTCAATCATGAAGGTGACGCAGTTTATATGCACTCGCCAAACTTTGTACTTACTCTTAAAAATAGAGATGGTGTGAGTGGTATTAAAGATGTAAAAGTAAAAATTGCTTATCAGGGCTGCTCTGAAGAGGGTTTATGTTATGAGCCTAATTCTAAGGTTTTTACACTTAAAATAGATAGTAAAAAACTGGCATCTGGCGGAAAAATTATGCAACAATCCCAAACAGACTCCATTGCTCAAACCATAAAATCAAGTAGCTTTATTGTGGTGCTTTTGACATTTTTAGGTTTTGGACTTTTACTGTCACTGACCCCTTGTGTTTTTCCTATGATTCCTATCATCTCAGGTGTAATCATCTCTCAAGGAGAAGGACTAACTACTAAAAAAGCTTTTGTACTCTCTTTGGTCTATGTTCTTGCTATGGCTGTGGCATATACCATTGCCGGTGTTTTAGCAGGGCTTTTTGGCTCGAATCTTCAAGCTGCTTTGCAGACTCCATGGGTTGTTTACTCCTTTGCAGGTGTTTTTGTGCTCCTTGCGTTTAGTATGTTTGGTTTTTATGAGCTTAAACTTCCTGATGCTTTAGTGGCAAAAGTAAGCTCGAACTCTAAACGCAGCGGTTATGCTGGTGTGGCTATTATGGGCTTTTTGTCTGCTCTTATAGTCGGACCTTGTGTTGCTGCTCCTTTGGCAGGTGCTTTAGTTTACATTGGTCAAACAGGCGATGCACTTCTCGGTGGTGCAGCACTTTTTAGTATGAGTATAGGAATGGGACTGCCTCTTATTGTCGTTGGGGTGAGTGCTGGTAAATTTATGCCAAAACCAGGTGCATGGATGACTCTTGTAAACGCAGTCTTTGGTGTGCTTATGTTAGGTGTTTCTATTTGGATGCTTGGTAAGGTTGTCGATGAAAATGTGACTACACTGCTCTACGCACTTGTAGGCATAGGTTTTGCACTCTATCTGGATGCTTTTTCAAAAGAGGGGCATATCTTTAAACGCAGCGTTGCGTTTATTTTACTTACTTATTCGCTTGCACTTTTTATTAGTGTTTTAGCAGGTGCACCGAGTATGAGCAAACCACTTGGATTTTTAAAAGCTTCTCCTATTCAAGGCGTAGCAGCAGTTTCAAGTAAAGAGTTGCATTTTACAAAAGTGACTTCAATACCAGAGCTAAACGCAGTGCTAGAAAAAAACCGTGGTAAAAAAATAATGCTTGATTTTGCGGCTGATTGGTGTACGTCATGTAAAGAGCTTGATGAAGTGACATTTGCAGATGCAGATGTAAGAAAAAAATTGAGTGATTTTGTACTGATTCGTGCGGATGTTACAAAAAATGGTGCGAATGAAAAAGCACTCAGTAAAAAGTACGGTGTTTTTGGACCACCGGCAATAATCTTTTTTGACAAAGATTTGCAACCGATAGAGTCGAAGACTATCATTGGGTACGAAGATCCAAAAGAGTTTTTAGGGCATCTTCGTAGTTTATAACAGAAGTTTTATCTTCTGCCTCTTCTTGCATTCGTATTGCCTCTTGCGCCTGCGTTTGCTCTTCCTCCACCGCGTGGCTTATTTCTCGCTCCGCGGTTTCCACCCATATTTATAGGTTCAGCTTTGATGCTAGGGTCTGGTTTAAACTCTTTAATCCATACTTTTGGTATATCTTTTTTTATAAGTTTTTCAATACCTTCTAAAAACTCATCTTCATCAACACAAACAAGACTAATAGCCTCGCCCTTGTTACCTGCACGACCTGTTCGACCTATGCGGTGAACATAATCTTCACTTACATTTGGAAGCTCAAAGTTCACAACATGAGGGAGTTGGTCTATGTCAATACCACGCGCTGCAATGTCAGTTGCTACAAGTACACGGATGTCACCTTTTTTAAAGTCTGCGAGTGCTTTTGTACGTGCATTTTGGCTTTTGTTTCCGTGAATTGCCGCTGATGTAATGCCATCTTTGTCAAGCTGTCCACTAAGTCTGTTTGCCCCATGTTTTGTGCGTGTAAAAACTAAGACTTGCTGCCATTTTCCTTCATTTATAAGGTGTGTTAAAAGCTCACGCTTGCGTGTTTTGTCCACATGGTATACAGCCTGTTTTACTATCTCACTTGAAGCATTTGTACGCGCAACTTCTATAAGCGTTGGAGCATTTAGAAACTGGTTTGAAAGCTTTTTAATGGCATCTGAATAAGTTGCAGAAAAAAGGAGGGTTTGTCTCTGTTTTGGAATGATGTTTATGATCTTTTTGATGTCATTTACAAAACCCATATCGAGCATTCTGTCTGCTTCATCAAGTACCAAAAACTCTATTTCTCTCAAATCAATAGTCTTTTGAGAAATATGGTCAAGCAGACGACCAGGGGTTGCAATGACAATATCTACACCTTTGCGAAGTTGTGCAATTTGTGGGTTTATCTTTACCCCACCAAAAATCACGGTTGATTTAAAAGGTGTGTGTTTAGCATAAAGTGCTACATTTTCAGCGACCTGCAATGCAAGCTCACGAGTCGGCGTTAAAATAAGTGCTCTTACTTTATGCTTTTTTTGTGCTTGTTTGCGTGAAAGAAGTTCCAAAAGTGGCAGAGTAAAACCTGCTGTTTTTCCTGTTCCTGTCTGTGCACCTGCTAATATATCTTTCTTTTGAAGTATAACGGGAATAGCCTGAGCTTGAATCGGAGTAGGAGTTGTATAACCTTGTTCTTTGACAGCTTTTAGAATCGGCGCTGATAAACCGAGTGAATTGAATGTAATTTCGTTTTTAATCTTTATTTCCTAATTGAGACCTTACTAAAAAAGTCTTGTGTATATCTCTACACTATAGCATAATTTCTGCGTTTTGTGGTAATAATGCAAATAATTTATAATTTCATTTAAGCTACATTTTGGACTTAATTAAAAAAAAGAATATACGAGCCAATAAATTACCTAGCGGCAATTTATTGGCTATCTTCAACTGTTATGTATATTGAACTGTAATTAAAGAAAATATTTAGGTATAATCGCATAAAGACTTTACTTAGGAATGCAACTTGTCATCAAACAACTTAACCATAAAACCCAACAATCACCGCGTCTATCAATGCCCATTTGAGAAAAAAATAGAACTTTTAAACCTGCTTATAAAAGATAATGCTGGTAAAAGCATTGTTGTTGTGACTGCTAAAGATGCAAAAATCATTGAAGAGGGGTTACAAAACAAAGAGATACAGGTCATAGAAGACAAGAATCTTATAAAAGATAAAGAGCTTCATGCAGATATTATCATTGGTTTTGAGATGCCGATTAAAAATATTGTTTATATGGCACGCGCATCAAAAGCGACTGAAAAGTCTTTTATGCTGCTTGATGAGAGTGAACAAAATGATCTTCACTTTATTGAGATGCTTTTAGGTCGCGCTATAAAGCAAGAGAGCGTAGAAGGATTTAACTATCCTGTAATAGAAGAGGATGAAAAACCAAAAGTAAAAAAACTCTCTAAAGATGAAATAAAAGAGGTAGCGAAAAAACGCTACGAAAAATCTACAAATACTCAAGACGCTGCGTTTGAGAAGAAAAAAAATTTCGATAAACCAAAGAAAGAGTTTAAAAAAGATTTCAGTAAAGATGCTAAACGCAGTGAACGTCCAAAAGATGACAAATGGGCAAAAAAGAAAAAATCTCCAAATAAATTTCTAGGTAAAGATGAAAATGGAAAAGCACTTTTTTCAGGAAAATCTGGTGAGCGAAATCATCGCTACGATGGAACACCAAGAGATAAATGGGATGCTCTAAAAGTAACGGGTAAAAAGATAAATATTAAAGCGCGTAAGTCTAAAAGCGAGGACTAACTCTCCTCTATAATCTGCGCAACTCTTTTAGAGCTCCCATGCCCAAGATAGCTGCGTAGAGCTTGTGAGTCATGTAAAAACTTCTCTCTGTCATACGTTTCATAGGCTTTTAAAAGATTTTCAACCGTGACATCATCTTGAATAAACTCAGGATGCAGTGACTCTCCTCTAAATTTTTCAAACATAATGTTAGCAAGTCCGAGATAATTGAGCTTTACAAGTCTACTGGCTATAAAGTAGTCAAGCGGCTTTGCAATGTAGGTCAAAACAAAAGGTATGCCTATGAGCGAAGCCTCTAACGTTGCCGTACCACTGCAAATAAAGGCAAAATCTGCTTTGTAGAGTGTTTTATGCGGTGTGTGGGAGATTTCAAACGCAGTGATGTCGCCATAGAGGGTATCGCGCTCTTGTTGTGTGAAATGTTCAGGAATGATAAGCACTGCGTTTAGATTGAGCCTCTTTTGTACCTCTTTGAACATTGGCATCAGTTTTGTTATCTCTCCCTTACGGCTTCCGGGCATAAATACGATGCTTTTTACCTCTTTTGCCACGCTTGTTTTGAACTCTTTTATCTGGTCAAGCAGAGGATGTCCCACATACTCTATGGGTGCATCTTTTGGGTAGTAATCAGGCTCAAAAGGGAGGATGGACGCGAGTTTGTCTATGGTATGGGCTAGCACAGGAATGCGTTTTTTCTTCCATGCCCATGCTTGGGGGAGAATGTAGTAGATTATCTCTTTATCGGGGTACTTTTTCTTGATTTTTTTTGCAAGTGGGAGGTTGAACCCTGATGAGTCCATCAGTAATACTTTGTCTGCATCACGAGCGAGTTCTGTCATCTCATCAGCGAGTTTAAAGAAAAATCGCAGTTTTTTTAAGGCATCAACAAAGC
>NZ_JALXBK010000071.1 GCF_026991475.1 Sulfurimonas sp. | reverse complement strand
TAACGGACTTAGAAATTGGAGTGAAATTTATCCTCAACTTTGTATATTTTTCAGCGAAATTATGGAAAAATATACAAGATAATTAAATGGGCTGGAGGTGGTTTACACAGTTTATTTTACAGGCTCCCGACTGTTAATCACTTGGTCACTGGTTCGAATCCAGCATCCGGAGCCACTTCATTCTAAACTCCTAAATTAACGACATTCAAACAACTTTTACATTATTCGGTGTCATTTCGGTGCCATTAAATATTTCCTAAATAAGACGTTCTTTTTCTAATCTTTCACTTCATATATAACTGCAGTACCTGCTAAGAGGTCGTGTAGAGCTCTTTTGTCTTTTCTAAACGCAACCATTAGAAAACCAATAAAGAAGAGCATAGAGGGAATATAACCTAGCGAACGGGTAATGGCTTGTTTGTTTGTTATATCATTATATGTTTTTGTATCTACGATTTTAATATGTACAAATTTCTTTCCGGGTGTTGCTCCACGCCATTTTTCCCAAAAAAGTATGGTAATAACAAAAACAGATATTTCAAAGAGTATTTCCCAAGAAAATGAGGTATGTGGTTGGCTGTCAAGTGCATGTGGATTACCACTCATTGCCATTTGTATGTTTTGTTGGTACTGTGCAAAGTCAAACCAGTTGCCATCACTTAAAAAGTAGATGAGTATGCCAACTGGTAGAGCGAGAAAGAGGGTATCTAAAAATGAAGCGATAAAACGGATCCAAAAACCCGCATATCGAACTTCAGAGTTAGACATGGTAGTTAGGTGCTTCTTGTGTGATGATTACATCATGAACATGAGACTCTTTAAGCCCTGCAGATGTAATTTCAACGAATTCTGATTTATCCCAGAATGCTTCTATACTTTCGCTACCACAGTAACCCATAGATGAACGAAGACCACCCATCATTTGGTGAACAATACCGGCAATAGAACCTCTAAAAGGTACACGACCTTCAATTCCTTCTGGAACAAGTTTATCAGAAGCAGTTCCTTCTTGAAAATATCTATCTGTACTTCCTTTTTGCATAGCCCCAATACTACCCATACCACGGTATGATTTGTATTGACGTCCTTGGAACATAATAGTATCACCAGGTGATTCTTCAGTTCCCGCAAGCAAAGAACCAGCCATAACACAACTAGCACCAACAGCAAGTGCTTTTGAAATATCTCCAGAGTATTTAATCCCGCCATCGGCGATAACAGGTACACCATGTTTGCGTGCAGCTCCTGCACACTCATCGATTGCAGAGATTTGTGGTACACCAACACCAGCAACTATTCTTGTAGTACAGATTGAACCCGGTCCAATACCAACTTTAACAGCATCAACCCCTGCTTCAATAAGTGCTTCAGTAGCTTCTGCTGTTGCAATATTTCCAGCAATAACATCTACTTCAAGTGTCTCTTTGATTTTTTTAACAGTATCTAAAATACCTTTAGAGTGTCCATGCGCAGAGTCAAGCACAAGTACATCAGCACCTGCATCAACAAGTGCTTTTGCTCTGTCCATTTGTCCAACGCCAATAGCAGCACCAACAACAAGACGACCAAAAGCATCTTTGTTTGAGTTAGGGTACTCAATGCGTTTTTTAATATCTTTAATAGTAATAAGACCTTTTAAAAAGCCTTCATCATCAATAATAGGGAGTTTTTCAATCTTGTTTTTATGCATTATATCTGCTGCATCATCAAGGCTAATACCTTTTGCTGCAGTAATAAGTGGCATTTTTGTCATAACTTCATCAGCGCGTTTACGCATATCTTTTTCAAATCTCATATCACGATTTGTAAGAATACCTAGTAATTTGTTATGCCCATCAACTACAGGAACACCAGAAATTTTGAACTCATTCATAAGCTCTTCCGCATCGGCAAGTGTAGCATCTGGATGGACATAAATAGGGTCAATTATGATGCCACTCTCAGATTTTTTAACTTTTTTCACCTGTTTGCATTGTGTCTCAATATCCATATTTTTATGGATAATTCCTATACCACCAAGTCTAGCCATTGCAATAGCTGCACGGTATTCAGTTACTGTGTCCATGGCAGCTGATACCATAGGGATTTTAAGGCTGATGTTACGAGTAAGTTTTGTCTCAAGTGATACCTCTTTTGGTAATACTTCAGAATATTGTGGTACTAAAAGTACATCTTCAAATGTGAGGGCGCGTTTACGAATTCTCATGGTTATCCTTTTGCAGAGTTATAAAAGTTTGGTGTTTAAAATTTTTGCATTATACCTTTATTGTGCTAAAATAGAAGTAAAATCCAAAAACATAAATTGAGATAAGAAGATTATAATAATTACTAAAATAAATGGGAAAAGATGACTTTTAAATACCCATGGCTGTATACCAAAAAAAACTTGGTTTATACCACGAAAGCCAAGCCATAATCCTAAAAATGCTTTTATAGAGAGGGCAATTTGAAAAGAAGAAAGCCCCTCGGGAGCTATTTCTCCAAAAACTTGTGTAAAAAGATAGCTCCCCGTTATTACCGCGACAATTAAAGCCTTCGGAACTACTTTTCTTACATGCACCATAATCGCTTCGCGAGCTTTTTTATGTTCTTCTTCTGATAAAGATTGTTTCATTTTCATCATAAAAAGATTATCTGTAAAAAGAAATCCTCCATAAATAAAGACCGAGAAGATATGAATAGTGTGAATAATAGTATAAAGCATTATTTATCTTTCTTTGAAGCTTTTCTAAAGAGGTGATAGTTCTCAGACTCAAGCATATCTTCTACATATCCTTTAACACATTTTGTACAGTTTGTCCAAATCCCTGAAGGAAGACGAACTTCAAGCTTTTTCTTTTCACGGAGCTTAATGATTTTCTTTGGCGAGAGAATTTTATTGACAGGAGCAAAATCCACATCTGTTAAATCAATATCATCTTTAAAAAAAATAGTTTGCTTTTTAAAATTTCCCCAACCTGGAATACCATCTTCTGTATAAGGTACTTCATGACCATTTTTAAATTGAACCATCATTTTGTAGTGTGAATCATCAAAAACTTGAGAAACTTTTCCTGCTCCAAAAACAAGTCCATAGAGTTTATCTTTTACTTTTACTTTGTCAAAATATGCCATTTTTTCTCCTTTTGTAAAATAATACTCAATGATTATTTCATTTTGGTTACATTATGCTTTATAAGCAACTGCATCTTCTAAACTTAACGCCCCATCAAAGAGTGTTTGTTCATCATACGCTTTTGCAATAAGCTGTAGACCCAGCGGCATACCTTCACTGTTTTTCATGATAGGGAGTGAAAGGGCTGGAAGTCCTGCAAGATTGACACTAATGGTATAAAGGTCACTCAAGTACATATCCATAGGGTTTGCGAGTGCACCAAACTTTGGTGCAACAGTTGGTGCAACAGGAGAGAGAATCAAATCAACATCATTGAAAATCTTTGCATACTCATCTTTAATAAGGTGACGTGTTTTTTGTGCTTTTACATAGTATGCTTCATAGTAACCACTTGAGAGTACAAAGTTTCCAAGTAAAATTCTGCGTTTAACTTCATCACCAAAGCCTTCACTTCTTGTGTTGTAGTAGGTCTCTTCAAGGTTTTTTCCCTCAACACGGTTTCCATAACGTACGCCATCATAACGACCAAGATTTGTTGTTGCTTCTGCTGTTGCTGTAATATAGTATGCAGAGATGTCATATTTTGCATCCATCATCTCTTTTTCAACTATACTGTGGCCTTGAGATTTTAGTGCTTCTATTGCTTTTTCATAGGCTGCTTTTACATCATCACTTGCATTTTCGATGTACTTAGGAAGCACGGCAATAGTGAGTTTTCTCGCTGCGTTTAGATTTGGCACTACTTTGTCATCTTTCATTGCGTTTGTAGAGTCTTTTTCATCGCTACCACTGATGATATCATATAAAATCGCTGCATCTTCGACATTTTGCGTCATAGGTCCTATTTGGTCTAAACTTGAAGCGTATGCTCCAAGACCATAACGGCTTACGCGTCCATAAGTTGGTTTCATCCCGACTATACCACAGTAGGCTGCAGGCTGACGAATAGAACCACCAGTGTCTGAACCAAGTGCAGCTATGGCAAGACCCGCACCAACTGCCGCAGCACTTCCTCCAGAACTTCCACCTGGTACTTTGTCGTTTGCATGTGGATTTTGTGTTTTACCATAAAAGCTAGACTCAGTAGTAGAACCCATCGCAAACTCATCCATATTTGTACGTCCAAAAGGGCTTAAACCTGCCTCTTTGAGCTTCTCTATAACTGTTGCATTATAGGGTGAAATGTAACCTTGTAAAATCTTACTTCCTGAAGTTACAGACCAACTTTTTACCTGGATGTTATCTTTGATGGCGATTGGCACACCTTCGCCAACATTCTCTACATCTATATATGCATTGAGTTCTTTGTTTAGTTCAATCTTTTTACGAAGCTCATTTTTAAAATTTTCTAGTTCTTCTTTGCTAAGGCTGAGCGCTTCTTTGAGTGTTATCACTTCTTTTCCTCTTACTTATTTATTTGAATTTTTTTACAAGAAATATGCCAATACCCACAACAACAAATATGAGAGCAATTGACTCTGCAATAAATGAAAATGTTACAGGTTCACTGAAATTAGGCATTTACAACACTTTGGCAACGAGTACAGAGAGAATCTTCTTCTTTTGCTTGGTATTTCCAACATCTTGGACATTTGTGTGCTGTTGCTTTTGCTATAGAGAATGTATCATCATCAAGTGTAAAGCTTCCAAGAATATTCTCTTCAGGTTTGTCCTCTAAGATTCCAGAAACAACAAACCAATCTTCGGCATCAACTCTGTTCATATCCAGTACAGTTTTTGATTCTGTGTAAATGACAAGTTCAAGTGTTGATTTGATGAGTTTTTCTTTTTTAAGTCCATCTACAACTGCTCCAAAACCTTCACGCGCTTTTACCATATATGCAGCATCAAAAGGAGTTTTGACTGCATTTAATGGAGAGTATGTCATATCAAAAATATCTTGGGCATCACCTTTGATTATAGCAGGTGCATTTTCGACTATTTCATCTGCTGTATATGTTAAGATAGGTGCCATAAGTGTAAGCAGTGTTTTTGTTATCATAGCCATTGCACTTTGACTTGCACGACGACGTTTAGAATCTTTTGCATTACAGTACAAGTTGTCTTTTGTCATATCAATGTACATACCACTGAGTTCATTCACTATGAAATTATTGAGTGTACTCATACCGTTTACAAAATTGTATTCCGAGAATTGTTTATGTACTTCTGTTAAAACATCTGCAGTTACACTAAGAATCCATTTGTCTAAATCACCCATCTCTTCGTTAGGAGTCAGTGTATCTAGGTCATTAATATTTGCCAACATAATTCTAAAAGTATTTCTTAGTTTACGGTAGTTTTCACTTGTCTGCTTTAAGATGCCTTGAGAGATTTTTAGATCTCCCTGATAATCAGATGAAGCTACCCATAAACGCAGTATTTCACTTCCATATTCTTTAAGAACTTTTTCAGGTGCAATTACATTGCCTTTAGATTTAGACATCTTTTCACCTTTTTCATCGACTGTGAAACCGTGAGTAAGCACACCTTTGTATGGCGCTTTGTGCTGTACGGCAGATGATAGGAAGAGTGAAGACTGGAACCAACCACGGTGTTGGTCACTTCCCTCAACATATAAAT
>NZ_JALXBK010000070.1 GCF_026991475.1 Sulfurimonas sp. | reverse complement strand
GATAAATGGCAAAGAAAAAACCTCTATCCAACTGTTAATATGATATTTAACGAAATTGATAAAGCAACAAAAGAGGGGTATGATTTAGTTGTATTTCCAGAGTCTGTTTTTCCACTCTTTATGAATAGGAACCCTCTTCTACTCTCACAAGTTCTAGCAGCGAGTAAACATATAGACATCATTGCAGGTTCACTACTTCGCGAAAATCATCTCAACTACAATGTAACCTACTTTTTTCAAAATCAAACATATAAAGTTGCAAAAAAACTGGTACTTGTCCCCTTTGGAGAGTATATTCCACTTCCCTCATTTATGAAAAAATTTGTAAACGATACTTTTTTTGCAGGAGCGAGTGACTTTGTAACAGCCAAAAAGCCAACTGATTTTCTCATCAAAGGAGTAAAATTTAGAAATGCAATCTGTTACGAAGCAACTTGTCAGAAACTTTATGATGGTGATGTAAAGTATATGATAGCCATCAGCAACAATGCATGGTTTGTCCCCTCAATTGAGCCAACAATACAAAAACTGCTTATGGAGTACTATGGACGGAAGAACGGTATAACAATTTATCATGCAGCAAATGCCGCGGGCACGGGAGTAATTAAGTAATTTTAGGTATAATAATAAATAAAAAATCATATAGAGGTTCATAAAATATGCTTAATTTAAAAAATCCAAATCTTTATTTAAACCGTGAAATATCATGGTTGCAATTTAACACAAGAGTGCTAAAACAGGCACAAGATGAATCGTTACCACTTTTAGAGCGTCTTAAATTTTTAGCAATTTATGGTACAAATCTTGATGAATTTTATATGATTCGTGTTGCTGGATTGAAAAAACTCTTTTCAGCTGGCATTATTGTCTCAGGTGCAGACAGACTTACACCTCTACAACAACTTCGTGAAATTAGAAACTATCTTCACCAAGAGCAGCAGGTCGTTGAACACTGCCGAAGTGAAATTTTTAAAAAACTTGAGCCACATGGAATTTCTGTAAAAACATATGATGAGTTAGACAACCAAGATAAACGCACACTTAACCAATATTTTAATGAAAATATATATCCGGTAATTATACCTATTGCTGTAGATGCGACACACCCGTTCCCTCATCTAAACAACCTTAGTTTTGGTCTTATTGTCAAGCTCCGAGATAGTGACAATGAAGATATAGAACGTTTTGGAATCATCCGTGTACCTCGTGTTTTAGATAGATATGTAGAACTTGAAAGTGGCACGTATGTTCCTATAGAAAGTGTGGTAGAAAAGCATGTAGAAGATTTGTTTCCTGGGTATGCACTTATAAAGTATGCTTCATTTCGTGTAACAAGAAATGCTGACATCGCCATAGAAGAGGAAGAGGCTGATGACTTTATGGAAATTCTTGAAGAGGGTCTAAAGCTTCGACGTAAAGGCGAGATGGTACGACTTGAAGTTGGATCAGATGCAGATAGTGAAGTTATCAATTTTTTCAATAGCCATGCACATGTTTACAAAGATGACATCTATACCTTTCACACATTTTTAAATCTCTCAAGTCTTTGGCAAATTGTATCAAACAAAGATTTTGCCCACCTTTTAGCACCATCATTCCAGCCAAAGATACTACCACCATTTGATAGCAATGAGGACTATTTCTCTATTTTAGAAAAACAAGATGTTTTACTCTATCATCCTTATGATAGTTTTGATCCTGTTGTAAGCCTTATCCAGAGTGCTGCAAAAGACAGTGATGTCGTCTCCATTAAAATGACACTCTACCGTTCAGGAACAAAATCTCCAATCGTCAAAGCACTTATTGATGCAAGTGAAAGTGGAAAGCAGGTAACAGTTATGGTTGAGCTTAAAGCAAGGTTCGATGAAGAAAATAACCTTATTTGGGCTAAAGCCTTAGAAAAATCAGGTGCGCATGTTATCTACGGTATTCAAGGATTTAAAGTCCATGCGAAAGCAGCACTTATTACACGCCGAAAAAATGGAAAGCTAAAACAGTATGCACACTTAGGAACAGGAAACTACAACCCTGCTACTTCTAAAATTTATACCGATATGAGTTATATGACAAGTAAAGACGCTATTACAAATGACTTAACACGCTTCTTTCACTTCCTTACAGGTTTTAGTAAAAAAGGCAAGCTCAACGAACTCTATATGGCACCATCACAGATCAAACCAAAACTCCTCTCACTCATTCATAATGAAACAAGACAGGGAACAAATGGTCAAATCATTGCAAAAGTGAACTCACTTGTTGATGAGGATGTTATAAGAGCCCTTTACAAAGCCTCTCAAGCAGGTGTAAAAATTGATCTTATTGTTCGTGGTATCTGTTGCTTAAAGCCGGGAATTGAAGGTGTGAGTGAAAATATTCGTGTTATCTCCATTCTTGGAAAATATCTCGAACATGCCCGTGCATTTTACTTTAAAAATGATGCTTCAAAAATCTATATTTCAAGTGCAGATTGGATGCCAAGAAACTTAGTAAGACGCATTGAGCTCCTTACTGCAATCAAAGATAAAGCCGCACAAAATAAAATCATTCAGATACTTAAACTACAATGTGCAGATAATGTCCTCTCTCATGAGCTACAAAAAGATGGCACTTATATAAAAGTAAAAGCACAAAAAGGTGAGAAAAATATAAACAACCATAAATTGCTAGAGGATTATGTCAATAAAATTGCAAAAGCAACACGCAAAGAGACCTCAAGTTATGTAACACAACTTGCAGAGCGTCTCTTTATAGAGAGTTAGGAGATTTACTATGTTACATTCATTTAAAGGCACTCACCCAAAAATAGGAGAAAAAAGTTGGATAGCACCCTCTGCGGATGTTGTCGGAGATGTCACTTGTGGCAAAGATTGTTCTATCTGGTTTGGCTGTGTCGTAAGGGGAGATGTTCACTATATCTCTATTGGAGAGAGAACAAATATTCAAGATTTATCTATGATTCATGTCACACACTACAAAAATGGAGACAAATCTACAGGCAATCCAACCATCATAGGCAATGATGTAACGGTCGGGCACCGTGTAATGCTTCATGGTTGCACAATCGAAGATGCCTGTCTTATAGGAATGAGTGCTACCATTTTAGATGGAGCAGTTATTGGAAAAGAGAGCATAGTAGGCGCAGGAGCGCTTGTTACAAAAGACAAACGCTTTCCTCCCCGTTCACTTATCATTGGTGCACCTGCTAAAGTTGTGCGCACACTTAACGATGAAGAGGTGGCAGAACTTTATGGCTCGGCAAAACGCTATGTTGCTTTTAAAGAAGATTATAGAGTAGATTAAATCTACGTTCTATAATCCGCATTAATCTTTACATACTCATAACCCAAGTCACATCCAAACGCAGTGAATACTCCATCTGCAATTCCAAGGTCACAATAGATTGTAAACTCATCTAGTTTCATAACTTCTGAAGCCTTTTGCTCCATTGCTGCATCAAAATACAGTTCACCCTGTTTATATACACATAAATCATTAAAAGCAATAGTTAATTTCTCTTCATATGCCTCTGCCCCACTCGCTCCAACTGTTGAAGCAATTCTTCCCCAGTTTGGATCCTCACCATAGAGTGCAGTTTTTACAAGTAGTGAGTTTGAGAGTGCTTTTGCTACTATTTCAGCCTCTTTGTCATCTTTTGCACCACTCACTTCATATGTTACAAGTTTTGTAGCACCTTCGCCATCTTTTACCATTTGACGCGCTAAAAATCGCATAATGTTATAAAGAACATCACTAAACGCAGCTGCATTATAAGCTCCACTTTTTGCATTTGAGAGTAGCATCACGGTATCATTTGTAGAGGTGTCACCATCTACACTTGCTGCATTAAAAGTAAAAGCAATATTTTTATCAAGGTGTTTTTGCATCTCCTCTTTGCTAACATCTGCATCAGTTGTAATAAAACAGAGCATCGTAGCCATTGCAGGATTAATCATTCCCGCACCCTTTGCCATTGCCCCAATATGAAAGCTGCTACCGTCTGCAAGTTCTACTCTATAAGCAATCTGTTTTGAAAAAGTATCGGTAGTCATAATGGCCTCTGCCGCTGCGTTTGGCTCACGTTTGCTCAAATCAAGAAGCTTTGCTCCAGCTATAAGCTTCTCTTTTGGCACTCTCACACCAATAACACCCGTGGAACTCATTACCGCGTTTGAGACAGCTGCAGGAAGTGTTGCTAAAATCTCTTCGATGTCATCAATACCTGCTTTACCAGTCATAGCATTTGCATTTTTTGAGTTTATAAACACAAAATTTGTCTGAAATTCACCTCTATTTTGAAAGTGTCTAATAGGTGCTGCTGCCATCTTATTTGTAGTAAATGTTGCTGCTATTGCACACTCTTTTTCACTATATATAAATGCCATATCTTTAGCATTAGCTGCTTTAAGACCTGCACTCACACCATCCGCATAAAAACCATCAGCAGCACATACGCCACCATCTATTTTTGTTAACTTATACAAATTTCAACTCCTTAGGTTTTACTCTTTTAGAGAGTAAATCTTTTGTAATTTTTATTCCTTTTTGTGTCCCAATAACTAAAAGTTTTGATTCACTACTCACCAGAGTATCCCCTTTTGGCATACTTTGGAACTTCCCCTCTTTGTTTGTAATTCCAACAACCGAGGTGTTGGCAATTTCACGAATATGTGTCTCTTTAAGTTTTTTAAGTACTGCCCAACTGTATCTAGGGATAACAATTTCCTGCATATCAAGAGGATTATCATTTTTATATAAAAACTCTTCAAGCAAATTTTCCATATCAGGTCTTGCCGCCATAGCACTTACTCTTTGTGCAGTAAGTTTTGTAGGTGAAACCACTGTATCTGCACCGAGTTTTTTAAGTTTTTCAACATCACTTACACTTTGAGCAGATGAAATCACATAGTAAGGGCGCGGCAGAAGGTGCTCTTTTTCAAACAGCCTAACAGAAGCAATGAGCGCGATATTGTCCGCAATAGAATCAGAGAGTGTTATAAGCCCTTTTGCGGAAGAGAGATGAGCCTTTAACATTGCACGTTCTGCATGTGGTTCTGCTTCTAAATAGTATGGATACTTATACTCTTGTGCCCACTCCTCTATCTCTTTTCTTGGGTCAATAACAATAAAGGGAATATGATTTTGACGCAACTGCTTTGTTACTTCTATGGTGTAATCATTATGATAACACACAACATAATGATTCTTAAGTCTTGCAATTTTATAAAGCATTCTTCTCTCCTTGAATGCGGCAACAATATGCCCTTTATTTAACTCATTTACCATAATACCAATTGCACTTGAAAAAACAGCAAAACCGGCAATAATCAGATTTATTGTAAAAATTCTACCTGTATCTGATATGGGAGCAATCTCTCCAAATCCTACAGTTGTAAAAGTAATAGCTGTTTGATAGATTGCATCCATCACACTAAAGTTATCAATTATAACATAACCGGCTGTACCGATAAGCATTACTAAAACAGTTAAAATAAGAGGTAATCGAAAAGGTTTTAAAAGAGGGTAAACTTCAGGTAGAAGTTTTTTGTCAGGTTTGGGAGGTGTCTCCCAGTTAAGGAAGTTACGAATCTTCTCTAAGAGATTCAAAACTACTCCTTAAATTATGAATTCTTTTTAAGTGTACGTAACTCTTTTGCAGAAATCTTAATTTTTTTAGTTGTACCATCTTCTAATGTAATACGAACTGTTCTTAAGTTTAATAAAAAACGACGTTTTGTTCTGTTTTTTGCATGAGAAACATTGTTCCCACTCATAGGGCCCTTGCCACTAATAGCACATCTTCTTGCCATTTGAGTATCCTTGAATGATATTTAAAGTTGCGAATTGTATCAAATAAAAGCAAAACTTCAACTTAAGCCAATTTAATTTGCTCTTACTAGAACAATTTATATTCATTTTATACTTATATAGTTAGAATACAAAATAATCTTACTCTACAAAAAGGAATCATTTGATTACAAGAGAAAAAGTCGATGCATATATTCAAAAAATTCCTCCAACGCCGCAGGCGCTGCAACAGACCGTACTTTACCTTAAACAAGAAGAGTTAACAAAAGCCGCTCGCAGTGCCCAAAAAGATTTGGCACTCAGTGCTTACCTTATAGAACTTGTAAATAAACCAATTTTTGGATTTAGAAATAAGGTAGAGGATGTTTCGCAAATCTTTGGAATTTTAGGTGTTGAGCGTTCACAACAAGCGGTTTATAACTATATGATTTCACTTTTATCTCCTGCAAAGTGGCAACTATTTACGCTCAATAGAAGCTCCTTTTATGACCTACAAGCAGAGCTTTCAATAAAATGGCAAATGATTTTAGAACATCTTAATATCACTGATAAAGATATTCAAAATGCCATTACCCTACTCCCTGCTAGTATTATTGTCTCCGAAGCACTTTTTTGTGAAAAACTTGATGATGTAAAGCTCCTTCGGAGTGTAAATGAGATTGATCTCAATACTATACTTAAAAGACTCTGTAATTTAGATCTTTTTGACATCTGCCAAATAATAGCTAGCAAATGGAATATGGGTGAAAAAAGTGCCCAAATTGTGCAGGCTTCTAGCGGTCTTAAACCATCAGAAGATGAACAGATAAACAGACTTGGAAAATGGATGCATCTATTGCTATTTTTTACACTTTCAAAACCTGAGTATATAAACGCAGGACTCAATGATTTTATAGATTTTCAAATAGAGTATGTGCAAGAGATATATGATGATTTTGCAAAACTAATGGAGATTTCATGAGAGCAGTAGTGAAAAATGGTATAGGTGTTTTTCATCCACAAGGTTTTTTAGATGGCAACTCAAGCACAGCACTTTTAAGCATAGATGACATAAACGCAACACTAAAAAGCAATACAGACATTATATTGGTTTCCCTTAAAAAGGTAATATTTTTTAATCGTAATGGGCTTGACACTTTTATAAAAATGTTTAATAAGGTGCGCAGTGCAAACCATATTATTGTAGGTTTTTGTGATTATGATACAAAAAAATATCAAGCGATACAAAAGCTTTACAAAGATGATATGACATTTTCACTTTTTAAGACACAAGAGATTGCAAATCTTTTCTCTAATAGCTATAAAAATCAATCAAAAAATATACTTCTATATAGTGATGATAAATCGCAAAGAGCAGCAATTGCCATTGAACTGCATGACAATGGACATAATCCAGTAGTCGCTCAATCAAAAGAGGAGTTTTTAGAAAAAGCAAAAAACAAAGATGCTTACGATGTAATTATAGATGAATCATATTTAGGGCAAATGGGGCAACAAGTAGCAACACGAGTAACAGGCAATGCCATCATATATACCCTCTCTTCATTTCTTGATGCTGAAATAGGAAATACTTTTAATATTGCCTATCATAACAATTCTCTCAATGTAGGTTTCAGACTCTTCATTTTTGATGCTTATAAAGTAGTAAGCATGAATGTTCATGCACTGAACTTTTTTTCAAAACTAGCCTCTGCTGCTGCAGAATATAATGCTACTATCTGTTTTGTGGGTATGACCTTTGAAAAAACTCCTATGACCTTTAAAGAGACGCTTGAAGATGCGGGTATAATGTTTTTTGAGCAGATGAATGACATTTTAGAGAATAAAGAGCTACTTGATGAACTTGGGGCGAGCAGTGCAGCGGGAGCAAAGAACAAACGTCCACTAAATAAAGTAGTCGTTTCAGAACTAGCGAATTTTATTGATGCAACTGTGGCAACCATAGAGATGATGACAAATGCACAGGCAATCAAAGAAGCTGCAAATGTAGATAAAATCAAAATTGAAAACCCAGAAAATAAGATAGCAAGTTCAATTGGCTTTTACGGAGATATTGATGGCATGGTAATGCTTGTTTTTCCTATTGATATAGCAAAAAAATCATGTGAACTTCTGATTGGAGAGAGCACTGATGATATAGAATTGATTTTAGACACCCTTGCTGAACTGGTAAACATTGTTGGAGGAAAAATAAAAACACTTCTCTCAGATGAAAATGTACATGTTGATATTACGCTACCACGAACATATAGAAATGTCCAAGGACTTTTAGAAATAGCAGGAGATAAAAAAGGAGTTCAAGTTGATCTCTCTTTTGATAATGATAAATTTCTCTTTTTCTTAACAAGATAAAAGTATCCTCTGTGTATAATGCGCACATAATTTACTACTATTTAAGAAGGAAAAATATATGAAAGTAGCGCCTAGTATTCTCTCTGCTGACTTTGGAAATTTACAGCGTGATGTCCAGGAAATATGTGAATCAGGATGTGATTTAGTACATGTTGATGTAATGGATGGACATTTTGTACCAAATCTTACTATTGGACCAGTAGTTGTATCTGCTGTTGCTAAGGCAGCTACAAAACCATTAGACGTACATTTAATGGTCGAGAACAACAGCTTTTTTGTTGATTTGTTTGCACCCCTTAAACCAGAATATATATCTTTTCATATTGAATCTGAAAAACACCCTCATAGAGTTATTCAACAAATCCGCTCTTATGGTATTAAACCTTCCATTGTGCTCAATCCAAACTCCCGTCCTGAAGAGTTAGAGTATCTTTTAGAATTTTTAGATATGGTGCTTCTTATGAGTGTTAATCCCGGGTTTGGAGGACAGAGTTTTATCGATACTGTTATTCCAAAAGCAAAAAAATTGCGAAAAATGATAGATAAAATTAATCCTGAGTGTCTTATTGAAGTCGATGGAGGGGTTAGTGACAAAAATATCCAACTACTAAAAGAGGCAGGTGTTGATGTTGTTGTTGCAGGAAGTTATGTTTTTAAACATAAAAATAGAAAAGAAGCCATTGAGAGTTTACAAATTTAATGCGTTGTAAAATCTGTGGCATTACTTCCTACGAAGATGCAATGCTAGCCATTAATACTGGAGCAAATGCACTTGGTTTTGTCTTTTATGAAAAATCTCCTCGCTATCTTACTCCCCAAGAAGCAAAAAAGATCATTAAAAGATTGCCACCATTTGTTGAGAAAGTTGCACTTTTTGTAAATGTAGATGCTGCGTTTATAAATGAAATATGCCGTTATACAGGTGCAACACTGGCTCAAATTCATTTTGATGCAGATGAAAATCTATACAATAAGCTTGAAATTTCCTATCTAAAAGTTATTCGTGCCAAAAATAGAGACGATATTTTAAAATACAGTGATGAATACAGGTTGGTAGATGCCTATTGTGAAGCTTATGGTGGAACAGGAAAGCGTCTCAACATCGAATGGTTCGACAATATTGATTGCTCAAAAATCATCTTGGCAGGAGGACTTAATCCTCAAAATATTTTAGAGTTAAAAAAATATAATTTTTATGCTTTTGATGTTAGTAGTAGCGTTGAGTCTTCAGCTGGAAAAAAAGATGCACAAAAAGTTAAAGAGTTTATAAACAATGCTAAGTAAAGATATAGGACTTGATGCAAAAAGTCTCTCAAGACTCTCAAAAAAAGGACTTTCTCTTAAAACACTGAAAGATCAAATTAATGAAGAGCTAGATATAACACTTGAACTTTGGAGAGCACAGGGTCTTGATGTTAGAAAAGAGCATGGATCTTTTTTCTTTAATACAGCATTTATAGATATAAACGAAGCAGAATTTTGTATTGTAGATATTGAAACAAATGGTTCAAAAATAGAAAAGCATCAAATAATTGAACTCGCAGCAATAAAAGTAAAAAATGGAAAAATCATTGATAGATTTGAAAGTTTAGTACAAACAGCTGAGATAAACCCCCATATAACTGAACTTACAGGAATTAAAGTATCTGACACAAAAGATGCACCAAAACTAAAAGAGGTACTTATAGAATTTAAACTTTTTTTAGGAGATGCTGTCTTTGTAGCCCATGATGTGAAATTTGATTACGGATTTATCTCTAAAAGTTTGCAAAAAATAGGCTTTGCACCCCTTTTAAATAGAAGTCTTTGCTCTCTTGCTTTAGCTGAGAGAACCATTACTTCATATAGATATGCACTCTCCTATCTAAATGACACATTACACCTCAATCCAAATCCAAGACACCATAGAGCGATGAGTGATGTCATGACAACGTATGGACTTTTTTTACTAAGTTTAGAAAATATACCTGAGGAGATAAAAAGTGTAGAAGATTTGGTAAGATTTTCAAAAGAGGCTCCAAGACATAAACGTCCTAAATTTGATCCTCTTTTAAAAGTAGAAGAAGATTAAGATTTAACCTCTTCTTTTTCTTTCACTTCTTCTTTATCATTTTTTGATTTTAAAAAGTTATCAAGCAAAGATGTACTCTCTGGTTCATCAGCGCTATCTTTAAACTTACCTGGCTTAGTGAGCTTCGCGTAACGTGCATCCATTCTCTCTTCAAGAGTCATTGCTTTAAGCTTTTTCACTTCATCTAAAAAGTACTGTTTTAAAACTTCAGCAGCTTTTTCTTTCTCACGATGTGCACCAATAAGAGGTTCATCAATAACATCGTCAATCAAATCAAGCTCTTTTAAATCACCACTCGTAATTTTTAAAGCATTTGTTGCTGTTTCAACTTTTTTAGGATCATTCCAAAGAATTGCTGCACAACCTTCTGGAGAAATAATACTAAAAATAGAGTAACGCATCATTGCAAATTTATCAGCAACGCCAATTGCTAAAGCACCACCAGAACCACCTTCTCCTATTACTACTGAAATAGTAGGAATTTTAAGCTCTGCAAATTCAAGTAAATTTCTTGCAATCGCCTCACTCTGATTTCTCTCTTCAGCGCCAATCCCAGGATATGCACCCGGAGTATCCACAAGCATAAAAACTGGAATACCAAATTTTTCAGCAAGTTTTGCAGCACGTAAAGCTTTTCTATAGCCTTCAGGATGTGGCATACCAAAATTTCTTTTAAGTTTATTTTTAGTACCACGCCCTTTTTGCTCACCAATAACCATGACTTTTTCATCACCAATATAACCCATATAACAAAGAATTGCAGGATCATCACGGAAATGTCTATCTCCATGAATTTCATACTTATCTCTCATTATAAGATTTATATAATCCAATGAATAAGGACGATCAAGATGGCGTGCCAACTGAAGCTTTTGAAAATCTGAAAGATTCTTATAAATTTTTGTGACTTCTTTGTCTAACTTTTTATTCAACTCTTCAGCAGCAACTTCATCATGACGCACATGTGCAGAAACTATATCTTCTTGAATAAACTTAATCTTATGTTCGAAATCTAAGTATGTAGCCAAATTAAATCCTTATTGCTCTAGATTTTTTTGAAAATAACAACACCATTTGTTCCACCAAATCCAAATGAATTTGACATAACAACATTTAACTCTGCTTTTCTAGCACCCTCTGTAACATAATCTAAATCACAATTCTCATCAGCTTTTTCAAAATTGATAGTAGGAGGAATAATTCCATCTCTCATAGCCATTAAGCATGTTACCGCTTCAATACCACCAGCAGCACCAAGACAGTGACCAATTTGACCTTTAATTGAGCTCATTGGAGGACAGTTCTCTTTTGAACCAAGAAGTGCTTTAAGTGCAAGCGTTTCATTTTTATCATTGATAGCAGTAGAAGTACCATGTGCATTGACATAGTCAAGTTTTGGTTCACCCGCCATTTTATATGCTGCTTTCATAGCACGAGATGGGCCATCAAGAGATGGTGTGGTGATGTGATTTGCATCACCGCTCTCACCAAAACCTATAATCTCACCATATATATTTGCACCGCGCGCAACAGCAGCTTCATACTCTTCAAGTACTAATGCGCCTGCTCCCTCTCCCATCACAAAACCATCACGGTCTGCATCAAATGGACGAGAAGAGTGTTTTGGGTCATCATTTCTAGTGGAAAGTGCTTTCATAGCAGCAAAACCACCAACTCCAGCACCTGTAATAGCAGATTCTGCAGCAACTACTAACATTCTCTCTGCACCATTACACATGATAGTTTTAACAGCTTCATTTATAGAGTGTGTTCCTGCCGCACAAGCAGTTACACTAGAAAGATTTGGACCTTTTGTACCATGTGCAATTGAAACAAATCCACCAAGCATATTTACAAGTGCACCAGGGATGAAAAATGGAGAGATTCTTCGAGGACCTTTTGTAGCTAATATAATTGAGTTTTTCTCAATTGAAGGAAGTCCACCTATACCAGATGCAGCACTTACACCAAATCTTTCCATATCTACATCGTCACCAATATTAGCATCTTCCATAGCTTCTTTGGCAGCTTTAAGACCTAAATGAATAAATCTATCTGCTTTTTTAACCTCTTTTGGAGCCATAACAGTTGCAGGATCAAAATCTTTTACTTCTCCAGCTATTTGAACACTATATTTTTCTGGATCAAAAAGAGTGATAGTATCGATACCGCATTCACCCTCACACATCGCTTTGAATGCGCTTTCTTTATCATTACCAACAGAATTTATCATTCCTAAACCAGTTACTACTACTCTTCTCATTCACTTCTCTCCATCATAATATAAAATATAAATACTTTTAAAAGCCAATTTTTACAAATTAGCCACCAAAAATATTTTCAACCAAAGAGAAACTCACTCTTTGGAAGTAAAATAGACTATTTGCTTTCTATATAGTTAACAACGTCTTGCACAGTTTGAATTTTTTCAGCTTCATCATCAGGAATTTCAATATCGAATTTCTCTTCAAGCGCCATTACTAATTCAACTACGTCAAGGCTGTCTGCACCTAAATCTTCTACGAATTTTGCGTCTTCTTTAACTTCGTCTGGGTTAACGCTTAATTGTTCTACTACTACTTCTTTGATATCGTCTAAAAGTGCCATTATAGCTCCTGTTTTTAAGTTTAAAATCTCGTAATTGTAGCATAATAATCTTAATTTATGCCATATTCATTCCACCATTTACTTTTAAAGTTTCTCCAGTAATATAACTAGCATAATCAGAAAGTAAGAAAGCAGTAGCTTCTGCAACTTCACTTGGATTGCCAAAGCGCTTCATAGGAATTTTAGAGGTAAATGACTCTTTAACCTCATCACTTAATACTTCTGTCATCTCTGTTGCGATGAAACCTGGTGTCACAGTATTGAAACGAATACCGCTTGTAGCCGCTTCAATTGCAAATGATTTTGTCATAGCAATTGTTCCACCTTTACTGGCAGCATAGTTTGTTTGACCACCATTTCCAGTCTCTCCAACAATTGATGCAATATTCACAACTGCACCAAATTTTTTCTTTCGCATCACTTTCATAGATTCACGACAACCAATAAAAGTGGATGTAAGGTTTGCATTAATTACAGACATAAAATCATCAACTTTCATACGAAGAGCAAGTTTATCATTTGTAATTCCAGCATTATTTACCATATATGAAAGCTCTCCATCACTTGCTACTATTGTTTTCACAGCATCTACAAACGCAGCCTCATCACTTACATCAAAGCCAATTACAGCAGCCGTCCCAGCATTTGCTTCTATTTCATCTTTTACAGCATCAGCCTCTGCCGCACCGCTTCTATAGTTTATCCATACTTTTAGACCAAAACCTGCAAGTGTTTTTGCAATCTGTGCACCAATTCCACGACTTGCACCTGTGACAAGTACATTTTTTCCACTAAACTTCATAATTACCCCTTAATTTTATTTTATAAAATGAAGGGAATCCCCTTCACTGCTTGCTTTTTATTTACTGCAATAAACTTTTGTCCATTTCAGATGGAACTTCTAATTCCATCAGCTCTAGTACTGTTGGAGCGATGTTATTAAGTCCGCCACTATTTACTTTCTCAACGCCATCTGCATCTACAAAGCACCAAACCTCACCTACGGTATGATTTGTCAGGACATTTCCTTCATCATCTTTCATCTCTTCACAATTTCCATGATCAGATGTAATCACAAGTGAATACCCTTTATCTTTTGCTTTATCCCAAATAAGACCAAGTTCTGCATCTACAGTCTCTACTGCTTTTATTGCTGCGTTTATGTCTCCTGTGTGACCGACCATATCGCCATTGGCAAAATTTACAACCACAAAATCATACTCTGCATCCATTGCATCAAGAACAGCTTCACCAACCTCTTTTGCACTCATCTCTGGTTTCATATCGTATGTTTTTACATCTGGAGATGGAATAAGCACGCGTGTCTCATTTTCATAAGGTTCATCTATACCACCATTTAAAAAGAAAGTTACATGTGCGTATTTTTCAGTCTCTGCAGTATGCAGTTGGCGAACTCCTGCCTTTGCAATAACCTCTGCTAAAGTATTTTTAGGAACATCTTTTCTAAACATTACAGGATAAGAGAAACTTTTATCATATTCAGTAATTGTTGCAAGATTTACTTTTATATTTGCTCTCTCAAACGCAGTAAAGGAGTCATCAGCTATAGCTGTTACCATCTCTCTCATTCTATCACTTCTAAAGTTTATAGTAAGCACAGCATCTTCATCTTTCATACCATCATAACCCTCAAATGCAGTCGGCTCAACAAATTCATCTGTCTCACCTAAAGAGTAAGAGTGTCCAATGTAAGCTTCAGGCGACATATCTGTTTTTGGCACTGCGTTTACTATTGCATTGTAGCCACGCTCTATTCTCTCCCAGCGGTTATCTCTATCCATAGAGTAAAAACGTCCTGAAATAGTAGCAATTTGCACATTTTCATTAAGATGTTTATCCACTTCTTGAAGATATTTTTGTGCTGAAGTAGGAGAAACATCTCGTCCATCAGTAATGAGATGAAGAAAAACTTTTTTTCCATATTTTGCTGCAATATCAGCAATACCCATAAAATGTTCTATATGCGAATGAACACCACCATCACTCATAAGTCCAATAAGATGTAATCTATCAGAACTTTTAAATAGACTCTGTAAGACTTCATTCTTTTCAAGAGAAGCATCTTTTAAAGCCAATGATATTTTAACTAAATCTTGATATAAAATTCGTCCACTTCCAATAGTCATATGACCAACTTCAGAATTTCCCATCTGTCCCTCAGGAAGTCCAACACTCAAACCAAATGTATCTATTAGCGCATGTGGAACTTCACTAAAAAGTCTGTCATATGTTGGTGTTGTTGCTTTATAAAAAGCATTGTTCTCAGTTTTTTCACTGTAACCAATACCATCGGTAATAACTAAAATTGCTTTTTTACTCAATTTTATTCCTATTAGTAAATTTGTTTTACGATTATACTATAATGTCACTTTGATTTTACAAATGACTCAGTTTTTATAGGATATATATTGTTATATTGGTTACACACTCTACTTGACATCAACATTTTAGGCTACATTACTATTCGTGCAGGTTTTGCATTTTTTATCGCTCTTTTTATTACACTTTTTTTAATGCCAAAGTTTATTCGATGGGCGCAGAGGACATCAAGTGTCCAGCCAATCAACGAATGGGCACCAAAAAGTCATCAGGCAAAAGTCTCTACACCAACAATGGGTGGAGTTGTTTTTGTAGGAGCGACACTATTTGCTTCTTTGCTTACAATAAAATTAAACAACGCATATGCACTTGGTGGATTACTGACTCTAACACTTTTTGCACTCATCGGTTTTCAAGATGACTTTGCTAAAATTAAAAAACATGAAAATCTCGCAGGTCTTAAAGCACGGAGTAAGTTTCTTTTACAAATCACTTCTGCACTTTTAGTCGCCTCTTTCTTATGTTTTTATGCTAATTTCAACACTGATTTATATGTTCCATTTGTAAAAAATCCTCTCTTTGATATGGGAAATTTTGCACTTATTTTATGGGTATTAGTAATGGTTGCTGCTTCAAACGCAGTAAATTTAACAGATGGACTTGACGGTCTTGCGACTGTTCCTTCTATTGCCGGTCTCTCTTCATTTGCCATTATCATTTATATTACGGGAAATATAAAGCTCAGTTCTTACCTCCTAATGCCACATTTTCAAGTAGGAGAAGTTGCCATAATAGCGAGTGCACTCATTGGTGCCCTAAGCGGATTCCTATGGTACAACTGCCACCCTGCAGAGGTTTTCATGGGAGATAGTGGTTCACTGACTATTGGCGCCTTTTTAGGGTATCTCTCCATCATTAGTAAAAGTGAAGTATTACTACTCTTAATTGGTTCTATATTTGTCATAGAGACTCTCTCGGTTATACTGCAGGTTGGAAGCTATAAACTACGCCAAAAACGCATATTTTTAATGGCACCGATTCACCACCATTTTGAGATGAAAAACTGGGCAGAAAATAAAATTATTGTCCGTTTTTGGATTATTGCGATTTTATCTAATATACTCGCACTTATTACTCTAAAAATAAGGTAATATCAGTTTGCTTTCAGCAACCACTAGCTATAATTTCGCTCTTTAAAAGATGGCCAATTAGCTCAGTCGGTAGAGCAACTGACTGAAAATCAGTGTGTCCTTGGTTCGATTCCGAGATTGGCCACCACCTTTTAAAGATATTACTTGTTTTTACTTACAAAATTACCGTGGCCAATTAGCTCAGTCGGTAGAGCAACTGACTGAAAATCAGTGTGTCCTTGGTTCGATTCCGAGATTGGCCACCACCTTTTATATCATTTTCATTTAATTATTTACACTATAAACCATATTTTTGATATAATAAACCTAATATTTGTATAAACATTTTGGGGCTGACCTGGTTTCGACGGGATTTAGTAGCTCCTAACTGCATGCCGGACTGAGCAATTCCGTTACACGGCTCACAATTGCTTAAACGCAAACAATACAAATTATCGCCCAGCTTTAGCAGTAGCTTAAGTTTTATCCCCTCGCAAGAGGCGGGCTGCTTCACCTGCAGATTCTAAATAAGCAGGATTTCGAAGTATAACCCTTCATTTAGATATATTTTAAGTGTGTCTCCACTTAAAATGAATCCTTAGAGGCTGGTCTTGCGTAGCTTTGCAGGTTGTGTGAAGCAAGATAAGATAAAACAACCTTTCTAAGCATGTAGACGTTGGGAGTAGCTAGGTTTCGGACTGGAGTTCGATTCTCCACAGCTCCACCAATTTATTATCTTCAGTATGATATACTCCTATAATGAAAATGTCATTAGTCCTATTTTTCTTTTTGATAAGCACAGTTGTTTACGCAAAGAGTCTTCCCCTTATTTTTCATAACAACAAGCACTTTAACGATAGAAAGCTCTATGAAGTTCTTGACTTATACAAGCCCTACCCCTATGAATTTTATAAAAATGCTCCAACACTTAATCCAAAAATAATTCCCATAGCCATTGAGACTTTAAAAGATTTTTACAAATCTAAAGGCTACTACCATACATCAATAACACCTAAAGTACAAAAAAGTCGTATCGTATTAAATATTTTTGAAAAAGAGCCTGTTAAAATTTCAAAAATAACGATTAAATCACTGTTAAATCTCAAAGATAGTATTCCTTTTAAAGTTGGAGATATTTTTGATGCCCAAAAATTTATTAAGAGCAAAAAAGAGATAAAACTTTTATACCTAAATCATGGCTATGCAAACGCTGCGTTTGACTCAAAAGCATACATAGATATAGTAAAAGAGAGTGCTACGCTTGTCTACAAAGTAATACCAAATAAAGTTTGTAAAATTAAAAATATAAAAATCAATACTCCAAAAGATATTGATAAAAAAATTATCAAATCACTTTTATACTTTCAAGAAGGCGGCATATATACACCTTTGGAGATTAAAAAGAGTTACAAAAACCTTTACGCATATGATGGTATCTCCCAAGTTGTTTTCCAGAGTAAGATATATAATCAAGATGATATAAATGTCACTGTAAATATAAAAGAGACGCAAAAACCAATCCGCTTTCAAATCGGTATAGGAGCAAGTAGTGATGAAGGCGCAGCCGCTTCACTAGGAATAAAACACAGAAACTTCTACGGAAATTTAAAAACATTCTCTTTTACTACAAAAGTAACACACATCAAACAGAGTGTTAAACTCAATTTTACAATGCCTCTAGCACAAAAAAATGTCTTTGGTAATGAACTTAATTTTGAAAATGAAGACTTTTTTGGATTTAAAGAGAGTCGCGTTTTAGATAAAATATACTTTTCTCAAAGAGATGAATTTAACTGGCTGCAGGAAGCTCTTATTATAGATACTTCACATAGTTATGCGAGTACAGACAAAATTCTTTTTCCTAATAAAAATTTGATTTTACTCTCACCAAAACTAAGCTGGAAATATGATAAAAGAGACAAAATCTTAAATCCTTCAAAAGGCTTTTTTTTAGATACGCAGCTGCAAGGTTCATATTTAAATGTAATTTCAAATGCGACCTACTATAAAGCCCTTATAAGCGGAGGGTATATTTTGCCCCTCCAAACCAATATTTTAGCAACAAAAATAAAGATAGGCTCCCTACATACATATGCCGGATCAGTACCTAACTCTTACAGGTTTTTTGCAGGGGGGATGAACAGCAACAGAGCCTATGGTTATAGGTTATTAGGTCCCAGAGATACAAATAATAACCCTGTAGGTTTTAATTCTATTATTGAAACCACTATTGAATACCGTTTTCACATCTATAAAAATTTCAATGGAGTTATTTTTAATGATAATAGTTTTATAGGGCAAACTTACATTCCAAACAATACTGCCGGATATTATGATGGAGGATTTGGTCTGCGCTATGAAACACCCATTGGTCCTTTAGCCATTGACTTAGGTTTTGATCCAAAAAGGCCACTTGAACAACATGCACTGCATTTTCATGTGGGAGAGCTATTTTGATACACACAACCTACCAT
>NZ_JALXBK010000069.1 GCF_026991475.1 Sulfurimonas sp. | reverse complement strand
AGTTACTATTGCTAATATAAATAATTCTTTCACTTTTTACTCCTTAAACTTTTTTTTCAAATTTTGTGATAAATGGAAGTGCAATCCATAAAGCAAAGAATGTTAATGCTGCATAATGCCCAATAACACTAAAAGAACCTTCAGGTGGCACTTTACCCATTGCTGTCAAAACAATCATATCGACAAGCATAGCCCAAAACCAAATTTGGAAAAGACCACGACGAGACGCAGGAACTGCATTCGGACTTCTATCTAAAAATGGTAAGAAGAAGAAAATAACCTGTGCAAATGCAAATGCTATTAGTCCTACATTTGTAGAGAACGGACGCAATACCTCATAAGACCATAAGAAATACCACTCAGGATAAATATGTGTCGGAGTATGAAGCCCATTTGCAGGGTCAAAGTTAACAGGATCCATTGCAAAATCATAGTGATAAAATACAAGATAGAAGAAAAAGATAAGATAAATTCCAACAACCATCATATCTTTTGCCAAGAAATCATTCATAAATCTAATAACTTTAGAATTTTTTGTATCACCAGCTAAATATTTTTTAGACTCAACTTCAAAATCAATCTCTTCACCATCTTGGTTGTTTACATGAGGAATACGAAGTGCTCCAAAGTGTAAAGCAATAAGACCAATAATAGCTAAAGGAATAAGTAATACATGAAGCATAAAGAAACGATTTAAGAATGCTTGAGCAGGAACATAATCCCCACGAATCCATTCAACTAAACCATTTGCATGCAAACCACCTAAACTAAATAGGTTTGTAATAACCATACCAGCCCAGTAAGACATTTGTCCCCATGGAAGCATATAACCAGAGAAAGCTTCTGCTGAGAATGCAACGAAAAGAAGCATACCTGAGATCCAAATCATCTCACGACCTTTCTTATAAGAACCATAGTATATACCAGTAAACATGTGAATATAAATGATTAAGAAAACTACTGATGCAGCTACACCATGTACATGTCTCCATAACCAACCATAACCAACTTCTTGCATAATCGTGTAGTTTACACTATCAAATGCCAAATGTACATTTGGTTGATAATACATAAGTAAAAAGATACCTGAAATTAACAATATACCAAATGTAATTGCAAGTATCATACCCATTGCCCATAAAAAGTTAATATTTTTAGGGATCCAATATTCCGTTGCCAAAACACGATTTAGAGTATCAACACCAAGGCGTTGATTCATCCAATCATGCAGGCTTGTAGCTTTTGTAAAATGTGCCATTTTTTTCCTTTTACTTATACTTTAAGTGTTACGCCATCAGCGAGCATTTTCTCATATTCAGGTGATGATTCACCTAAAACTAACTTCATACCATCTATTTTAAATGGAGGAATGTCAAAACCACGAGGTGGTGGAGATTTCGTAACCATACCTGCATCATCGTACATACCACCATGACAAGCACATAAAAAGTCTTTTTTATCTGGACGGTATCCTGGAATACAACCAAGATGCGTACAAAGTCCAACACAGACCATATAGTACTCACCACCAATTTTAAGAAGTCTCTTCTTATCCATTGCTGATGTTGTTTTTCCAGTAATTTCACTCGTATTTTTACCCTCAGTATCTAACATCTCTTTAGATTGCTTCAGAACAAAAATAGGCTTTCCTCTCCATTTTTCTACTACTAATTCATTCTCTTTATATTCTGACATATCAAGAGTAGTAAATCCCGCTGCTTTTACACTTGGAAGTGGGTCCCAAGATCTTTTCATCGCATAGAGCGATGCAACAGCACCAACTCCAGCAACAGCACCAAATGCTTTACCCATAAAACCTCTACGGCTACTATTTTTCATATTTCTCACCTGTTGTGAATTTTCAGCTCTTATTATATACCAAATAAGTTTTAATTAATTATAAATTTAAGTTATTTTTTATAAAAGAAGCGATTTTGTTACAATTTTGATCAATATCTTCATACTTAATCACAGAAATATTATTTATAATTTTATTTAGAGTATTTTTATTATATTCATAAATAATTGGTATAGATAATTTTTCAAAAAGAGGAATAAACTCTTTTGTATAATCTTCTCTTTGAAAATAGATAGGTTTTGCACCTGTTGCTAAGGAGTCTAAAATGGCTTGGGGCGAAGCACTTAAAAGAATTTCACTGCGTTTAATCATCTCTTCATAATCATCAAATTCAAAATTCTTAGGAAATTTTTCCTCTAACATCGTTTCATAATCAAGAAAATAGTAGAAACCCAACTGTAGATGAGGATGTAAATCTTCAATAAAACTGAAATATTTTTCTAAATCTTTTTCATAGTCATCATCCCCAAAAAAATAGCTTAGATTCACATCTTTTTTGAAATCACCAAAGTATTTTTCATCTACAACTACTGCGTTACAGATACCTTCACCCTCCAAATAGGGAGAAATTAGAAACTCTTTATCTGCTTTACTATCATCTTTATTATCACTTATTCTAATGAAAGATGAAAAATAATTTCTCATATCTTCAAGCATCACAGAATTTGCTTCATCAGAATCAAAAATAAGTCTATCGCCATTTTCAGCGATTTGAGGTATATTTCTTACAACATCAATCCCCACACTCTTCTCAATACCAAAATTACGAGCCTCTTGGGCAATTCTGTAATCGCTCGTTAAAAGTGTTATATCTTCATCTTTTAAACAGTTCAAAATAGCTGACGCACGACGAAATCTATCTAAACCTACACGGTGTCCAGTGTGTACATAGTAAAAAGTACGCACTATTTTCTTGCCGCCATTTTTATATAAATATGTAAAATCTCAATCGCAGCAGGAGTAATTCCAGAGATATTCATCGCTGCTTGAAGTGTTGGAGGATTAAACTCGGCAAGTTTTTCTTGAACCTCAGTTGAGAGTCCACTCACACCGGTAAAACTAAAGCCCTCAGGAATTTTAATTTTAAGATATTTTTTCATACGCTCTATCTCATCACTCTGCTTGTCAATGTAACGAGCATATTTTCCTTCAACAAGAATCTCTTCTTTGATGTAGTCATCATATTTTTCAAGTTCAGGAACAATTTGAAGCATCTTCTCTACAGTAAAACTTTTACGAGCAACAAGCTGTTGTGCGGTTGAAACATCTTTGAGCACAGCTTCATCCATAGATTCTAAAAGTGCATTAAACTCTTTGTTTGGTGTAAATTTTATCTCTTCTAGCAACCTAGCACCATATTTTATATCTTTATCTTTTGTTTTCACTTTTTCATACAGTTCATCAGAAACTAAACCAAGAGCATGCCCATAATGTGCCAAACGGGTATCGGCACTCTCTTCACGCAAAAGAAGTCTATACTCTGCACGACTTGTAAACATTCTATAAGGCTCATTTGTCCCTTTTGTAACCAAATCATCTATAAGAACACCGATGTACGCCTCATCACGGCGTAAAATAAGTGGCTCTTTATCTTGCAAGGAGAGAGATGCATTTATACCTGCCATCATTCCCTGTGCCGCTGCCTCTTCGTATCCTGTTGTTCCATTTATCTGTCCAGCAAGGTAGAGCCCAGAGATTTTTTTTGTCTCTAGCGAATGTTTAAGCTCACGAGGATCAACAAAATCATACTCTATAGCATAGCCATAACGCACAATTTTTGCATTTTCCATTCCTACTACAGAGTGAATCATATCTCGTTGTACATCAGGCGGCAAAGAGGTACTCATACCATTAATGTAGCACTCCGTGTTGTCAGATGTTTGTGGTTCTATAAAAAGATGGTGTCTCTCTTTATCTGGAAATTTATCTATTTTATCTTCAATAGAGGGACAGTATCTTGGAGATTTTCCAGCGATTTGTCCAGTAAAAAGTGGTGCACGATAAAAATTTGACTCTATAATACTGTGCGTAGTCTCATTTGTATAGGCTATAAAACATGGAAGTTGCTTTTTTGTTTTGCGAAACTCCTCTTTGTCTGTACGAAATGAAAAAGGATTTGGCAGTGCATCACCATCTTGCTCATCCATCTTATCAAAATCAATGGTAGAGCTATCGACACGCGCACATGTTCCAGTTTTTAGGCGTGCCATATTCAGACCACAATCTTCTTTTAGTGAAGCGCTGAGTCCAACACTTGTCTGCTCACCAAAGCGTCCACCAACCTGCTGAATCTCCCCAACATGAATAATTCCATTTAAAAAAGTTCCACTTGTAATGATGACTTTTTTTGCTCTATACTCATTTAAAAGTGCTGTTTTCACACCTTCAATAGTGTCATTTTCAACAATTAAAGATTCAACTGTATCTTGTGCCAAATCCAAATTTTGCGTATTGAGAATAACATTTCTTGCAATAATTCTATATTTGTCCATATCAATTTGAGCTCGACTTCCTCGAACAGCAGGACCTTTAGTTTGATTTAAAATCCTAAACTGTATTCCTGCTTCATCAGTAATCAAACCCATTTCACCACCAAGTGCATCTATTTCACGAACAAGATGCCCTTTTGCCAAACCACCTATAGCAGGGTTACATGAAGTAGCTCCTACATTTTCAGCAAGCATCGAGACCAAAAGCGTTTTATTTCCCATACGCGCAGCCGCTAAGGATGCTTCTATCCCTGCATGACCGCCACCTACTACTATTACATCATAATTCATATAAAAATCCATTCTATTATCTTAATGCGAATTTTATCATATTTGAGTATCATTAGCTCAATATTAACAAAATTAATTAGGGTTTTTAAGATGGATAGAGATTTATTTAAAGACTATGTACCTGAAATCTTAGTATATGATGAAAAAGTAGATGGAAGTTACGAGCATAAGATTCGTGATGAGCATCTTAGCACCAAAGAGAAACTACTTGCAAAAGTAAGAAAAGCAAAAGCTGCCGCAAAGGGCAACCAGACGATATACAGACAACCAATACGCACGGAGAATGAAGACAAATGATACAAAAAGCAAATGAAGCCTACACCGCAGGTGACTATGAGACTGCGTTTAAACTCTACACAGAGTTAGCCGCACAAGGAAATGCAGATGCGCAAACTTCACTTGGGTATATGTACCAACTAGGACAAGGGTGCCAAAAAGATGATGCAAAAGCCTTAGAACTTTACAAAAAAGGGGCAGAAGCAAAACAGCCTTACGCACTTTTTAATCTTGCAATTTTGTATGAAAACGGCATTGGTGGGGTAGAACATGATCAGTTTAAAGCACATGATTTACATCTTGAAGCAGCAACCCGTGGCGTACCTCCTGCAATGTATGAAACAGCCCTAATGTTAGAGCGCGGACTTGGCTGTATGCAAAATTACTCTGAGGCTGCGTTTTGGTATGAGGAGGCAGCTAAACGCGGTCACTTAGAAGCGTTTAACAATCTTGGTGCACTCTACAAAGAGGGGCATGGAGTTGAACAAGATGATGCAAAGTGTTTTGTATGTTTTAAGCGTGCCGCAGATGGTGGTCTGGCACAGGGTCTTTACAATCTTGGACTTTTATATGACCAAGGTATAGGATGTGAAACAGATAATGATAAAGCGCTTGACCTATGTAGAAAAGCAGCCTACAAAGGACACGAAAAAGCCAAACAAATCATTAAAGGTCTTCAAGAAGACGGAAAAATAGTATTTTAGTATAAAGGTATTCACTTGTTTACAGGTCTAATAAGAGAAGTCGCAACTGTTAAAAGCTTGGTAGGCAGCACACTTACCATCAAATCAAAATATAAAGCTGAGCTTGGTGATTCTATTGCCATAAATGGCGCCTGTCTTAC
>NZ_JALXBK010000068.1 GCF_026991475.1 Sulfurimonas sp. | reverse complement strand
CTTGTATCTCGTAAAGGTGACACTATTGAAGTACGCAACACTGATGCAGAGGGGCGTTTAGTGCTTGCAGATGTTCTTGATTATGCACAAGACAAGGTAAAAGAGCCAGACTATCTTTTTGATTTTGCAACACTTACAGGTGCTTGTATGGTAGCACTTGGTCAGTACACAACTGGTGTAATGGGACACTCAAACAGACTCCGTCATAACTTAAGTAAAGCAGCAGGAGCAGCAGGAGAACTTACAGCGAGCCTGCCATTTAACAAACACCTTAAAAAACAGCTTAAAAGTGAAATTGCAGACATCTGTAATATCTCTAACAAGCCATATGGTGGAGCGATTACTGCGGGACTTTTCTTGGACAACTTCATAAAAGATGAAAATAAAGAGAAATGGTTACACTTTGACATAGCAGGAAGTGCTTATACTGAAAGTCCATGGGATGTAAATGTACATGGAGCAACAGGTGCAGGTGTGCGTTTTATGACACAGTTTTTAAAATCACTCAAATAATTGTGATATAATTACGAAAATTTTTTAAAAGGAGAGAGATATGGCATTAAAAGAACTTTTTGCTGCAACAGCACTTGTACTGCTTACAAATTCCAAGCCATGCCATTGTCATCTCTTCTTTACCCTAAAATCAAAACTTATGATTTTACTAAACCACTACATTCCGAGATGTCCATTCTATACAGTATGTTTCGCATTTCGCCGTAGTGGTGTCCACCCTCCTCTTTCAATATCTTAATAATCAACAAAATAATCATACAAAAATAAAACACAAATTTATCGTCATAACTGACGAAAAACAAAGGATATTGAAATGTCAAAAAACTATGTAATAGGATTTCCAAGAATTGGAGAACAAAGAGAACTTAAAAAGGCACTAGAGAGTTACTGGGCAAAAAAAAGTGACTTTAACGAAGTACAAAAAGTAGCAAGTGAGCTTAAACATCGTCACTGGAATTACCAAAAAGATGCAGGCATCGAGTATGTCAGCTCAAATGATTTTTCACTCTATGATAATATGCTTGATATGGCTGTCACACTCGGCGCTATTCCAAAAAGATTCCAAGATCTTCAAGACGAAGAGCTTTACTTCGCAATGGCACGTGGGAATCAAAATGCAGTAGCAATGGAGATGACAAAGTGGTTCAATACAAACTACCATTACATCGTTCCAGAACTCTCTTTAACAGACAACTATACTCTAAACGCAGCGAAAATTGTCGCTGAGTATAAAGAGGCAAAAGCACATGGTGTTAAAACAAAAATAAATATCATCGGTCCTATCACTTTCTTAGCACTCTCAAAAAGAGTGGACAGAGGAGATGTCTTTGAACTTTACTCTAAAATTCTTCCTGTATATGAAGCACTACTAACTGAAATTGCACAACTAGACGACACAATAACACTCCAAATAGATGAACCGATATTTGTAAAAGATTTAGAGCCAAAAGTATTGAGTCTTATCAAGCCAACTTATGATAAATTAGCTCTAATATCAACTAATATTAAAATAGCAGTTCTAACATATTTTGAGCACTCCAACGAAGCAACAAAAATTCTTGTGAACACTCCTGTTTGGGCGCTTGGACTTGATTTTTTACATGGCGAAAAGAACTTTGAGAGTCTCACTGATATAGCTGCATCAAGCAAAGTGCTTATTGCCGGTGTAGTCGATGGAAGGAACATCTGGAAAAATGATATAAACGCAACAATTTCACTATTAAAAAAGATTGCAAAAAGTGTTAAAAAAGAAAATATTTTAGTCTCTTCTTCCTCTTCACTTCTACATGTACCATTTACGCTTCAATACGAAGAGAAAATGAATAACGAAATAAAAAATTGGCTCAGTTACGCTGTAGAAAAACTTGATGAAATAGCACTTATTTCAAAGATATTTTTTGATACTCAAGAGAGTTTAAACGCAGAAGAAAAAGCACTTTATGAAGCAAATCAAACAGCAAATGCAAGTAGAAAATCTTCACCCCTAATTCATGATAAAAAAATACAAGAGCGTACACAAAACATTACGAAAATGGAACGCAATGGTGCTTATGAAGAGCGTATAAAAATTCAAAAAGAGCTTTTAGGATACAAAGAACTTGCAACAACTACTATTGGTTCTTTTCCACAAACACCAGAAGTAAGACATGCAAGACGTGAGTTTAAAAATGGTAATATTTCCCAAGAAGCATATACTCAAGAGATGAAAAACTACATTGATGATTGTGTTGCGTTTCAAGAGGAGTGTGGCATTGAAGTACTCGTTCATGGAGAGCCTGAAAGAAATGATATGGTTGAATACTTTGGAGAACAACTTCAGGGCTATGGTTTTAGTCAAAATGGCTGGGTACAAAGTTATGGAAGCCGTTGTGTAAAACCTCCATTTATCTATGGTGATATTAGCCGTCCAAAACCTATGACAGTAGATTGGATTACTTATGCACAAAGCAAAACAGACAAAATCATGAAAGGAATGCTCACTGGACCCGTCACGATTTTGAACTGGTCTTTTGTACGCGATGACATGGCTCGCGGAGATGTCAGTAAACAGATAGCACTTGCAATTTGTGATGAAGTCGATGACTTGCAAAATGCCGGCATAAAAATGATACAGGTAGATGAAGCTGCGTTTAAAGAGGGCTATCCCTTACGATCAGCAAAAGTGCAAGCCTATGAAGATTTTGCAGTAAGAGACTTCAAATTATCAGTAAGTTCTGCAAAAAAAGAGACACAAATTCACACACATATGTGTTACAGCGAGTTTAATGACATCATTGCAACCATTGAAGCAATGGATGCAGATGTTATCTCCATAGAGACTGCAAGAAGCGGGAATGAGCTCTTAAAGATATTTGCAAAAGTCGGTTACAAACAAGAGGTAGGACCAGGTGTTTATGACATTCACAGCCCAAGAATTCCATCGGTAGAGGAAATCGTCAAGCAAATTCACTCTCTCTTGGAAGTGCTTCCAAAAGAGCAACTGTGGATAAACCCTGACTGTGGACTCAAAACACGTAAGTGGGAAGAGGTAAAACCAAGTCTGAAAAATATGGTCGAAGCAGTGAAAATCGTGCGTGAGGAGCTTGTTTAAGCTGCCAAAGGGTGACAAATTTTATAAAATAAAATTCGTCACCCGTGCAGTTGAATAAAGATTATCTTCCTTATCTTTTACAACGACATCAAAAATAAGTCTTCTTTTTTTTACTTCATAGAGTGATGCAGTTACATAAATATACTTCACATTCATGGTTATTGCTTTTATGAGTTTAGATTCTATGCTTCGCGTCATATTTTTAGGTGCTACTAATAAACTCAAAGGACCAAGAGCATTATCCATAGCTGCGATTATCATACCACCTTGCATAGTAGAGTATGGATTGAGCCACTCTTTTAAAACAGGTATTTTTGTAGTGAGTGTTGCTTTTTCTTTATTAAATGAGACAATCTCACAGCGCATAATTGTAAAACATGGAGGTGGAAGTTCATACTCATAAAAGTCATCACCTAAGAGAGTCCTAAAAAGCTCTTTTATATCTAGTGGTTTAATCATTTTTCACTATCCTTTTTTGTTTAAATATTATAAACTATAAAAACTAATAGTAAGACTATTGATTATAATTATGCAATTCATCATCATTCCAAGCCAAATGACTGTAAATTTATTCTTTTAATAACAAACTTAGCAGTGAAGGCAACAGTACCAAGTCAAATAAAAGTGCGATATTTAAGGCACTCACCGTAACTATCGCAAAGTTTACATTTGGTACAAAACTGCTTACTCCAAAGAGCGCAAATGTAAGAGAGAGTATCAAAGTTGTCAGTATCATAGCATTACCACTGTGATTTATAATATAATCAATACTTTCCTCAAAACCTCTTACTTTGATGGACTCATAATATTTGCTAAAAAAGTGAATAGTGTCATCAACTGCAATCCCTAAAATCACAGCAGCTGAGATAGCAATGCCAATATCTACACTAATTCCAAGCAGTCCCATAACACCACCAACAATGATAATGGGAGCAATGTTTGGTATTAAAAAAAGCCAGAGCATCTTTAAATTTTTAAATATCAGCAACATTGAGAGTGTAACAATAAGCAGCGTCATAGAGATTGAAACAATGAGAGTATCAGTAACACTTGATTGCATATAAGCAAAAATGCCTGTTTGTCCCTGTACATCTGCACTGTAGGGTGTTTTTATATTGAAATAATTTTTTATCCATTGTATCATTACCAAATCTTTTGAAGTGTCAACTATATTTGTATTTATAGTCAAACGCAGGTATCTCTCTTGAGTGTCCATTTTATCGTTAAGTTCCATCCCTTGTGGCAGGCTCATAGAGTAGAGTAAGAGATACTGAGCTACAAGGTTTTTATCTTGTGGCAGAGAGCTGTTTGCATCAGGATTGAGCACTTTTTGCATCCTTACGACAATATCTTTTAACGAAGTTGTAAATCGGACATTGTCAAAGTGCTTTTTGAGCACATTTTCAAACGCAGCTATACTTTCTAAAAACTTTGGATTCTTTACACCCTCTCTTTTTTGAGAATCGACAATAATCTCATAACGCATACTGCCTGTAAGATTTTTCTCCACAAAATCAGCACCACTTCGAACAACTGTATCTTTTGTAAAGTATTTGATAGAGTTACTATCTACTTTTAAATTAAATATACCAAGTGATACCAATACAATGAGTACAAAAAAAGTCACAACAATCTTTTTATCATTGCGTTTAATAAAAGCTCCATAGCCCTTGATATGAGTGAGATTTATGATTTTTACCGGTGTTATTTTATAATTGCCTCCAAGTGTCAAAAGTATTGCGGGCACTATTGTAATGGTCAAAATAAATGCCAAAACAGCTCCACTGGTAATAGCAATGCCTAAAGTGGCAATAGGCTCAATTGCACTCAGACCTAATGTCGCAAATCCGACTGCTGTAGTAAAAGATGTCAAAGCCATAGGAGTGATGTTTGAGCGCAGTGCCTCTGTAAGCGCCTCTTTTGTCTTTTTACCTCCTAGCTTATAGTAAATCCACGCAAGATAGAGGTGCATCGCATCTGCTATGGCAATAGCGGTTATAAATGAAGGAATATTTACCGTAAAGTTATTGAGTTTATAGCCTAAAAGTATCTGTATGCTAAGAACCGTTAAAAAGGTAAAAACGATAACAACAGAGGGAATCAAAACCCCTAAAACAGAGCGAAAAATCAAAAATAGAAAAAGCACTACCACTACAACTGCAAGCGGCATTAACACCATTGCATCATTTTGAGATACAGTCACTAAAGAAGCAGTCACGGCAGGGATACCTGAGAGATAAAACTTATATCCACTGCGTTTAGTTTCCTCTTTTAGTAGCTCTTGAAGCTTGTTAAATACAGCTATATTGACCGATTCATCACTTCCGATTTTTTCACTTAAGGAGATGGCAATCATTGTTATTTTTGCATCTTTTGAGATGAGTTAATTTAAAATAAGATTATCTTTAAGGGCAAGTTGCCTTTTTTGGCTTAAGTTTTCATCACCATATAAAAAATCTTCTACAATAATGTCATCATCTTCACTGCTAATATATTGGTAGTTACTCAGACTATCAACTTTTCGTACCCCTTCTATCTTTTTAAACTCTTTTGTAAGTCGTAAAATTGTACGCACTGCTTTTTCTGTGAAAATTCCGCGATCATCTTTAAATGCCACAATGAAAGTATCATCACCACTAAAACGGCTTCTAAAAGCTTCATAATCTTTAATGATTTTTGAATCTTTATCGAACCATATTTTATAGCTCCCCTCAAAAGCGATATTTTTTAAAGAGAGCGAGAGCAGTGCCACAATAACTGTAATACTTATGATAATGAGATATTTGAACTTATCAATAAAATTTATGTATTTTTGCATTGCCATTTCCTAAAATGTGTAGTGTAGTGCAAGCGTAAAACGTGAAGAATTTCCAAAATGGCTAAGAATTGTGTTTTGTGCTGAACTTCTTATCTGCAAATACTCACTGTCAAGGACAAAACTATCATAAAATCTTGTCCTAAATGTTGCTTTTATGACCTGTTCAGCCTTTTGAACATCCTGTAAAATACCGACTTTAAGCTCACTGCTTCTCACATCATTAAAATTCATCCGTAAAGCAAGAAACAAATCATCATCATATATTTCTGAAATATCTACATTTTTTAACTTGTTTGTATCATTGTATAGGTATCTATAATACTCCGTAAAAAGTGTAATATCAGTAGAGCCAACAACTTCATAAAAACTATGTTCTACTCCTACACTTAGCTGAGTATAATCACTCATCTGTGCATCATCAAGCACATCAGTATAAGCAAGTTCCGTTTTGAAAATCGTGTCATTATAGATAATATGTGAAAGGAAGAGTGCTTTGTTTACTCTATAAGCATACTGTGCAAGTGTTATTGTAGAAATAGGAACATAGCTGCGTTTATTATCATAACCGTGCAGTAAAATTAGGCTTGTCTCACTATCAAAATACGCATCACTCACAAGATTTGCTTTTAAATAGAGTGTCGGCATATATCTTTCATTGCTTAAACGCAGCTCTCTATCGTAGTTCATCGAAAGTGGAGCATAAGGAGTATGATTTGTCGGAATTTTCATATTTTCTTCATAAAATTTCAGACCAATTTCTAAAGAGTTTTCATCAAAATAGCGCGAAATATCAGCACTCCAAGCACCATATTTTGCACTTTTATCAAACGGATCTTTGAGGTAATTCTTTTGATTGTAAACATCTGCAATGTTAAATCCTTCCAACTCTCCCCAATACTTCACTCTTTTACCTATACTCACGCTGTAAGCATCAAAATCTTTGCTAAAATAGAGTTCGTTTAAAAGTAAATATCGTCGCTCTTTATACTCATCACTATATAAAAACTCTATATCTGCATCTGTTTGAAAATAGTTATTATTCAAAATGATTTTACTACTTCCATCGGCTACTATTTCATTGTTATAGTTACTATAGACTATGCCGGAGAATCCAATGTCTGTTTTTTGCTCAAACGCCATCAGGTAACTCAGAGTAAAAACAAGCAACAATAGCGTTCTCATTGTAAAACTCTTTTTGAAAAATCTTTTTTACCGAGACCTGCTCTTATGGTGTCACTATCCCAAGTTAAAGTACTCTCTTTGTTATTCTGTACATTTTTTATAATAATTTTATGAGTTCTGTAAACACTATCAATAAGAACGTAATTTTCAAAAACTATTTTTTTTAACAACCTGCCCTGCTTGTCAAAATATTCTCCAAATCGGGCTAAATTCTCTTTTGTGTCAATATAAACCATCTGTTTTGAATAACCACTATATTTATCTTTTGGTAAACGCAGCACTTCAAAATATTTTATTCCATCTTTTGTGATGATCTTTGCATTTTTTGGATAAATATAGTTTTTATAATTTTGTGAAGATATATCTTCATAAGAGAATTCACTTCCCATAAATGAGCCAGACTTGTTACGTGAACTAATCCGTTTTACTCGCTTCAGGGCAGGCAGATAGAGCCACTGTTTATCATCACTTCCAATCATCTCATGACTGAGAAGTTTCGTATCTTTCAAGTCATTTGGATAAAGAAAAACAAGTAAAGACCTGTCCCCATTTTTACCTTCTAGCTTTTTTATCTCAAGTTTTCTTATGTTTTCATCTCCTTGAGCATTTTTTAAAACCATCGTAGTTCTTGAGATGCTACTTTGATATCCAGATATTTGCTCATATGCCAGCTTTGCCACCTCTTTGCCACCTCTTTGCCACTTTGTGCTAACAGTACAATTGACATGCATAGAAGTAAAATACTTTTTCTCATGATATACCCCTTAAACTTTTGAAGTAAACAATGTTAACATAAGAAAACTTAAATGTAAACATTGTTTACTTTAAAAGTTATGATAAAATTGCATTATGATTAAACACGACTATCATCATGGAAACCTCAAAGAAGAGTTCATCACAATTGCTATGGATTTTATAGCAAAAGAGGATACAGAAAAACTCACACTTAAAGTCCTCTCAGACGCAACAGGCACTTCTCGCTCTGCAATTTATAAACATTTTAAAAATAAAGATGCGCTGATTGAAACAATTATAGAAAAAGGGTTTGATAAATTCGATATAGAAACTACACCCTATTTAAAAGATAAAAGTAAGACATTGATTGACAGATTCTATCTTACAGGGCAGCTTTATGTTGCGTTTGCAAGAAATAATCCAAATCTGTACAGACTCTTATTTGGGAAAAAATATGCTCATATACGCGAAGAGATCCTAAGCATAAAAGATAAAGATTGTAGCGGTTTTTCAGCACTGCAAAAAACAGTAGAAGATGGACAAAAGCAAGGTGTTCTTAAAAAAGAGAACAGCTACAGACAAGCCATAGTTATATGGGCGACAATGCATGGTATATCTTCTCTTATAATCGATGGTTTTATGGATGTGGAAGATGTGTATGAAGAGATGTATGACACTCTTTTTGAAACGCTTCTGACGGGACTAGTTGCAAATAAAGTAAAAATCATTTCAACAATACCCTTACTCAATAAAATTTTACAACCTAGAAGCTAAAATTATTGTAGATATATCTCTATCATTTTACTCTTAGCCATAAAATTTGTGGCATATCCAAGTAATTCATAAAAATCTTTATCAGTAAATCCTGCATCATAAAGTTCTTCTAAATCTTTTTTTCCAAAACTCTGTGCATTGTAAATGGCATAAAGAACTTTTGAGAGTAGAAGAATCTGTTTTGGTTCAAACGGGAGTTTTTCAATATTTTGACAAATATCACTTAAAAATTCTTTATCTGCACCATTACCTAACAACATCTTTGTATTGAAATTGATACAGTAAGAACGACACTCTTTTTGAGCAATATAAAGTCGTAAAAAAGGAAGTAATTTAGCATCAATATTTGGATGCTTGGTGAAATAAAAATTATACTCAACAAACTCACGTAATGACTTTAAATCCAATGTCGCGAACAATTCAAAGTGTGGAGGTACAAATCCTACTGTTTTTTGAATTTTTTTATATAGAAGCTTTAACTCACCTGTTGCTTTATCCATCGTTATCGGTTCTATAATAAACATAATCTGCCTTTTTACTTACTAGACCTTTTGGTCTATAGCGAAAGTATAATGAAATTTTTCTTCAATTAGACTGAATGGTCTATTGTTATTATTTTAATGTAATTAGATAGTTTATTAGTGGGGTTACTGTATCCAAGTATCGTTCCTCTGAAGATTGAGCAGGAGAGAGTGAAAGTGCACCCCATACTGTTGCAATAACAAATTCTGCTAAAATATTTGTATTAGTTTGTAGATTCGCACCACCTAAAAGGATGATGATTTTTGCTCTCATATGTTTATAAATTATGGTGATAGCAGCTTCGAAATCTTTATCTATTGGACTCATCTCTTGGTTGAGTCGATTAAGAGGACAGCCATAAAGTACAAGTTGTTTTTTTGTAGCAACTTTATTGATTGCATCAATTAACACATCTAATGGATGCTTATTTCCATCATTCGTAAAATCATAAAAAGCATTCATACTAGGAGCAAGACGCTCTTCAATCACAACTAAAACCATCTCTTTTTTTGATTTAAAATAGTGATACAATGATCCCTTTGGAATTTCACATTTTTTTAGAATCATTGACATACTTGTACCATTATATCCATAGACATAAACAAGTTCAAAAACAGCATCAAGGATTTTTTCTCTGGTTGGTTGCATAGGGAATTATAACATACTCCAAATATTTCTGAAATATCTTTACTTATTAACTTCTCTTTGGAGCTTATTTTCAACTGATTTGATTTTACTTTTTAATCTATCTTCAGAGTTATGACGTATATCAAACTTTAAAGAGCTGTACACCCTCTCACACTCTTTTATCTGCTCATAAGCCAACTCTATAACATCTAAAGCCTCACGCATTGTATTTGTTTCAACTACTGTTCCCATCGGTGTAAGCTGATACTTTACTCCACTTTTATCTATGGCATCTATGATTTTTGCTACCTGTTTTGAGACAGATGCACCTTCTCGACAGTTATCACTTGTAGGAAACATTGCAAATTCTAAAAGTACACTCATAATTATCCTTCTCTTTTTGGCTGTATTGTATCACGCCCAATTTTAATTTTACTTAGATATAATTGCAAAAAAATTATTTAAAGGTATGAAATGGGATTAGCAATAGGCTTAGTAGGACTTCCAAACGTAGGTAAATCAACAACTTTTAATGCACTGACAAAGGCACAAAACGCGGAGGCGGCCAACTACCCATTTTGCACGATTGAACCAAACAAGGCAGTAGTTCCCGTTCCAGACAAAAGACTTCATGAACTTGCAAAAATTGTAAATCCTGAAAGAATTCAGTACTCTACTTTAGATTTTGTAGATATTGCTGGTCTGGTAAAAGGAGCTTCTCAAGGTGAAGGCCTTGGAAATAAATTTCTCTCAAATATTCGTGAAACAGAAGTTATTTTACAGATTGTAAGATGTTTTGATGATGAAAATATCGTGCATAATGAAGGAAGTATAGACCCACTTCGTGATGTTGAAATCATCGAGGGTGAACTTATATTAGCAGATATTGAAGTTCTTGCAAATAGAATTGAGAGACTTAAAAAACAGGCAAAAGCTGACAAAAGTGCAAAAGCAACTTTAGAACTTGCAGAGGAACTTTTAGAATTTCTAGGCGATGGCAATCTTGCTCGTAACTTTGACAAAACAGATACGGATGAGTATAAACAACTTGTAAATGAAGTAAGATTTTTAACAGATAAAGAGATTATGTACGGTGCAAATACTGATGAAGATGGTCTTTTAGAAGACAATGAGTATGTAAAAGCTTTAAAAGAACACGCTGAGAAAAACAACTGTGAGCTTATTAAACTCTGTGCAAAAGTTGAAGAAGAACTCATTGGTCTTGAAGAAGATGAAGCAAAAGAATTTTTAGATGAATTAGGTGTTGAAGAGTCAGGACTTGAACAAATCATCCATAAAGGTTTTGATAAACTTGGTCTTATGAGCTACTTTACAGCAGGTGTAAAAGAGGTTCGTTCTTGGACAATTAGAAAAGGTTCTACTGCTCCAAAAGCAGCAGCAGTAATCCATAATGACTTTGAAAAAGGTTTTATCCGTGCAGAAGTAATTGCGTATGAAGATTTTATATCATGTGGTGGAGAAGCAAAAGCAAAAGAGGCAGGAAAAATGCGTCTTGAAGGAAAAGAGTATATCGTTCAAGATGGCGATGTAATGCACTTTAGATTTAACGTCTAAACATTGAAACGCTAAAGTAAATTTACTTTAGCGTAGCTACAGTTTCTCCAAACTTAACTTTATCTCCTGCTTTTACAACTATATCCTCAAACATCCCTTTTTCAGAAATAATAACAATAGTTGAACCCATCTCAAAACATCCAAAATCATCACCTTTATCGAGATACAAATCTTTAAATTCATAAACTTGTTCTCCAACAACATCTGCATCAGTCTGAATACGCGGTTCAAAACTCACTTTCATAACACCAACATTTAAAGCACTGACAAGAACCATATAAAATGTTTTACCTTCCATGGTCTCACATTGAAGTACAACTCTCTCATTTTCTATAAAAAGATTAAGACGCTTTTTAAGTGATGGAAAATTTACAGGATAAAATTTTCCTGGAATATGTACTGCTTTAAGCACTTTCATATTCATCGGTATATGATAACGATGATAATCTTTTGGAGAGAGATAAAAGTTAATAAAATCTCCATCATGAACACTTCTTTTCTCTTCATCACTAAAATTTTGACCTAAAAACTCATCTGTTTTATAACGCATACCTTTTATTTGCAAAGCATAGTCATTTATTAGAGTTCCACATTCAGATATAAGCGAATCGCAAGGAGAAATGAAGTCCGCTGCGTTTAGAGAGTAGTGTCTTGGCTCTTTAAGGTGTCTTGTAAAAAGAGCATTTAAACTTTTATAAGTCTCTGGCGAATGAAATTCACTCATATCAAGTCCCATAAGACCTACATAGCTTTTATTTACTATATTTTGAAACCAATGTGGAAACTCTTTTGAAGCAAATTTTCCAAATGTTTGTGATATTGCTGATGTTATATGTCGTCTTTTCAAAATGCAACCTTGAGTATAAATAATAATCGTAATTTTAGCCCATTTTACTTAAACTTTCAATTTTATCTATTTATAAAAATTTTATTATTTTTTCGATATAATAAAAAACAAATAAAAACTATAAGTTGTACAAATGTTTCACAATGAAATTTCAAAGTTAGTTGCACTATGTGTTTTGAGTATAACCACATGTATGTATGCGGGCAACTTATCTTTATCTCCACAACAAATTACAAAAAGACTACATCTAATTCCTGCATCAAAAGCAATAATACAGTGGGAAAGAGTTTTTAAATCTAAACAAAAACTTAAAAAATATAAAATTAACACATTAAATAAAGAGCAGAAGGTTCAACTCAAAGAGTACCTCCTTAATCATGCCATAGATTCGGACCAACCAACAGTAGCAGGAGTTTAAAATTGAAGAAAATTCTATTAACCCTTTGTGTAGTGACACTTTCTTTATCAGCAAACACAAAAAACGACAATACAGTTCTTTTAAAATCTTTAATGAAAGAGGTGAAAACACTTAAACAAGAGGTAGTTTCCCTTAAAAAATCCAAAACACAATATAATCAAAGTATTGATGATATATATGAAAATATAGACAGGGTTGAAGCAGAGGGTTTTCAAAACAAAATTAATTTTGGACTTGGCTTTAAAACCAACCTTGATAACTTTACAAAAACCTATGCAGATGGACATAAAGTTTTTAACAATAATATCTGGAGCAATAAACTAATGCTCAATATGAAAGCTAATATCACTGATAACATGAACTTTTATGGAAGACTCTCAATGTATAAATACTGGGGAAGTAGCTATATTCACCCTTACACTTATTACGATAACATGCAAGGACGTGTTCCATCTGACAGTAGTCTTTATGTAGAAAGAGCTTATATTAACTGGTTTTTATTTAAAGATTCTCTTTTACCTATAGCTTTTACAATTGGACGACAACCTAGCTCAGATGGACCAAGCAATCAATTCAAAGACAATACAAAACGAAAGGGAACATACTCAGCACTATTATATGATGGAGCTGCTGATGGTATTGTATTCACTGCTAATATTTCTAAACTCATCAAGCTTCCAAAAAGTTATTTACGTTTTGGGTATGCAAAAGGTTTTGGGTATAGTCAAACTATTCCTAATGTGAGCAACGCTTTTATAGGTGCATCTAATAATGATATAAAAGACACTAATATTGCAGGTTTCTTTTTAGATACTACTGTACCAAATGTTCAAAATTCCTTTATTCAGGTAAGCTATTCCAAGATGCTAGATATAGTTGCAAATCCACTTGATAAAAACAGCTCTCAAAATAAAAATATAGGAGATGTTGATCTCTATGGAGCCATGGTTCAATTTACCAATATTAATAATACTCACCTAGATCTTTTTGCACAGTATGGATACTCTCACGCAAAACCAAATAAAAATAGTTATATAGACAATGGCGTCAATTATGGAGGGTTGTTAGGAGATACAAGTGATACTACAACAAAAGATGGTCATTCATTTTGGCTTGGTTCACGCTATGGCTTTGGAAAAAAACAAAAATACAAGTTTGGACTTGAATATAATCAAGGAAGTAAAAACTGGATTAATCTCACACAGGGTTCTTTTGACATCTATAATAAACTTGCAACACGTGGAAATGCAATTGAAACATACATGATGTATGTTATCAATAGATATGCTAATCTTCGCATTGGTTATGTAAATATAGACTATAAATATACACGTAGTGGTTGGTTCGTAGGAAAGAGTAGAAAGATTAGTAACTCCATGGACAATGTCCAGAACATTGTAGATAACTTAAAATCTGTTTACCTAAAAATGAGCGTACATTTCTAAAAAATGAAAAGAATATTAAACAATCTAAAGTTTGCAGTTAAAATAAACATTGCGACAATTATCTCTGTTATAGCCATGGTTGTTTTAAGTTTTGGTATTTATTTTGCTAGTGCTACAATAACTGAAACAACAACTGCTAATGCTAAAACTATAGCTTTTATAAATCAATTAACATATAAAATGCAAACTCATCTGGATGAAATAGATTACTTAACTATTCAAAACGCAATCAAAAAAAATCATAACTACAAGCAATATAGTGATGTACTATATAAGCAACTCTCAAGCGATTTAAATAAATTAAAAAATAACAAAAGTCTTCGCATAGATAAGCAAGCACAAAAAATCATTTATAATATTAGTCAAAGGTTTGCTGGTTACAAACTTATTGCAAATGAATTACGTAATAATGTTCAAGAAAATAGCGAAGATGGTCTATACTCAATTTTAGCACTCTCTTCAGCAAGTAAAAAAATATCTCAAGAGCTAGAAGAACTCAACAAAAAAATTTTACAAATTTCACAAAATGATATTCAAATATTTCGTGCTAAGCTATCTCACATGAAAATTACAATGCTTCTTTTCTTATTATCAATCGCTGCTTTTTTACTATATATCAATAAATCAATTACAGATTCTATTTTACAAAGAATGGATCAGCTTAAAGAAGAAATACTCTCCTTTTTTGATTTACTATCTCAAAAAAGAGATACTGTAGAGCATATGAATATAAATGGGAATGATGAAATAGCTGAAATTATAAAAATCATCGACAATAACATATATATAGCGAAAAAAATTGTCGAAGATGAAAGGAATCAAACAAAACTTATAGAACAAAGGGTTCAAAAAGGATTAAAAGAGATTACTGCACTCAACAATGAAATAGAAGCAACACAAAGAGAAGTAGTTTTTACAATGGGAGCAATTGCAGAAGAACGCTCCAAAGAAACGGGTCAGCATGTTCAAAGAGTTGCAGAATATTCCCTTGTTTTAGCCCGTTTATATGGTCTCTCTTTAGAAGAATCTATTTTGATAAAAAATGCCTCACCAATGCATGATATAGGTAAAATAGGCATCCCTGATGCTATATTAAATAAACCTGGAAAATTTACAGATGAAGAGTTCGAAATCATAAAAGCTCACTCTGAAATAGGTTATAAAATGCTTAAACATTCCACAAAATCTATTTTAAAAGCTGCCGCAATCTTAGCATACCAACATCATGAAAGATGGGATGGAACAGGATATCCTCAAGGTCTTAAAGGAGAAGATATTCATATTTATGGTCGTATTACTGCTATTGCTGATGTTTTTGATGCTCTAGGTAGTGAAAGAGTCTATAAAAAAGCTTGGACATTAGATAAAATACTTCAACTTTTCCAAGAAGAACGCGGAAAACAATTTGACCCTCTTCTTGTAGATTTATTTCTTAATAATCTAGAACATTTTTTGGCTGCTAAAGAAAATATTGAGTCAAATAGTGCCGAACCATCTTTATCTAAGTATATAGAAAATTTTGAGAAAGTTCCAAATATATTAGAAGATTAAAAGTATTAATTTATCTTTCTTTTTGCTATCTCTTCTAATAAAACAGTTGCATATGAACCCTTTGGAAGAGTAAAGTTTAGCTCATACTGTGCCTCAACTTGATTAAAACGCCCTTCTATATCTGTCGGGTAAATCCACGCATAGCGTCTTGCACCATCTGCGTTTATTTCATCGTCATAATCTTTTTCTATCACCCTTGCAAGTGTATTTGCATGTGTTGCTTTTTTCCCACACAGCAACCCTGTTACACTAATATTACGCTCATTAAAGCGTTTTATATCCTCTTCTTCACCACCAAATTCAAACAATCTTCCATGAGGATAATGTTCCATAATATCACCATCAATAAGTTTAAAAGGATGCTCTTGCTGTTTCATCTTTTTAAGTTCATTATTTGGCAAATTTAAAAGTGTTTCAAGTTCATTCTCTTCAAAACTGGCTACAAGAGAATTTATCTCTAATCTGCGAGAGAGCCAAAGATTAAAAATATGTGACTGATAGGCATTTATGAGAAGTTTTTTTACCCGTGGATTTCGCTCACGCGCCTCGCCTTTAGCAAGTTTTTCACCAATTATGTGGTTGTCTCCATCATTTCCAAAACGCTGATAACCAAAAAAGTTTGGCATACCCTGCTTATCAATATTTTTAAGTGCTTCATCTATCTTTATAGCACTTGTAGGATTTACCTTTTTGAGTTTAATATAAAAACGGTTTCCTTTAAGGTGTCCTATTCTTATTTTATTGTTATGGTGTGTTTTTGAGATTATTTTTATAGATTCATGGTTAAACCCTTCCATAGCCTCTTCATACTTTTTATGTAAAGATATATACTGCTTTGTCATAGCATGTTTGTCTTTTAAGCCAGCGTAGCCTATTTCTCTGTTCTTTATGCCCAAATATCTTGCAATCTGTCCTATCATCTCATTTGTAGAGAGGTTCTTTTTTCTAACAAAAAGAATGAGATGTTCACCCTCTCCCGAGAATTCGTACAGGGGTATCTCTTCTACTACGAAATCTCGCGGTGTCTGCCTGAAATGAAAATCAATGCTTGCATGTCCTAGCGAATAAAATCTATCCATTATATTTTTTCCTAATTTTAAAAATGATGTGCTTTACATCTGTTTACATACTTTTTACGCGCTGCGTTTGCAAAAATAGTAAGTTTTGTTCTACTTTGAGCAGCTCGTCTAATAACTGCCTTTTTATCTCGTCTGTCAAATGCAACAAGCATCTCATACTCTTCCCCACTACAGCCTATATTTTTGGGGATATTCACTCTAAACTCAATTCCTATTTTATTTAGTGATGTAATTTTATCTAAATCACTATATAAACCATCTGAGATGTCCATGCCAGCCTTGAGATAGCGTATTGTATTTGCTATAAATTTCTCTCGTAAATTTATATCTATAAATTTTGACTTTCTATGAATTTTACCACCATTGAGCAATTTTTTTAACTCTTTGGCAGAATTTCCAAGCGTTCCAGTATAGGCAAGCAAATAATTTTCTCGTACTTTTGAGCGTAAAAGTACCTTTTTTACACTTGATATAATCGTCACGCTTATATCTAATTTTGTATTACTGATCGTATCTCCACCAATAATATCAATATTATATTTTTTTGCAATAAAGAGAAAACCAGCAGCCAAATCACTCATCTCTTTTTTGCTCATACTTTTTGGCATTGCAACACTTAGCAACGCATATTTCGGTGTTGCATTCATGGCAATAGCATCTGAAATATTTACAAGCATAGCTTTTTTTGCAATCTCAAAACAACTCATCCAACTGCGTTTAAAGTGCACATTTTCAAAAAAGGCATCTTTAGAATAGACCATATTATCTATGCATGCACCATCATCACCAATGTGTTTACTGTTAAATTGTGATATAAAATAATTTTCTAAATTCAAATAAACTTCTTTTTGTTAAGCAGATATTAATTACTGTCGATATAAAATAACAAGTTATTATAACATTATTAGGAAAATTACATATGAAGCACTCTATTAAAAATATTTTTAAAAACTTAAGTACATATCTTTTTTTTGTATTTTTTGTTGCATTTTTAGCTCTTATGCTTCTGTTGGAACAGCAACTCTCTTTTGACAAAATAGATACACTTAACAATGATAAAGCAATTATAAAAAAACTTGTAGAGCCTCATGAAACAGATATGGAGTTAGCACTCATACAATTTAATGCAAAAAGTACTGAATTACTACAAAATATTGATAAATTGCAAACACTCTATAAATATAATATATTTGAAAAATTAATTCTTCAAAACAGTACAGAATATATGCAAGAGTTAAATAAACTCAATATTTTAATCAAAAAATTTAACAGCGCTACACACGAATACTATATACAAGAAGATAATAGTAAAATAAAAAAGAGCACAAAAAAAGAACATCTTCGCGCATTTAAAGCTCTAAACGAACAGTTAAATAATATGCTCTTTAAAGCGATGAAATACAATCAACAAAAATTTGAACTTATAAAATATTTAGTTGCTGCTGCATTTTTTCTTATTTTTCTTGCTACATTCTGGTATAGAAAAGCACTCAAATCCATTTATGAAGATATTAATTACCTGTTTCAATTAGATAAAACAAAAGCTGGTTATAACATTTATTCAATAGAAGCAGATGCAATAGCACTGAGAATGAATAGAAAAAATCAAGTGGAAGATAATCCTCATCTTATTGACCCAGTAACAGATATCAATAATTACAAAGGTCTTCTGCACTCTTATTCTCATAAAAAATCTCTAAAAGATAGTAATTTTACTTCAGTAACACTTTTAGAAATAGATAACTTCTCAAAATCCAAGCGTGTATTTACTCAAGAAATAGCGCAAGCAATGCTAAAAAAAGTTGCTTATACAATCTCATTGCATGAACAGCCGGCTGATGTTATTGCAAGAACTGATTACAATCAATTTACACTGGTACTTTCTCGACCAACAAAAGAGCAAGCATTTAAAGAGATTGACTTAATTCGGGAAAGTATTTCAGAGTTAAAATTCAACATTCCCAACTATGGACCTACACAAATAACTGTTTCAGGAGCTTTTGTAATCAAGCCAAACAACAGTTCTATAGAAGAAGCACTCAAACAGGCAAATGAAATACTTGAATATGCAAAAAGTATAGGTAAAAACAAAATTTTACAACTAAGAGATTTAGCACAAAGAGAGATATAATATAAGTTTCTTATATATGTCTCAATTTGTAACACCCACAAACTTCCATTAAATATCCTCA
>NZ_JALXBK010000067.1 GCF_026991475.1 Sulfurimonas sp. | reverse complement strand
GCGGTGTTCGTGTTGGAATATTTTGCAAGTTTGGATTTTTTGAGCTCAATCGTCCTGTTGCTGTTCCTGTTTGAACAAAAGAGGTATGGATTCTATGTGTCTCAGTTGCATTTGCTAGTTTTAAAAGTGGGTCAATATATGTTGAGTAAAGTTTATGCACCTCACGGTACTCCAACAGTTTGACTATGATGGGATGCTTATCTTTTAATGAGCTTAGTACCTTTTCATCTGTAGAGTAACCAGTCTTTGTCTTTTTTCCAACAGGCAGACCAAGTGTTTCAAAAAGTACAACACCAAGCTGTTTTGTAGAGTTAATGTTAAACTCACTCCCTGCAAGTTCATAAATACTTTTTGTAAGCCCCTCTAATGTCTCTTTAACCTCAACTAAGAACTTCTCAAAAAACTCTGTATCAACTTCTATGCCCTCTTTTTCCATCTTTAAAAGTGTTTTTATAAATGGAATCTCTACTTCTCTTGCTTCATCTATGAGATGTTTTGCATCTTGAAGTTCTAATTTTTGCAAAAAGAGTTTGTAAAGCTTCAAAGTGATAAAAGCATCTTCAGCTGCATAAACGCAAGCATCACCAAGCGCAACGCTAGAGAAGTTTTCTCCTTTTTTCACAGTATCTTTAAACGCAACCATATTATGTCCAAGCAGTTTATCCGCAAGCTTATCCAAAGAGAGTGCAGATTCAGGGTTAATAAGCCACGCTAAAATCATACTGTCACAGTAGATTGGCAATGTATCATCTTCTAAAAAACGCGATACAAAATGCAGGTCAAACTTAATGTTATGTCCTACTACACGAGAAGCAAATATTTTACGCATTGCCTCTTTTGCCGCGTCATGACTAATCTGTTTTTCAACACCCAGATAGAAGTGTCCAAATGGTACATAGTAAGCTTCATCATCATCCGTACAAAAGCTAAAACCGACAAGTCTGTCGCAAAAATAATCAAGTCCTGTTGTCTCTGTATCAAACGCAATAATTGTTTCAGGTTTAAGTTGAGCAAGCACTGCGTTTAGCTCTTTTTCATCTGTAATAAGAGTCGCTTTAAATGCAAGTTTTTTATTCTCTTGCGCACACATTTCTTGTGCTTTTTGTGCCCCTTCTCTCTTTGCATCGCTTACAAGATTTTTTGCATGAAGTGAACGAAGTACTGCGTTTTGCTCATACTGTACAAGCTCATCATAAATATTTAAAAATGGATTTTCAACATCCATTTTATACTCTTGGAAATCAAACGCATCACACTCAAAAACATTTGGATGAAGCGTTACAAGCTCTTTTGACATATAAGCCTGCTCTTTTGAAGCAATAAGCTTCTTCTGCATTGCACCCTTTATTTCATCAATATGCTCATAAACATTATCAAGCGTACCGTACTCTTTTAAGAGTTTCTCTGCACCAACTTTTCCTATGCCTTTCACCCCGGGGACATTATCGGCACTATCACCTAAAATAGATTGATAATCAATAAACTGTTTAGGTGTCACACCATACTTCTCATAACAGGCTTTTTCATTTACATACTTGCGTTTAATAGCATCAACTATAACAACTTTGTCATCATCTATAAGCTGATAGAGGTCTTTATCATGCGATACAACACGAACTTTATATCCCTGTT
>NZ_JALXBK010000066.1 GCF_026991475.1 Sulfurimonas sp. | reverse complement strand
GCAAATCCATCAAATACTTTTTTCATTTTATTTTCGTTGCTATCCCAGCTACGACATTGTAAACCACATCACATTCACTAGCAACAAGCTGAGCTAAGCGACCATTGATATCGACAAATTCTCTTGCTAATTTATTTTGGGGAATAACCCCACAACTCACATCATTAATAACAAAAACAATATCTCGTTTGAGTTGTAAAACCGTAGAGAGTTCTGCCTGCATATCTTCATAAGATTTTTCATGATAGAGCATATTATTTATCCACATACTCAGACACTCTACTAAAACAGCACCCTCTTGTAACTCTATTTTTTCTCTTAAATTGAGTGCTTCTTCTACTGTAATAAATTTATCTTCACGCATCTTTTTATGTGCGTCTATCTTTTGCTTCATCTCATCATCAACAAACTCTGTTGTCGCTAAATAGATGGGTTTTTTTTCAGAAAGTTTTTCAATGTATTGCTCTGCATTTCGAGATTTTCCACTCTTAATGCCGCCTATAAATAAAATCTTCATACTTTTTTACTTCTTCTTTTTACGAAGTTTTCTTTTAAATCTATCTATCTTATTCATCTCATGTTCTTCTAAAGAGATATTAATATTTTCTACCTCATCGCCTATCTTCATACTCAACATTTCAGATTTTTTCATAGCCAAAATTTGAGAAGAGAAGATACTTCTATGCCCTGAAATCAAAAAGCTAATAACAGCAGAGAGTGCTGCATAGTGAGCTATATCTATACCAAAAAGTTCCACTGCCATAATGGTAGATGCAATAGGAGTATTTGTTGTAGCAGCAACAACACTAACAAAACCCAAAGCAGCAAAAAGAGAGATATGATCAGGTGAAATAATAGAACCAAAAAAGTTACCACTCGTTGCACCAATATAAAAAATAGGAGTAACAACCCCTCCACTTCCTCCAGCACCTAAAGAGAGAGAAGTAAATATGGTTTTGAGTATAAAAGTGTACCAATGAATATTTGTATAATCTGCAGGATGTTGACTTAAAGCATCAGCGATAGTATTAAGACCCAAACCTAAATATTGTTCTCCAAATACGGTAGCTAAAAGTACAATAAGAGAACCACCGACAAAAGCTTTTACATATAAGTTCACTTTTATTTGCTTAATCACATGATGAGTTTGAGAGATTGCAGTAATAACAATATCAGATACAATTCCAAAAAATACTCCTGCCAAAATTACTTTTAAAATCAAAGACATATCTAAAGAGACACTTTGAACAAAGTGCATATCGTAGTATGTGTAGTCTATTCCTAAAAATTGTGCAGTTGTAAATGCAGCAAATCCTGCAATGAAAGATGGAAGCAGTACATCGTACATAATAACACCAATAATAAGCACTTCAACACCAAAAATTGCCCCTGCAATAGGTGTTCCAAAAACAGTTGCAAAACCAGCACTAATACCACAAATAACCAGTTTTTTTCTATCTTGTTTTTTAAATTTTAAAATGGAAGAGACAAGAGAAGCCATTCCTGCTCCGATCTGAGCACCTGGACCCTCTTTTCCCACAGAGCCACCAGCAAAAATGGTTAAAACTGTTGTAAGTGTTTTAACAGGAATGACAGAAACATCTATTTTTCCATCATCTTTATGCACAGCAGAAATAACCTTTTCAGTACCATGTCC
>NZ_JALXBK010000065.1 GCF_026991475.1 Sulfurimonas sp. | reverse complement strand
AGGAGAAGTGTTCCTAAACCTATGGCACTTTTGACCGTAGCATGAAAGATTGTTCCCGCTTCTGTGACACCAAGATGGAAAGGGTAGTGATTTTTTGGACGCAGCATTCTGTAGGCTTCTACTGTTCTTTGTACATCACTTGCTTTGAGTGAGATTTTAATGTCTTCAAAGCCTAAATCTTCAAGATATTTGATGTTATACTCAGCAGAAGCTACCATTGCTTCAGCAGTAGGACCATACTTGTCATCAAACTCTTTTTCAAGACTTCCTGCGTTTACACCGATGCGAATAGGAAGATTTCTCTCTTGACATGCTTTTACTATCTCTTTTATTTTACTCTTGTCACTAATATTTCCAGGATTGAAACGGATACAGTCTACAGATTCAGCTGCAATAAGTGCAAGTTTATAGTTAAAGTGAATGTCTGCTACAAGCGGCAAAGAGGTCTGCTCTTTTATGGATTTAAGTGCAAGTGCATCTTCCATATCTGGAACAGCTACACGAACTATGTCTGCACCAGCAAAGTGCAAACGGTTGATCTGTTCCACTGTTGCAGCCACATTTTGTGTATCTGAGTAAGTCATAGACTGAACTGAAATAGGTGCATCACCACCAACTGCTACATCACCAACAAATATTTTTTTAGTAGGGTATCTTTTAATCATAAAGAAATTTTAGCTATATTTTGATGAAAAGGTGCTTTAGAATGAAAGAACTTTTTTTATATTAGATAGTCTTGATCATTGATGTTACTTTCACAATTATGTTCTACCGAATAATGAAGTCTGTGAAAGAGATGGTTGATCATAATTAAATAGTTTTCTCTAAACTCTTCAGAGAATGCTGTGGCAATAAAATAATCTTGATGATACTCTACAGATTTAAGTGTTTTGTAGAGATTCTCAGCTGCTTTTACACAATTATTTACTTGAATTGCATCGAAAACAATAAAGATTACATTATCAGTAATAAATGTAAGTTTATCAGTCTTTCGTATCATTTTTTCTAATTCTTTAACATGTGAAGTAAGCGATTTTTTTGAGTATATAAGAGCAACAGAAAAATGGTTCTCATATCTCTCTTCTTTATAGATATATTCATCAATACTTTCTAAAATATTTTGGTGATATAATCTATAAACTGTGTCTAAATTTTCTAACATTGTAGCTATCTCACTAGACATATTACAACCCTTTCTTTTTAGTTTGTTACTTATTTATTACTCATTATACCATTAGAATTTAAAATCAAGATTAGTATAGATATATCTTCCTGGCTCATTTAGTAATAATTTTTGATCACCACCCTCACTAATTAGCGTAAGATCTGCATAAGTGTTACTTTTTGCATATGCCACATCAAAAATATTATTTGCCCCTATTGTAAAATCAAACTTTTTATTTACAGCATGTTTAATTTTCATATTTAACACTGACCAACCTGCAATCTTTTGTTCCCCATTGTCTGCATCATAGAGACTCCATGCATCACTTCCCTCTACGGCAATAGTAGCAAGAGAGTTGTTTGCATATTCATAGTTAAGTGCTAATTTTCCTCGTAATGGTGCCATATCTGCAAGGTCTTTGTCCTGTTGTCCTGTGAGGGCTTTGTCTTTTTGTCCACGTTTATATGATGCTCCCATATCGAGTGTTATATCATCATTAATGTAGTAAGTTCCACTTAGTTCTGCTCCATATACAGTTGCGTCGATATTTTCAAAAGCATTGGCAGTTTTATCGGCGTTTATATAGATATAGTTACTTAACTTGGAGTAAAAAGCTTTGATTTTAAAATCAAAATAGTCATTGTTTGTCTTAAATCCTGCATCAATCTCTTGGTTTGTTGTCTGTTTAAGATTAGGTGTACCAATGGTATTGCCACTTTTCATAAAGTAAAGCTCTCTACCATCAGGCACACGAGAAGCTTGCCCAAAACCTGCAAAGAGTTTGTTCTCACTGTTGAGTGCATAAGTAGTGAAAATATTTGCATTGAGTGCATCATAAGTATTTGATTGGTGGGCTGCATTATCATCTTGTACTTTAGAGTGGTCATATCTTGCGCCAATTTTAACATTAAACGCAGCGTAGTTTTTTTCTAATGTTGCAAAGAGAGCTTCATTTGTTGTAAGAGCATTATCTATACTTTTACCCAAAAAATTCCCACTTACATTATTTACATATTCGCCTTTCCAGGTTCTTTTACTTGCTTCTGCACCCAAAAGTAGTTTGTACTTCTCAAGTTGAAAATTGTTTTTAAGTTTAATACCCTGCATACTTGTTTTCATATGGTTTGTTTTATTATAGAGAGGATTTAATGCAGAATTTCTATACTCTGTACTCATAGGATGGTCAACATCTGAGTAGTAGTACTCTAAGTTTACATTTTTGTATTTGTCTGAAATATTTTTGATGTTGTAGGCTATGCTGTAAATATTTGAGTCATCCGAAATGGCATCCATAGGTGAGTTAGCATAGAGGACATTGTCACTTCTGTTAGCAGTTGTACTTAAACGCAGCTCTTGATTCTCAGCAGTTTTTACAAATGCTTTTGCCATAACAGACTCTTTTGTATAGGCTTGCATATCTTCATATTTGGTTTGGTACTTATTTCTTGCAGGTGCATTAGAGTATTTGACCTGCTCAGTAAGCGTATGCCCATTGCCGTCTTTATACTGGTCACTTGACTCACGAGATGCAGTTAATAGAAGTCGTACTATGTCGTTACCACCTGTAACAGTTGCACCAAATTTTTTGTAGTTCCATGCTCCAAAACCGACATTGATTTCTCCTTTTGTTTTTTTACTTGGCTCTTTTGTTGTGATTTTTACTCCACCACTCATTGTTCCATAGTTTGTGACATCATAAGGTCCTTCTATTACTTCTATGGTCTCTATTTGGTTGGCAAGAACATGTGAAATTGGAGGATCCATTCTATTTGGACAGGCACCGTACACTTTTGTCCCATCAACTTCTACAGAGATGTTATCTCGTTTTTGTCCACGAATGAGAATATCATTGGCTATTCCACTACGGCGGCTCATATCGACACCTGGTACACTTTGAGAGAGTGCATCTGCAACATCTGCTGAGGTTTTTACATTTTGTGCAACATCTGTAAGTGTTGTTGATTCTATGTTTATTGGGGAAAGTTCAATTTCTGATGCATAAAGTGCAGAGATAGCAAAGAGTGATAAGATGACTGTTTTTTTCATAATGAGTTACCTATAAATTTTATTTTTCTTAAATTTATAATTTTACTTTTAACTTTAAGAATGTTTCTGTGTAATAGTATAAAAAAAGTGTTACAAAAGTGTTAAATGATTATAATTACATTTATGAATAAACTCCAAAAAATACAACGAACCATACTAATAGCGTTGGGCTTCGCCTTGGCAACATACCTTATAATGAGTGGAACAGCAATGTTAAAACAAAAAGATTCAAAAGTTCATACTAATACAGTGAAGTGAGCCGTGCTGGCGAATGAGTATAGAGCAGTCAATGGCAACGACTTCTCTTTGTGGAAAAGTTTTTCTAAAAATCTTGAGTGCTGCTTCATCGGTTTTTACATTGTAAATAGGAACTAATACAGCACCATTGACAAAAAGAAAATTTGCATATGTTGCAGGGAGGCGTTCACCTTCAAAATAGACTGCTTCACTCATAGGCAGGGCAATAAGTTTAAAATTCTTTGTGGCTGCTATTGTTCTGAGCTCTTTTTCCATCTTTGTGAGTGCTTCATAGTGTGCATCATTTTTATCTTTACATTGTATATACATAATGACATCCTTTGCAATAAAACGGGCTAGGGTGTCTATATGCGAGTCAGTATCATCTCCTGCAAGGTAACCATATGAGAGATATAAAATCTCTTTGGCTCCAAAATAGTTTTGTAACTCTTTTGTGATAGTAGCTGCGTTTAGATTTGGGTTTCTATTTGGATTGTGCATACAGTTTGTAGTTGTGAGAATTACTCCATCTGCATTGCTCTCTATGGCACCTCCCTCAAGTACAAAATCTATGGATTGCATAGGGTATTTGTAGTAAGAGGAGAGTGTTTTGCTCATTTTATTATCTTTTGTATGTTCAAATTTATTGCCCCAGCCATTAAATTGAAAATCAAGAAGCTTTTTTTCACCATTTTCTATAATTGTAAGTGCAGAGCAGTCTCTTGCCCATGTATCATCTGTCTCATACTCAATAAACTCAAGGTTGTGAAACTCCTTAAAGTGCTTTTTTACTGCGTTTATATCGTAAGCAATAATAAGACATTTTTGCTGTTTTCGCACTGCGTTTATAATATTTACAAATGTCGCTTGTGTCTCTTGCAGATACTCTGCCCAATCTGTTTTTGGATGGGGAAAGATGATTTGTGTAAAATCTTGTCTTTCAAACTCGGCAATTAATTTTTTGTGCGCAAACATATTGTATAATTCTCCCATGGCTTTCATTACTTTAAATAAAACGAATTTTTTTAATAATCTTGACATTATTACGCAACTCACTTGTACAAAAGATAAAATCGCCCTTGTTCTAAAAGATAATGCTTATGGGCATGGACTTTTAGAAGTTGCAGCGATGGCAGCGGAGTATGGCATTACAAAAGCGGTGGTACGCTCATTTGAAGAGGCCCAAAGAGTAGAAAATTATTTCCCTTACATTTTAGTTTTATCTGATATTTCTGCGACTCCAAGCCAAAAAATACGCTACACCATTAATGATTTAGAGCAGATAAAAAAGTTTGCAAAAGATACAAAAGTAGAGTTAAAAGTAGATAGTGGGATGAATAGAAATGGTATAGAAATGTCTGAGTTAAGTGCTGCGTTTAGAGAGATACAAAAGCAAAAACTGCAACTTGAAGCTGTTTTTACGCACCATAGCTCTGCCGATGAAAAGAGTGACGTGTATGCTTTACAAAATAGTAATTTCATAAAGATAAAAAAAGAGGCGCAAAAACTTGCACAAGAGTATGGTTTTTCTCCGTTACGATTTCACTCCTGTAACTCCGCTGCTTTGTTTCGAGAAGAACATTTTAGTGAAGATATGGCACGAGTTGGTATTGCGGCATATGGGTGTTTAGAGCTTGAAGATAATGAAAATGTGAAAAAATTAGCGCCTATACTTGCACTTTATGGCAAGAGGCTTTCATCGCGACTTTTAAAAGCTGGTGAGTGCGTTGGGTATAGTGCCACCTTCCAAACGCAAGAGCAGTGTAGGGTGAGTAATTATGATATTGGCTATGGAGATGGTTTTTTAAGGAGCTGTTCAAACCACTATGTTACACCGCAAAATATTAAAATTGCAGGACGAATCTCTATGGATAACAGCTCTTTTATAACAGATAAAGAGTCTCTTTTAATATTTAATGATGCAAGAGTGGCTGCAAAGCAGGCTTCTACTATAAGTTATGAGGTGCTAACCTCTTTAAAGGCATACCTTAAACGCAGCGTTATTGAGCAGTAACCTTTACAACTGCACTAGGACAAATAACGCCGTCAATGCCTAAAAGCACCAACTCCTCTATCTCTTTTTCATTTTCAATGTGTGCGAGTATTTTTGCATCAAATAGATAATTTTCCGCTATTTTTTGGGCAGTTTTTGCAAGCGAATTTTCCACCACAATATAGGCTGCGTTTAGTGCAGCAGCATAGGCGACTTCTGTAACATTTTTTACTTTGAGTGCAAAAGTTATTTCATTCTCTTGCAAGTAGGTGATGATGTCAAGATTTTTCTCTTCAAACTCCACGTAGAGTGTTGAAGATGGCGGTGTTGTAAGGATGGAATCAATGTCAAAAACATGATAAAACTTAGGGCTATGTAAAAACCTATGACCAAAAAAGAGCACTACTTTGCCTCTTTTAAACACTCGCGTGAGCAGTAGTATTTTCCATTGCTTAAAATAGCCTCTTTTACTTCCACATAAACACCGCAGCTTGCGCACTCTGTCATATCGTTAATTTCAGGGTTTGTTGCGTCTGCTTTTGCTTTTTTAGGTTTTTTTGTTCGTGCTTGTGTTGCTGGTTTTGTTTTAAAAAACATAATATAAACAACTGAAATTACAGCTGCAATAATAAGGAATTTTAGTATCATATCTCTTCTCCTAGAAGTAAGTAGTGTCTATTGTCTTGTTCTATTATTTTATAGTTCATGCCCTCTGTAACGTCGCTCATCTCATCAAAAACTTTTTCACCTTTATAAAAAAGAAGTTTGGAGTGTGCATCTCTGAAATTTTCGCTGAGTTTGAGTAGCATTTTTGTATCTGTTACAGCGCGTGAAGTGATGATGTCAAACACTTCACTCTCCATCTGCTCGACTCTTTTTTTTACTACGCGAACATTTTGCAGCCCTAAATCTGCTTTTATAAATTGTAAAAAACTTGCCCGTTTTGCAAGGGGTTCTACAAGTGTGACCTGCGTTTGAGGAAGTGCAAAGGCGAGTATCATCCCTGGAAATCCTGCGCCAGTCCCTATATCCATCAAAGAGTCCACCTTCGGTAAAAATTTTACAGCATAAGCAGCATCATAAATAAAACTATCTACAGTTTTTTCATCTTTTGCACCCGTAAGATTATGAATTTTATTCCACTTATGGAGGTGTTCTTTATATTTTTGTATATTTGTAAAAAAGTTGTCTGGCAGGTTGAGATCTGCGTTTAGAAGTGCATTTTTTAAATTCAATAAATTTCCTTATATTTTAAGAGAAGAGTTTTTTCATCATCGTGAAAAATATTTTGAAAATCCCTTTATTCCCTACGAGATTATTAATAAAATCATCATAAGAGACACCTTTCTCTTCAAAAAACCCTCGTAAATATTTTTCACTAGCGTCCATGCCACCTTTTTCTTCTATTTCAATGAGTTTTGCATAGATTGGTTCTATGGCTTCCACTGCATCTTTTGGGGCTGCTTTTCTAAAGGCAGTATGTGAAATTATTTCATTTGTTATGGGGTCTACTTTTGGTTCAAACTCTGTTATAACCCAGTAAAAGCTCCCATCTTTTGCCAAGTTTTTTACTATCGCCATAATATTTTGAGCCTTATTAATACGGTCCCACATCATCTTAAAGACAATTTTAGGCATATCTGGATGCCTAATGATTGAGTGTGGCTGTCCTATAAGTTCAGCTTCAGAGTAGCCTGAAATTTCTACAAAGTAGTCGTTTCCATACTCAATAATTCCTTTTGGACCCGTCTTAGAAACAATATATCTTTTTGGATTTAGTTGTATTTCATGGTCAATTGGTTCTGGATGTTTCAAATTCACTCCTTGACTAGAATTAAAGTAGATTATATAATTTTATTTATTAAATTTATGCAATAATAAGCCAATTTGATACGTAGGTTGGTATAAATGACAAAATCACAAACTTTACAGGTAATAGAAAAAGTTAAATTATCACATATTGAGCAGATGGAAAAAATTGACTTAATGCTTAGAGGTGTGAGTGTAGAAAACCCAACGACTGTTTCTAAAACGAAATGTGAATTTGGGGAGTGGCTTTATGGTCAAAATAGTGCTTTTATTGCAAATATTTTGGGTGCACAATTTTATGAACAGCTTGATAGAGAGCATGAAGCATGGCATGTTGAATATGCCAAAATTTATGCGCTTTTATTTCAGAAGAAACAAGAGGGGTTCTTTACAAAAGTTTTTTCCTCAAATAAGCCAGATACATTAGCTATTGATAAAGCAAAAACTTACTATATGGAGCTTGAATCAACAACAAAACAGCTTCTAAAAATATTAGAAAAATCTACAAGACGAATTAGTGCAATTAATGCATCGAAATTTCTCTAAAATGTTTCTAAAAATGTTGTCATTTCTTGGCTAGGAAGTGGCTTTGAGTAAATATAACCCTGCACACATTCACAACTATTTTGGAGTAAAAAATCTTTTTGAACTTCGGTCTCTACCCCTTCTGCGATAAGTCCAAGGTTGAGGCTCTTTGCGAGTGCAATAATTGCCCTAATAATGGACATACCATCTTCGTCATTAGGTATATCATCTATAAATGATTTATCAATTTTAAGTTTACTGAGTGGTAGTTTTTTAAGATATGCAAGAGAAGAGTATCCTGTTCCAAAATCATCAATAGAGATGCTAATGCCATTATCCGAAATCTCTTGGAGTTTTTTTATGGAGTGCATTGGATTATTCATTACCTGTGTTTCAGTAACCTCTAATTCCAACCAGCTTTTTTGAAAATCACACTCTTTCATGGTGTTGAAAAGGTTACTGATAAAATCATTTTGCTGGAGTTGTTGCATAGCAAGATTTAAAGAGAGTTTTCCAGGGTATAAGCCATGTTTTGACCAAGTAGAAAACTGTTGCATCGCTTGTTTCATTACAATGCGATCAATCTCTACTATCAAACCCAAATCTTCAGCTAAAGGAATAAAATCTATGGGTGATACCATTCCTAAAGTAGGATGTTGCCAACGTACAAGGGCTTCCATACCTGCGAGTTGATTGTTAAAAATATTTATCTGAGGTTGATAATAGACACTAAATTGCTCCTCTTTAATTGCTATTCGCAGGCTGTTTTCCATTATGACTCTTTTGTAGGCATGTGCAGTCATTCCTTCAGAGTAGAATTGGTAATTATTACGTCCTTGATCCTTGGCTTTATACATCGCAGTATCAGCAAATTTTAGCAGACCAGCTTTGTTCTGAGCGTGTTCAGGGTAGATTGAAATTCCTATGCTTGTTGTAATATGCAACATATTGGAGGCAATTTTTACTGGAATTTTCATCGCATCTATAATTTTATCGGCGACCATTGCAATATCACTTCGTTTTGAAATATTATGTAAAATTACGGTAAACTCATCACCACCAAGTCTAGCAATAGTGTCTTGTGCTCTTATGCACTTACCGAGTTTTTTACTAAACTCTTGTAAAACTCTATCTCCTATATCATGTCCGAGAGAGTCATTTATATCTTTAAAATGGTCTAGATCAAGAAAAAGGAGAGCAAAGCTTGAGCCCTCCTTTTTTGCTACAGATATGGCAGTTGTGAGTTGTTCTTGGAATTGCGCTCTGTTTGCAAGGTTTGTAAGCTCATCATGATTTGCTCTGTGTTGGAGCAGTTTTGACTGTTTCTCTACAAGTTTTGATACCATAATATTTTGTGTTACATCATTGTCAAAGATAACATAAGCCTTTTGAGAATTATAGTAAGTTTTTTGAATATTTGATTGTACATGATAAGATGTAGCATCTTTTCGTATATGTATTGTCTGTTTAGTAATATAGGGAATATTTGTTTGAGTATATGATTGTTTTAACTCTTCAACTCTTTGTGGCGTTAGCTCTTTATTAATGTCAAAAATATTAAGAGACAAAAGTTCCTCTTTGGTATATCCTAAAGCATCACATGCTGTTTGATTAGCATAGAGATATTGATTTGTTTCCCAATCAACGATGTAAATCTCATTTGCCGAATTCTCTATGATGTTACTGAGCTCTTTTGATTTACGCTGGAGTTGCATAACCTTGGTAATATCTTGTGTTATTCCAATAAATTTGATAGCCATTCCATCTTTGTTATAGAGTGCTTGTGCATTGATAAGAATATCTTTTATTTTACCGCTTTTTGAATGGAGTTGTCCCTGAAAAGTTTCTACCTTATGGCTTTGAATTGCTTTTTGTATAGCAAGTTTTGCACGATGGGCATCTTGTGGAAGTATATGCAAGAAAAATGTATCTAAAGTTGGTTCTATTGAAAATGGTTCATAACCATAAATACGGTAACTGTTTTCTGACCAAATTGATTTTTTTGTAATAAGATCAACTTCCCAACTACCAAAATTACTAATCTTTTCAAGTTGTTGAAAATTACCTTCTCTCACTTTTAATTTTTTCAAAGCAGTTTGAAGATCATCTTTTTGAACATCTATAGGCATAAATTAATCCTTTGGAAGCATATGCCCCATTTCATCGCGTTTAACATTGAGATATGCACTGTTATGCATATTTGGTTCCATAACAATAGGAATACGCTCAACAATCTCTACCCCGCTTATCGAGTTAATTTTATCAGGGTTATTTGTCAAAAGTTTTATCTTCTTGATATTGTAATGGTTTAAAATAAAAGTTACAACTTCATAAGTTCTCTCATCTGCTGCAAATCCCAGTTGGTGATTTGCTTCAACAGTATTAAAACCCTTGTCTTGTAAGGCATAAGCATTTATTTTGTTTAAAAGACCAATGTCACGTCCCTCTTGTCTTAAGTAAATAACCATGCCACCTGTTTCGTTTGCCATTTTAAGACCATACTCTAGCTGGTCACGGCAATCGCACTTCAAGCTTCCTATGGCATCACCTGTCAAACATTCAGAGTGTACTCTGACTATTGGCACCTCTGCTAACTCTTTGGCTGCAATGACAAGATGCTCTTTTGCACCCTGTTTAAATGCTTTTACATTAAAATCACCAAATCTTGATGGTAAATTTGCTACTTCTGAAATTTCTATATTCATTCTTTAATCTTTAAATGGGTAAAATATTTTTATAAAATGATTATATCAAAATTTACTAAAGATAAAGGTTTAAAAATGTTTCAAAGATTCCGTAGAACACGCTTAAATAAACAGCTTCGCTCACTTGTAAGAGAGACGCATGTATCAACAGATGATTTTATTTATCCTCTTTTTGTAAGAAGTGGTGAAAATATCAAGACAGAAGTTGCCTCAATGCCGGGTGTATTTCAGATGAGTATTGATGAGGCAATAAAAGAGTGTGAAGTACTTAAGGGTTTAGGACTTTACTCTATCATACTTTTTGGTATCCCTGATGTAAAAGACTCTATTGGGAGTGATGCTCTGTGCGAGCATGGTATTATTGCTTCAGCAGTGCGTGCCATAAAAAAAGCACATCCAGATATGTTTGTTGTGACAGACCTCTGTTTTTGTGAGTATACTGACCATGGGCATTGTGGTATTATTGATGAAGAGCATGAAACAGTAGATAATGACGCAACACTTGAAATTTCAGGACAGCAGGCAATAGTTCATGCAAAAGCAGGAGCAGATATGATAGCACCATCGGGTATGATGGATGGTATTATTGAGACAATTAGAGCTTCACTTGACAAAGCAGGGTTTGAAAATCTTCCTATTATGGCATACTCTACAAAATTTGCTTCTGGGTACTATGGACCATTCCGTGATGTGGCAGAATCTACACCGAGTTTTGGCGACCGTGCTTCTTATCAGATGGATCCTGCAAACCGTCGTGAAGCAATTGCAGAGAGCATAAGTGATGAAGCGCAGGGTGCTGACATTTTAATGGTAAAACCAGCTTTGGCTTATCTTGACATAGTACGAGAGATAAAAGATAGTACAACACTTCCTATGGCAGTCTATAATGTGAGCGGAGAGTATGCAATGATTAAGTTTGCGGGTATGAATGATTTGATTGATTATGATCGTGTTGTGATGGAGACGATGATAGGTTTTAAACGTGCAGGTGCGGATATAATTATCTCTTATCATGCTAAAGAAGTGGCACAGATGCTACAAAGAAGTTAATTTAAAGAAATTAATAGTTAAAATATACAAAAACAAAGATTTAGGATTTTATTGTGAGACATTTTTTAACACTCAAAGACTTTACTAAAGAAGAAATTTTAGAAATTATCGAGATAGGCTTAGAGATAAAAAAAGATTTAAAAGCTGGTAACTACAAAAAAGAACTTGAGATGCAAACTCTGGCTATGATTTTTGAAAAGAGTTCAACACGCACGCGTGTAAGTTTTGAGACTGGAATGTTTCAGCTTGGTGGGCATGCACTCTTTCTTTCAAACCGCGATATTCATTTGGGAAGAGGGGAACCTGTAAAAGATACAGCTCGTGTTATCTCTTCAATGTGCGATATGGTAATGATAAGAACCTTTGAACACTCTATGATAGAGGAGTTCGCTTCTTACTCAAAAGTACCCGTAATTAACGGTTTGACAGACTCTTTTCACCCTATACAGCTTTTAGCAGATTATATGACAATTAAAGAGTACGGCATGGAGAAAAACCTTGTTGTTGCTTATATTGGTGATGGAAACAATATGACGAATTCTTGGTTGATGCTTGCTGCAAAACTTGGATTTGAACTGCGTATTGCAACTCCAAAAGGGTATGAAGTAGATAATGCAGTGCTTCGTGATGCAATGGATATTGCAACAGAGAGTGGAGCTGTTATTAAAGTGATGAACGATCCAAAAGAGGCAGTTCGTGGTGCGACAATAGTCACTACCGACACTTGGGCATCTATGGGGCAAGAGGATGAAAAAGAGCAACGCATAAAAGATTTTAAAGGCTTTATGGTAGATGGGCTTATGATGTGTTTGGCTGATAGAGATGCAAAATTTTTACACTGTCTTCCTGCCTACAGAGGGCAAGAAGTAAGCGAAGAACTTTTGGAAAATCATGCTGACATTGTATTTTCTGAGGCAGAAAATCGCCTACATGCTCAAAAAGGGCTTATGGTATGGTTAGATAGACAAAGGGGCTAAAACCACCCTTTTGAATCTTTTAGCATAGCTTGATCAAGCGTGTTATATGCTTTTATAATCGCAGAGATTAAGTCTGTACCCTCATCAAAGTAGTCATCTGGATTCACTTTAGATGGATTTGTAAGTAGCGTTTTTTGAGATAACTCAGTGTATTTTTTTACTTTTGTATTAATTGATGCGAGTTCTGTGTTAATACTTGATGGTAATTTATCTGAATATTTAGAAATAATTTGATTTAACTCTACTTGGAGTTGATGGTTTGCATTCGTTAATTGATAAAGCAAAGCTTCAATTTGTTGTTTATCATCTTTTGTTACTTTCCCTTTTGCGGCAATACCTGCACCTAAACCTCTTAATCGTCCTGTAAACTCAGTCATAGGCAGCATACTTTCCATCATAAGTGATGAACTCTCTTTTGCAAATGGTGTTAAATCTTTAGCAAACCGTTTACTAACACTTTGTGCAAGCATAAGTGTTTGTTCAATCTGATCTGTGTAGTCTGAAAAAGATTTGGCAGGTTTTTGTTTAAAAGCTCTATGGTTTAGTTTGATAAGTGCTGTGGAAATTGCAGTTGCTCTATTGTTAATAACAGGATCACTAGCGAGTGAAAAAGATTCCATATTTCCTATGGCCTTTTTCATATTATCTCTATTTGCATAGACGAGTAACATCGCAGCCACATTACCATTAAGGTATGAGTTGGTGAGCCCTCGTGTTTTTTGTGTAGAGATAATTAAATCTTTTAGATTATCAATATATTTACTAGTTTCAGCTTGTGTGGAATTACCAAAAAATGATTTGGCTTCCAAATTTACCAGTAGTAAGAGTGTAAGAAGAATGAGACGCATCTGTTTTTCCTTTTTTTTAAATTTTTGATGTTTTAATATTTAATTCCAGTTAGTTGACGAATGTTTTGTATAAGTGGTTGCGCTATTTCTCTAGCTTTAGCTGCTCCTGCGTTTAGAATATCACGGACTTCATCTTGGTGTGCTTGGTAGTACTCTTTTTGTTCTCTATAAGGTCTAAAGTATTCCCAAATTACATCATGCAAATAGAGTTTGAAGTGACCATGTCCTTCTCCTCCGCGTTTGTATCGCTCTTGAAGCTCTTGGCACTCATTTTCATTTAAAAAGAGTTTTGCCATATTGTAAACATTACAGTTTTCATACTCTTTTGGCTCTTCAAGTGCTACCTGCTGGGTTACAATCTTTTTAATAGTTTTAAGTTGTTTTTTCTCTTCACCGAAAATATTTACAGTGTTTTTGTAACTTTTTGACATTTTTTGTCCATCAGTTCCAGGAACTGTTGCAACATTGGCTTCTATTTTAAATTCAGGAAGTTTAAAAACTTCACCATATTTATTGTTAAACTTTATGGCAATGTCACGGGTAATCTCTACATGTTGGATCTGGTCTTTTCCAACTGGAATGATGTCGGGAGAGTAGAGAAGTATATCTGCTGCCATCAAAACCGGATATGAAAATAGTGAATGGTTAGCTGCTATTCCTTTTGCTACTTTATCTTTGTAGCTGTGTGCACGCTCAAGCAGTCCCATCGGTGTAAACGCAGAGAGCACCCAGTAAAGCTCAAGTACCTCTTTTACATCTGATTGTACCCAAAAAGTTGATTTTTCAGGGTCAATTTCAAGTGCTAAAAAGTCAGTAGCAGTTTGCATTGTAAGCTCTGCCAGTCGCTCTCCACCATTTCCGCTGCTCATAGCGTGATAGTTTGCTATAAAAGCAAAAGTATCACTCTCTTTTTGAGCATCTACCATCTGCTTTATTGAGCCAAAGTAGTTGCCAATATGTAAATCACCTGAGGGTTGAATACCAGTTAATACGCGCATAATAAAGATTCCTATTTTTTAAAAGTCTAGCCATATTATACCAATCTCAGCTTTATTTTGTTATTATAAATAAAAATATAAAGGATTTATGATGAACTTACAAATTCATGCAAAAGATTTAACACTTAGTGACGCAACAAAAGCACATATTGAAAATGCTGTGGAGGTTTTTAGAAAATATTCTTTAGATATTACAAGTATTCATTGTAACTTAAATGCTCAAAAAAAAGGTGTAGAGGTAGAGTTTGAAATTCGTATTGCACATGCAGAGCCAGTTATTATTACGCAAAATGATGATGTTTTAGATGCGGCAATTGATATTGCAGTTGATAGAGCAGAAAAAGCACTCCGCCGTCTTCATGACAAAGTAACTGATCATAAAAATTCTTCAATAAAAGAGTTAGAGACTCTTGAAGTGTAGGGTGGGTATTTGTTGAAAATTTTATTTTTACTGTTATTTGCATTAAATCTCATAGCAGCGGAGCATTATTCTGTGAGAGTGGCTTCTGCAGTAGCTACTGATTATGACTTTGGTCAAATTGTTACTGGTAATATTGGAAAATTTCAGCCATATTCTACTGTGTATGCAATAGATGGTGGCTATTTGTTGAAGTCTTCTACGGACTCTTTGCCTTTTGATTTTTATCTTAAAAGTGGAGTTGCATATTTTGAACAAAACCCTTCTCTTAATGCCGTATATGAGATGACACTCTATATAAAAGCTTATTACAATATTGATTTCTTAGACAATAGAGTACGTGTCGGTTTTGGTGAAGGTGGTTCATATACAAGTGCTATTTTAGAGGTTGAGCGTGAAGATGCTATTTCCAATAATGACAATAATTCTCATTATTTAAACTATTTAGATGTAAGTTTAGATTTTGATTTGGCAAAACTGATACACGCAAAATCTTTTAAAGAGTTATATGTGGGTGTTTTACTAAAACATCGCTCTGGTATTTTTGGTCTTGTGAATAATGTTCGTCATGGTGGTTCAAACCATGTCGGATTTTATATAGAAAAAAACTTTTAGGAAAGAAAATGTTATATAATTGGCTTTTATGGTTCCATGTAATCTCAGTAATATCATGGTTTGCAGTGCTTTTTTATCTCCCTCGTTTATATGTTTATCATGTAGAAAATATTGATAATAAAGGTTTTATTGAAGTTGTAAAAATTCAAGAGATGAAACTTTACAAATATATTGGTGTGCCTTCAATGTGGGCTACTATTATTAGTGGCTCTTTTTTGATCTATTTTGGAAATTGGATAAGCTCACCTTGGCTACATATAAAATTAGTTTTAGTTGTAATTCTAATAGGATATTTTCACTCTTTAGGTGTTTTACGCATTAAACTACTTGAAGATAGATGTACAAAAAGTGGAAAGTTTTTCCGTTTTTACAATGAAGTGCCTACAATTCTAATGCTCTTAATTGTGGCAATGGTTGTTTTTAAACCATTTTAAAAACAGAACAAAGATTTATTTCTTGTTCTGCTCCTCTTCTTTCATTTTTTTATAGAAGTAGAAGCTTAACGCTGTGAGCCCTAAACCTCCAAAAATAAAGGTGACAGCTAGTGCCATTACTTCTCTCCTCGTTTTTTTGCTTTAAAGAGCAGTGGCGTTCCTGTAAAATCAAATGCTTCTCTCATTTTATTTGTTAAATAGCGTCTATATGTAAAGTGTAAACCTTTTGGTTTGTTCATAACAATGGCGATTTTTGGTGGTCTTGTCTCATACTGCGTTGCGTAGTAGATGCGAATAACTTGTCCGTGCATACTTGGAAGTGTATGACGTCTTAGGGCTCTTTCTATCACTTCATTGAGTCTTGATGTTGTAATTCTTTGTGAGTAGTTCTCATTGATTTGTAAAATCATATCGTGAAGTTTGTCCACTCTTTGGTGTGATTTTGCAGAGAGTGTTAAAATCGGTGCGTATGCCAAAAACTTAAATCTATCACGCACCTCTTGAATGATTTTGTCATGCTCTTCACGTTTTGCGATGTCCCATTTATTAAGTACTATAATGCAGGCAAGTCTGTTTTGATCAACTAATCCTGCTATTTTTTCATCAAGATCTAAAAAAGGCTCACTAGCATCTAAAACTACAAGTGCCATATTCGCATTTTCAAGCATCTCTTTTGTACGCATAAGTGCAAATTTTTCTATTCCTACTATTTTACCACGACGACGCAATCCTGCAGTATCAACAAAAGTAAGTTGTTTGTCTTTGTAATTTATAGTCTCATCAATAGGGTCAATAGTAGTTCCAGCAACACTACTTACAACGGAGCGCTCTTCGCCGAGCAGGGCATTAAGTAGAGAACTTTTACCAACATTTGTACGTCCAATAATTGCAATTTTAATGTGGTTGATGTCATTTTCATCAAACTCTTTAATACGGTCGTTTTGTGCAAAGATAGAGTCATCTTCAACTTCATCTTCATCCCAGTAGATAAAACCATCATCCTCTTCATCTTCAGAATATTGCGAAAAGAACGTTGCATCATCAATAGATTCTTCTTCTACAACTTCTACTGCAATCGCTTCTTCCTCTTCTTTTATCTTATCACTCTCAGGAAGTTTGTCATATATCCACTCTAAAAGTTCTACTGTGTTTCTGTTGTGTGAAACGGAGATTCCAAAGATGGCATCAGTACCAAACTCATAAAATTCCCACAGTTTTTCTTTCATTTTGTCATTGTCGATTTTGTTTACTACAAGGGCAATATCTTTTCCCATAGCTTGAAGTTCATAAAAAAGTTTTTTATCCTCATCTTCGGGAAGCCCTTTACCATCAACCATATAAAGAATAATGTCTGCTTTGTATGCAGCTTTGAGTGACATCTCTTTGATCTTGTCAAAAAGTTCACACCCTTTGTCGAGTCCACCGGTATCAAGCAGTTGTGCCTCTTTGTCAATGATAACAGCAGTTTTGCGTTTAACATCACGAGTTGTTCCGGCAAGGTCAGAAGTAATAGCATCACGGTTTTTTATAAGACGATTGAAGAGTGAGCTTTTTCCAACATTTGGACGGCCGATAATAGCGATTTTTTTCATGGGGTGTACCTTGTAAAACTTATGAAAGAATTTTTATGAAATTATAGCTAAATTTCTAGCTTCCCCATGAAAAGAGTTTTCTTAGTCTGTTGGAAACTCTTTGTCAAGATTTTCTAAAGCCTGTTTTGATTGGAATTGTTGCCAAAGAGCATTGTTGTCTTTAAAACTTGAGTTAACTGTCTTTTTAAGCGCATCTTTCACTGCTTCATTAACATTTTTTTGAGGAACCGTTACTAACATATATATAGCACCAGAGGGAGCATTCCACATATCGACTGCTTTTGAACCTTTGAGATCAACTTTTGCTACCTGTTTTGTTACAGCAGTTGTTACTTTGTCCACAGTTTCAGCTGAGCCGTTTCCAGTTGCGCGCGTGAAGCCTTCCATCTTATCTTTTACCTGAGTTTGAATCTGTTGTGCCAAATCTGAACGACCGTTCATAAGTGCAACGCGTCGCATATGAGCAACACCTGCAGCACTTTTTTCAGCGACACCAACACCTGCATAGTACCCATCAACCTCTGGAATACAAGTCCATCTTGGTGCATCAACACCCTCTTGTTGGCAGGTAAAAGTAGGATTATATTTTTGTGGTTTTGGCTCTTTTTTAGAGCTACAAGCTGTAAATGAAACTGTCACAAGTGTTATAAGTGCTAAGTTTTTTAAAATTTTTCTCATTAAAATCACTCCGTTGTTGTTTTGTATTTACTATAATAGCATAAATATAACATCGGAATTCTTATGAAACAATATTACTCATACGCTGCGTTTAGCAAAGATACAAAACAACTTATAGAAGAAGTAAAACCATTTGAAGCAGAGGCAATTTTAGCAATTGCAAGAGGTGGCTTGACACTCTCTCATTCGATGGCAGAAGGTTTAAACATAAGAGATGTGCAGAGTGTCCGTACAGAGCTTTATGATGGAGCATGTAAACGCAGTGATTTAACACTTTTTGGAGAGTGTCTCTTTCGTGAACATATACGAAGAGTTTTGGTGGTGGACGACATCGCAGACAGTGGAGAGACGCTTGCATTTATTATGGATTATCTCAAACGCAGCTTTCCTCTTATAGAGTTTAAATCGTGCACACTTTTTTATAAAAAAACATCGCTGTATAAGCCAGATGTCTGGGTAAATGAAGCAGATGCATGGATAGAGTTCTTTTGGGAGAAGGATTTTATTTAGTTTTATGCCCTGCGTGCTTTTTTGTAAAATTTGTGTCGTAAATATAGTCACAAATCTCAGAAAGTGTCTCTTTTTCAAACGAAAGTTCAGGCATTAGCCCATGTTTTTCGATGGCATCTTGCATTATAGAACTCTCTGCGTTTGGGTGGAGTACCCATGCCGACATATAGCGCACAAACTCCTTTTTATCTGGAAATGCCTTTTTGTACCTTTTTTGCACCTCTATCATTGCAGGTGCTGATTTTTCTTGTTGTTCAAAGTGGCAGGTAGTACAGTTTCCATGAAAAAGTAGGGAGCCCATATTCGCTGCGTTTAGAGTAAGGACACTTGAACAAAGGAGTAAAAACTTTTGCATATATTGTGCTTAGCCTCTCGCTTTTTTTATCATTTCATAGGCTTGGTTTATCTCTTGAGTCTTTTGTGTCGCCTCTTTCATATACTCTTCACCTTTGTTTTGTGATTTGATGATGTCTGGATGGTATTGGCGGACAAGTTTTCTGTAGGCTTTTTTGATGGTATCCATATTATCATTTTTGCTTACGCCAAGCACTTTGTATGCATCTTCAATTGTCGCCTTTGGTTGCACATTTTTCATCATCTGTTCAAACTGGTCAAATATAGCGTGGTATTTGCTAGGGTCAAAAGCAAGCGCCTCAGCAATGGTAGCTAAAACTTCCTCTTCACCCTGACTTACTTCACCATCTGCAAAGGCAAGTTGGATTAAAAATCCCATAAATTGTTCTTGCTGGGCAGGGTTGCGTTTGGTTGCGTTTGCAAGTGCCTCTGCTATTTGTTTTGTATTGGCTAAATTCTCTTTCTCTTCATTAAAAATGCGTTTTAAAATATCTTTTGTCTTTGCAGGTTCTGGAAAAACTTT
>NZ_JALXBK010000064.1 GCF_026991475.1 Sulfurimonas sp. | reverse complement strand
TCTCTATTGGTCAAAAATTTGGATTAGAGGTTATTGCAGAAGGTGTTGAAACAAAAGAGCAATATGAAAAATTAATCTCTATGGGATGTAAATATTTTCAAGGGTATCTATTTTTTAAACCAATGAGTGTTGAGCATCTATAAATTGAGTGCCTTATAAAACTTCATCATCGATGTTCACTCCTTCATTCTCTTTTGCAAACGCAGCAATAAAAAAATATTTTTTCCAGATGGCAGTTTTAATATCACTCTGCATTTTTTAAAGAGTTCAGCCACTCTTTAATTAAACCTTAAATTTATTTATTTCTTCATTTATTTCATGATTGACCTCTTTTAATTTTACAGAAACATCAATTAAATCTGCTGCAACTTTATTTGTTATCTCAGATTCTTTTGTTAAATTCATTGAACTATGCATAAAATCTCTCACATTTGCATTGATTTTCAATGTTTCTCTTGTCGCTGTTTCAGAAATTTTAATTGTATCATTGAGTTTATTCTTAGTCTCATTAGCTTTTTGGGCTAAATCATTAGTTGATTCTGATATTTCTTGAGATTTTAACGATGCTCTTTCTATTTCAATTTTTGCGTCATCCACTCCTTCTACTATCATTTTAATAAAATTGTCTATTTCACTTACACTTGTTTGTGTTCTTTCTGCCAATTTTCTTACTTCATCAGCAACTACAGCAAAACCTCTTCCGTGTTCTCCTGCACGGGCTGCTTCTATAGCAGCATTTAAAGCAAGAAGATTTGTCTGATCAGCTATATCTTTAATAATTGAAATAATCTCTTTTATTTGAGTTGTTTGGTCTGAAAGTGAGGTTACCTTACTAACTATTTCTGTTTTTGATTCTGAATCTGCATTAATAGCATCTACAACATCTTGCAAAGAGACAACTAAATTATTTAAAACCTGTTGTGTCTCTTTTACATCTTCAGAAGTAGTACGCACACTATTTTCTGATACATCTAAATCACCAGAAATATTGTCAATATATTTTTTAATATTGGCAATATCCTCATTTTGAGACTTTACACTCTCTGATGTCAGTTGAGCATCAGTTTCTATCTCTTTTGTAACATCTTGAGCAATAGAGGCGGAGTGTTTTAGATTGCTTACCATCTCTTCAAGTTTACCCATAAACTTATTGATATTTTTCGCAATATCACCTATTTCATCATTTGAGTTCATCTCTATTCTATGTGTCAAGTCTCCATTACTACTTGAAAGTTCTTTGATTTTTTCATTCAAATTATTGACTGGAAAAACAATATATTTTCTAATGACAAACAATATAACAATAACAAATATAACAGAGATTATAGCCATTATAAATGTGGTTGTTTCTATTACATTAACGATATGTTTTGTATTCTCATTAGCTTGTTTGAAAAGCATCTTCGATTTAAACATTAAACCTTCAGAAGATTTACGCATAGAGTGTTGATACTCTTTTTCTTTCGTATATATAGAGTGAAGTTGTACAATACCATTTTTATATGCGTTCAAAAAATTAGGTATTCCCGCGTCCTCTTCTAAGTTTCCAGGTGAATCTTCAATATGTTTTTTGAGTTTCGCAAGTAATGTTAAGATTGAACTGTAACGGCTTTGTTTTTTAAATAAAAGATATTGAACTTCCTTGATTTTTATCTGTGTTACATAGTCTATCAAAACTATTTGATCTTCAAGTGTCGATAGTCTCTCTTTTAAATTTCCTCTTGACTTTTTCAAATCTTTTAAAGCATCTTTTCTTAATTGTTTAGACGCTTCTCTTACTTTATTTATATTGAGACGATTTTGCTCTATGATTTTTTTTGATTGATTTACAAGTTTAGCATATTTGTCAAAACTCTCTTTAAAAAGCTCTAAATCTTTTGGCATACCTATATCTTCTTCTAATGTACCATCTGTATTCTCAATATGTGTATGAATCTTTTTGATCTCTTTCCTTGTTGCATCTTCATATACTTTTGTCTCTCTTAAAAGATACCCTCTTTCATGAATTTTCAACTTGAAAACATACTCTTTTAATACATCTTGATTATTCAATACTATTTTACTACTCTGAATATCCTTAAGACCATTTAGCACCACAATAAAGACCACTAAAAACAGTACCAATATTGAACCAAATGCAAAAGATAACTTTTTCATTAAACTCATTTTGACTCCTTTATAATTTGAAATGATGTACTCGCATCATATTGTATTTCTACTTGCAACACTAAAAACTATAAGAAACTAACATCCTCATGTTTTTATTGTTAAATTCTTGGCTTGCCGAATTCTCTTTATTATCATCCATTACATAGATAGCACTTATTGTAAAGTTATCATTAGGGGAGTACTCTAAACCTATATTTTGTTCTACGATATGCGCGCTATTCCCATTTGAATTGGCATCACCTATAAAGTCTCCGTAAGCATAAAGTAGGTTGATATGCTTGTATTCATATACTAAGCCGCCAACAACAGAGTGTGCATCTCTATCTTGAGTAATTTCATCGAGAATCATAGCATCCATGTCAGTAAAGAGCGCTCCATTACCGTATCCTCTAAAGCTATGTTTACCATTTTTCTTTAGTGACTGGTTATAAGCTATGTTCAGACCAAATCCATCAATAACTACTTCACTCATAGCACCGAAGATATCTGCTTCAACACCACTATTATCGAGTTCACTCTCTTTTAAGTATTGCAAACCGGCATGTATCTCGATATTGTCAGAAATTTCATAACTTCCTACAAAATCAGCATAAACTGCGTTATTTCCGTTCGTATCAACTCCATTTGCAATATCTGCTTCTGACGCATTTGAAATGTTATAGTACCATAGATTTGTTTGAATAGAATCATTACTATAGGTAAGACCAGCAAAGTTTACACCATCTTTTCCCATTTTTACCCAAGGTTTTTCTGCATCTAAGCCAGCATCATTCCCCTGCCATCTACTTAAATGACCACCTAAAAAGGAAAAATCATCCATCTCAAAAGAGAGCAGATACGCCTCAAATGTATTCATAACCATTCTAGTATCATCTCTATCTACTAGTGGAGTATCAACTATCTGACGCCCACCTCGAAGATTGAGATTTTTGTATCGATAATTAATATAGGCTTCACTTACTTCCGTATAGTGTCCAACAGAACTAGAGAGTTCTTCATTTCTTTTCCCCTCATCTATGCTACCACTTGCAAAATCTAAATCATAAGAGGTTATAAACGCAACACCTGCATTAAAGCCTGCATACTCAGCAAGTTCATATTTGAGCCAACCACCAAGAGCCGTAGCATATATATTTGTAGCGTTATCATTTTCATAGCTCGAATACATAGTACGTATATGACCGCTCGCTTTACCATCTCTAAACATATGCTTAAATTCACTTACAATGTCAACCTCTTTTTCCGGCTGTTTTGTAACACTTTCAATCGCTTCTCTAACTGATTTGTTTCTCTTTTCAGGTGCTGATGCATAGAGTGAATGGGCTAACAAACAACTTGTTAGTAAACTTATTTTTAAAACTACGAACCTATTTTTCATTGATTATTTCCAGAATCTAATTTTTTACTCAACTTATACATTAAGAAATATTTGCTAAAAGCTTACTATATTCCCCCCCCCTTGTCAAGAGTAAATCAATAATAAGTTGAATTAAAGTACACGCTCTTTAAGTGCCTTATAAAACTTCAGCATAAGTGGTTTTTTTACATATCCACTTAGACTCTCAAGCTCCACTTTTTTACCATTTTGGAAATCAAGACGCATAGATGTTGAGGAGTCATAAGGTACTTTTGCAGCCGTATCAAGTGCTTTTTGTACCTCATCATCTATGTTGATGCCCTCTTGCTCTTTTGCAAACGCAGCTATCTCTTCTAAAAGAGCTTTTGCTTCATCATAATGATGTTCATAAATGGCACCAATGTTTGTATCGTAGTAAGATGTGAGCGTTGCAAACGCAGCGATAAAAATATACTTCTTCCAAATGGCAGTTGTAATGTCACTCGGTGTTTTATAGCGAAGCTGGGCTTTTTCAAAGAGCGTAGCTACTTTTTGTACTGCATTTGCATTATCTCCACCAAAAACAGCCGCAAAAATCTTTCCTTTTTTACGAATAACGCCTGCTTTTTCTATATGAGAGAGAATGTAAACGCAGCCCTCGAGCACTACTGCGTTTGAAAGATTTTTGAGTCGCTGTGCATTATCCACACCATTAGAAAATGAGAGTAAAATAGAGTTTTCATCTATATTTTTAGCTATCTTTGCATAAGCATCATCTAAATCATAACTTTTTACACAAAAAAAGATCACATCAAAGTAACCCTCTGCTGCGTTTACATTCACTGCGTTTAGCGGCGTCTGCCACTGCGTTTCATCCTCTACAATTGTAATGCCATTTTTTTGTATCACTTCAAGATGCGCCCCTCTAGCAAATCCAACAACATCACAGCCACTTTTAGCAAACATTGCAGCCAAATAACCACCAACACCACCAAGTCCAACAACAGCTATTCTCATTTTCCATCCTTTTGTAGAATTATTATATAATACTATTACTAAAGGAGCAGTATGTCACGAATAAATAGTGAAAAATTTTACAAAAATGCCATCAAAAAGCATGGCATCTCGGCGCAAGGGGTCTGCTGGATAGACAGCGCACGCCAACAGTTGCGTTTTGATGTACTGCACTCCTTTTTACCAAAAGATCTCTCCTCCTTTTGCGTTGTAGATGCAGGGTGCGGGTTTGGTGACCTCTACCACTTCTTAAAAAACAACCAAAATCTTCCACAAAAATATATAGGCATAGATGCCGTAAGTGAAATGTGTTCTCTTGCAAAAGAACAAACACAACAGGAGATAATTCAGGCAAATATATTACGAGCAGAGCTTCCTAGTGCTGATTATTACATTTGTAGTGGTGCCATGAATATTTTAACACGCTTTGAGACGACGCTTTTTATTCGTCAATGTTTTGAAGCATCTAAAAAGGGTTTTATCTTTAATGTTTTATATGGAAACCGTGAGAGTGAAATATATAATTATCTCAACAAAAAAGCACTTGAAGATATTGCACAGGAGCTTGGTGTCAAGAAAATCAGCTTTAGAGATGACTACTTAGAGAATGACATCACTATGGGATTTTTCAAATAATGTGCGCCATTTTTGGCATACTTGGTGGCTACAATGAAGGCCGAGCAAAATCAGCTTTAGCCAAACTCTCGCATAGAGGACCAGACTATTGTGGCATTGTTCAACAACAAAATCTCTTCTTTGCACACCAAAGACTTAGCATTCAAGACAGCCACCACAGAAGCCACCAACCACTAAAATATGGAAAAATCCTTCTCTCTTTTAATGGAGAAATCTACAACTTCAAAGAGTTAAAACGCGAGCTTGATTTTGATTTTCAAACACAGAGCGATAGTGAAGTCATTATCGCTGCTTATTTACAATGGGGTGTTGATTTTGTAAAACATCTAAGAGGGATGTTTGCCATTGCCTTGCTCGATGGCGAAAAACTCTATCTATTTCGAGACCGTCTTGGCAAAAAACCACTCTTTTTTATGCAGACACAAGAACAGTTTATTTTTGCCTCAGAGATTAAAGCCCTTACTCCCTTTTTGAAAAAAAAGGAGATGAACAATGACGCACTTTTAAGTTACCTTTCTTTTTTAGCCCCCACACCGCCTCATACCTTCTACAAAGGTATTCAAAAACTTGCAGCAGGTGAATACCTTACATTTGAGCGTGGCAAAGCAGAAGTGAAACGATACTTTGACCTACTTGACACAAAACCATGTACCATCAAAAACAGAGATGAGGCCATAAACAAACTCGAAGCAGTTTTAGAAGAGTCTATGTTACTGCGTTTAGGAAGTGACGTTCCTATGGCTGCCCTGCTCTCAGGAGGCATTGATAGCGCTACCATCAACTACTATGCCAAAAAATATGGCAAAAATCTCCAAACTTACACCATAGGATATGAGGGTTTTAAAAAGTATGATGAGCGTCTAAACGCAGCACAAAGTGCCAAGAGTTTGGGAGTGCAGAACAAACAGATTATTATCAACCAAGAGCAGTTTATAAACACAACAGAGTCTGTTTTTGATACACTTGATGAGCCACTCAATGACCCTGCAGCAGTGCCACTTTATTTGCTTTTTGAGGCCATAAAAGAGGATGGCTATAAAGTTGTTATGAGTGGAGAGGGGAGTGATGAGCTTTTTCTAGGCTATCGTCAATACTTTGAGTACCTTGACATCGAACAAGCAGCATCACTAGCACATAAAAACTGGCTCAAAAAGTACTTCCGTGCAAACTTCTCTATGAATAGAGAGTGGGAGTGGTACAAGCGTGTCTTTGATGATACCCTGCTCTTTCGCACAAGCGGCGATAAATTCACCGACTTGCAAAAAAACGGACTCCTTAAACGCAATGTACGCGACAATGAAAGTCTTAAATATCTGCAAAATTATCGTGAACGATTTGAAAGATCCGCTCATACCGATCCATCTATCTGGTATAGTTACATTGACCTCAACATCTTTCAAGCAGAGCACTTTTTGACAAAACTCGACCGTGTCAGTATGGCTCATTCCATAGAGTCACGCACACCATTTTTAGACCATAAATTAGCCCAAACAGTTTTTAGTATTGACCCAAAACTACGCTACGAAGATGGCATCACAAAATCTCTTCTCAAACAGATCATGACTAACAAACTCCCTAACGAGACACTAACACGTAAGAAAAAAGGCTTTTCCAACCCCTATATGGAGTACCTTATCAACTCTGGAAATATCTCTCTCATACAAGAGGTAAACAAAGAGACAGGAATGTTTAAAAGTGATAAACTAGAAGAGTATATACAAACAGCCGCGCGAGGAAGTTTTAAGCAGCATGTTTGGGGACTTTATGTACTATCTTACTGGATAAAGAAAAACCTTTTATAAAGATGAAAAACATATGATAAAAAAAGTAAAAAAATATGCAACAACAAACACACTCGTTGTTTTAGGAATTATTTTAGGTGCTGCGTTTGGCATACTCTTTCCTGAACTCGCACTCAAACAAAAAGTGATAGGAGTAGCATTTGTTTACTTCTTAAAAATGCTTGTCGTTCCGCTTGTCTTTGCAAGTATTTATGTCGCTATTCTTGGGCTTGGCTCTATTGAGCATCTTAAACGCATGGGGCTTAAGACCATCGGGCTCTATGTGCTTACAACTGCACTTGCAGTTTTAGCTGCCATTGTTGCTATGAATATCTTTCACATCGGTGAGCATGTCAGTGCGCAGGGCTTAGAGTATGCAAAAGCAACCACTATCGCCCCTTTTTCACTTGAGAAGATGCTGCTGAGTTTCATTCCTACAAATATTTTCCATGCACTCAGCGAAGGCAAAATGATGCAGATCATTATCTTTGCCATTATGTTTGGGGTGGCTTCACTCTATCTCAAACCTGAGCAACAAACACCTCTCAAGAGCTTTTTCAACTCTGTAAGTGAAGCAATGCTTGTGATGGCGGAGTGGATTATTCGTCTTACACCTATTGGTGTTTTCTCACTCATCTCTTATGTCATTGCCGAGCAAGGTATAGAGGTGGTATTAGGGCTATACAAATACATTTTTGTTGTTGTAGGTGTCATTGTTTTTCACGGACTCGTTACGCTCCCTGCAGTGCTACGTCTCTTTACAAAAGTAAACCCATACAAATATCTCTCTGATGTTCGAGAAGCACCCATTATGGCATTTTCTACAGCTTCTTCTGCGGCAACGCTGCCTGTCTCTATGCGCGTTGTTGAAGAGATAGGCGGAGTTAATAAAAAGACCGCCTCGTTCGTGCTGCCTCTTGGAGCTACAGTCTCCATGGATGGAACGGCAGCCTATTTGAGTGTCGCGGTACTCTACATTGCTAATCTTGCAGGAGTGGCACTCAGCTTTGGTGACCAACTCCTCCTTGGCATTACTGTTGTTGCACTCAGCGTTGGTGTTGCTGCACTTCCAAGTGCTTCACTTGTTATGATGGTTGTCATTCTCAACCAGCTTGGACTTCCTGTAGAGTATATGGCACTCATCGTTGCAGTAGATAGAATTTTAGATATGTGCCGTACCTCACTCAATGTTACATCAGACCTTATAGTCACAAAAGTTGTGGATGAATTTGAAAAATGACGATAAAAATACCCATCTTAATGTAGTTTTAACATCATACATTGTAATATTTCTTATAAAATCAAATTATGCAGGATTCAATTATGAAAAAAGTACTTATACTGGGTGGTGGATTTGCAGGTGTCGAAGCTGCTATCTTTTTAAGAAAAGAGGGGTTTAGTGTTACACTTATCTCAAATCGTGACTATTTTTATATCTATCCAACATCTATCTGGATTCCAACTGGAGAGAGCAAATTTGAAGATATATGCGTTCCTCTTAAAGATTTGCAAAAAGCTCATGGTTTTGAACTTATCATAGATGAAGTAACTGCCATTAAATCAAAAGAGAACAAAGTCTACTGTACTAAAGAGACTTATGAATATGAATATCTTGTAGTAGCAATGGGTAGCGGTAAGATGAAACATCAAGGAAGTGAAAATTTCCTCTCTATCTGTGGTGTTCCTGAAGATTCTCTAAAAATTAAAGACAAAATTGATGCACTCATACAAAAAGGGAGTGGAAAAATAGCAATGGGATTTGGTGGTAATCCTAAAGATCCTTCAAATGTAAGAGGCGGACCAGCATTTGAGGTACTTTTTAATGTACATAATCAACTCAAAAAGCTAGGTATTCGTGATAATTTTGAACTCACTTTTTTTGCTCCAATGGCAGAACCAGGAGCAAGAATGGGGAAACAAGCACTTAAAATGATGGATGTTATGTTTAATAAACTTGATATTAAAAAACATTTTGGCAAAAAAATTACAAAATTTGAAGAAGATGGTATTGTATTTGAAGACGAGAGTAAACTTGAATCAGATTTTACAATGTTTATACCTGCAGGCAACGGTCATAATGTTTTTGCAAACAGTGACTTACCACTCAACGACTCAGGAATGATTCTCATTAATGATTACTGTGAAGTGCAACATAATTTTGATGAATCAAGTGAAACGCAAAAGGGAATATGTAAAGTTTTTGCAATTGGTGACAGTGTCGCTCTGCAGGGACCTGATTGGCGAGCAAAACAGGGACATGTTGCAGAGGTAATGGCAAGAAATGTAGCTTTTAATCTCAAACAGATGGTTCTTGGCTCTGATGCGAGAAAAGGTTATGAGGAGCATATTAATATTTTATGTGTCATGGATAGTGGCGATGGAGCAGCCTTTGTTTACAGAGATAATAAAGGTGGAAAGATGATTCCTATGCCATTCATAGGACATTGGCTCAAAAAAGGGTGGGGGTTCTACTGCCGTAACTCAAAACTTGGAAAAATTCCACGAATCCCTGGAATGTAATAAAAAAGGAGGCATTTACGCTTACGCCTCTTTTACCTCTTTAGCCTTGCGTTTAAGCTTCATTTTACGCTTTGCAAGCTCACGCATATCTTCAGTAGTATCACTTTCATCCATAATTTCCACACCTAAAATAGTCTCAACACAATCTTCAAGTGTAATAATTCCATCTGTTTGGTCATAATTATCTGTCACTAAAAACATATGCTCTTTTTTCGCTATAAAAAGATCAAGAGCCTTACTTACAGGAATGTTTTCATTGATGCTGAACATATCTTTCTTTATAGAGCCAAGCGTTACACTATCATCTTCTAATGCTTGTTTAAATATTTTTTTAGTGAGTACAATTCCAGTGATAGTCTCAAGCGACTCTTTGAAAATAGGAATACGAGAAAATTTAAAGATTGCAGGCTGCGTTTGAATAACATCTTTTATGCTCATACTCTCATCAAGTGCAAAAACGACACTTCTGGGTGTAAGCACTTCATTAACTTTAATATTGTCAAGATTTAAAATATTTTCAATAACATCAGACTCTTGTTCATCTATAACACCCTCATCTTCACTCATATACATACTCTCTAAAAATTCTTCTTTTGTAAGCGAGTGTGAGTCACTATTTCCTTTAGAAATTTTATTTGTTACAGCTAAGGTTGTAAGAATAATAGGATAAGTAATCCAGATAAAAACTCTAATAAAATATGCAGAGAGAGGGGCTAACTGTTTCCAGTAAATAGCACCTATAGTTTTTGGAATAATTTCAGAGATAAAAAGAATGGCAAAAGTAAGTACAACAGAGACATAAACAACTGCATCATTTCCAAAGATTTTTGAAGCCTGCGCACCAACTGCTGCTGCACCTAAAGTATTTGCAATAGTATTAAGAATAAGTACAGAAGCAATAGATTTATTTATGTTCTCTTTTTGATGTCTAAGAATTGCACCAACTGATGGTCTATCTTTTTCAAGCACTGCTACATAAGACATATTTATTGAAAGCAAGACAGACTCTAATACAGAACATAAAAATGATATGCCCACAGAGAGAACAAAAAATATTACGAGTAATTCCATTTACTACAATCCTTATAAAAGTATAACTTTAGCTAAGCCCAAAAAGCTAAAAAAGCCAACAACATCCGTAACAGTAGTTAATATTACTGTACTTCCAATTGCAGGGTCAATTTTTAACCATTTTAGTGCTAAAGGTATTACAGCACCAAAAAAGCCTGCCATAAAAAGATTTATAATCATACTCAGACCAATAACAACTCCAAGCATAGGAATCTTAAACCATAAGTAGGCAATAATACCTATTAAAATAGCAAATATAAAACCATTCATTAGTGAGATTGCAACCTCTTTTTTGATACTTCTAAAAGCATCACCTTTTGTAATCTCACCCAATGCTAACTGACGTACTATAACCGTCAGTGATTGTGTCCCTGCGTTTCCACCCATAGAAGCAACTATTGGCATAAGAACAGCAAGGGCTACCATAGAGTTAATAGTGCTCTCAAACATTCCAATAACAAGAGATGCAGCAATGGCAGTGACAAGGTTTATAGCGAGCCAATAAGCACGCTTTTTCCCTGCTTTTATAACATCTTCATCCTCTTCTGCTTCATCATCAACACCGGCAAGGTTATACATCTGTTCTGTTGCATGTTCATTAATAATGTCGTAAATATCATCAGAGGTAATACGCCCAAGTAGAACACCATGTTTGTTTATAACAGGAATAACAGAGAGATCATACTCTTTAAAGTAGTTTACAACCTCTTTAATATCTTCCGTATCTACTGCAATCTTAGAGTCAAAGGATTCATCACTTAAGACTTTGTTCTCTTTAATAGTTTTTGAAAAATCAAAAATAAGCAAATCATCTAAACCAATAGTATATAAAAGCTTATTGTGTTTATCAACGATAAAGAGATTTTGAACATTTTCTAGTTCATTTGCTTTTCTTAGTTTTGCAAATCTTTTAATGACATCTTGTACTATTTCATTTTCATTTGCGGTAAATACCTCAAGCTGCATATATGCACCAGCTTGATTTTCATCATATTTTTTCAGCTCTGAAATTTCATGTTTATCTTCAGCATCCAATGAGTGAAAGACCTCAGATGCCTTGTTTTCATCTACATCTTCGAGCTCTTGCATAAACTCCAGCTGGTCATCTGATTCTAGCTCACTCACAGCATGCGAGAGTTCATCAATACTGAGATTTTCTACGACATCATCAAAGTACCTATCTGGCAGAGCAAGCGCCACATCACCAACTAAATCATTTGGTACACGCTTAATTGCTTCACTAAAATCGTGGTCATTAAGGTTTTTAAGGAGTTTGGCGAGTTCTGCGGGGTGCATCTCGCTTTCATTGTGTTCTTTTATATATTTTTCAAAGTTATTCATCGTCGTAATTATACCCAATGAAATAGCAAAATCATATTAGATTTTGTTGGCTATTTCATCAGTTAAGTCTACATAAACCTTTGCATACATTCCTGGAAAAATCATGCTGCTTGTTTTTTCAAAATGGACACGAATTTTAAAAGTATGTGCCATTGGATTAGCACTCGGTACTATCGCTTTTATATAACCAGATGCTTTATAATCCAAAGAAGGAATGGTAATCTTTACAACCTTATTACGTCGAAGATATTTAAGGTCTGATTCTGCTACTTCAGCTTCTATTTCAAGATGATTCATATCAACGATGACCATAGTGAGCATCCCTGGTGCCACCATATCACCAACTTCAATGCGTTTATCTACAACAACACCATCATTTGGAGCTTTTACTTTTAAGTATCCGGCAATAGTAGCAAACTGTTTTGTTTTTTCACTCGCTTCGCTTACCAAAACTTTTGCAGCTTCTATGGAACCACTTATGTCATCTATGTTTTCATTCAAATCTTCCATATTTGCACGAAAATCCATAGCAGGCATCATTTTCTTTTTTTGTCTTAATCGTCTTTTATGTTTCTTAAAGACATTCACCCTTGTTTTATAGACATCCAACATCAAATTGGCCTGTTCAAGTGCCAAATTTGCTTGAGACTCCAAAATATCAAACTCTGCTGATTCAAGTTCAAAGAGAGTATCTTCACGCTTAACACTATCTCCAACCTCAAAATTTATTTTTTTTACATACCCCATATATCGTGCAGGTATCATCTTTTTATTGTTAGAAATAACTGTACCCGTCAGTATCAACTCATTTGCAAAGAGTGATGTAAACGCAAGAAAAATAAATAATATATATTTCATAAACATTACCAGCGACGAATTTCTCTATGGCATTTCATACACTGTCCCAAGATTTTTGTATAGGCTTGAACAGCCTGAGCAGAGTCTCCACTTTTAAATCTTTGCAAAATAGTAAGCGATTTTTGATTTATCTTTTTAACAATTTTATTTGTCATTTTAATCTTCCCATTCATATATCGTGCCATAGGATTTTTTTCTGTCTCCTCTTCAATGGGAGGCTTTACATTTTCAATCGTCTCTGAAAGCGTAGTAACACCAGCAGCTACTGTCTCATAATTATTATAGAAAAAACCACTTTCAATAGTATTCATAGCTGCCGCCATTGTACGCATATCTTTAATTCTGTCTGCTTTTGTATATTGCGCACCATATGCCAAACTTCCTAAAACCAATACCCCTAATATCACTTTCTTCATTCTATCCCCTTTGTGTATTTGAAACTATTATAGCACTAAAAAATATAAAAATATCAATTTTTTTAATAATTTACTATTAAAAATAATTATATGTGAAGTATCAAAACACTTTTATATAATATAAGTTTTTTTTATTCAATATTAAGTTTTTCTTTAGCTTCAACGAGATATAGTTGTTTTAAGGTTCAATCAAAAAGGGGAAATGATGACAAAAAAATTACTAGTAAGTGCGGTTGCGGCTATAGCATTGACAACAAGTTTATCAGCAGATTTTAGTTTTGGTGATATGTTTAAAGACATGAAAGATGGTGTAACTTCAATGAGTCATGATGCAAAAGATTCTTTTAAATCTGGTGTAGATGGTGGTGTAGAAGTTTCAAAAAGTGGGGAGAGAACAGTTACAAATGTCAGTCACGATGCAAAAGATACAGCCCTCAAAGCAAGTGATGACTTAAAAACTAGTGAAGTAGCTACTGTTAAGAGTGGTTCTGACACTACTACAGGAGTAAGTAGAGATTTACGAGATTCTACTGTTGAAGTTTCAGAAGACTCAAAAGACACTATGTCAAATACGACAAGAGACTTTAAAGACAGTTCTACTATGGCTACGAAAGATTTCAAAGACTCTGCAGTATCAGTTTCTCATGATGTAAATGATGCAGCCAAAACTACATCTAACAATATGAACGACTCTACAAAAACTGTTTCAAATGATTTAAGAGATTCATCAAATACAGCAACGAAAAATGCAAATGATTCTACAAAGACTATTTCAAATGACTTAAGAGACTCATCAAATACAGCAACAAATAATGCGAATGACTCTACAAAATCTATATCAAAAAATATTTCAGATGATGATTATAAAGAGTACCTCAAATTAAAAGCAAAATATGAGGGGAAAAAACTTTAATTTTTTCATTAAAAAAAGTAGGTCTTTTACGACCTCTTTTTAAAACTTATAAATAAAAGATGTTGCTTGAGAGAAGTCAACCTTCTTAACACCTTGTGCAGGTTTTGCGTCTTTATTATAATTTATAAGAAAACTAATATATAACTTCTCATAAACCAATATTTTTAATTCAAGAGCATTTGAAATAATATAATCATTAATATCTCCAACTTTTGGCTGATAATACGCCACATATGAGAGCTGCGAATCTTTAGCAAACTCTTTTTTATACGCAAGGTAAAAATTTCCTCTTATATTATTCTCTTTTGGATCCACAGTTGTGGTGTAACTCAAGTATTCATAAAAACCACCAAGACCAAAATATAAATTACCATAACGCTCTTTATCAAGATGAACGCGTAAGCCTCCACCTGTTAAAAATCTTTCATCTACATTAGTAAACTCATTACTTTGAGACTGAACAAAAGCTTCCCAATCAAGATTTTGTTCTAGTTTATGGATATAACGCAGATGTGTAAATGTTGAATTTGTATTTTTTACTCCACTTGCTTCACCATAACTAAAATTAAACTCACCCCACATTAAATAAGATTGATTATTGTCATAAGAGAGTTTTATCCCCGCTGTATAGTTGTCTGAATTAGTATTTCCTCTTTTTGTATTTAAAGAACCATTTAAAGCACCGCTATAACCTGGATTATCCCCTATTTCTACTGGAGAAATAGATACTAACGCAAAGAGATTTATAACACTTAGCATTAAAATAATTAGATATTTCATTTTTACTCATTTTTTTTTGAAATAATACCATTTTATGCTTTTATTATTATCTATTTTTAATCAAGGAGCAACTTCTTGGAGATCTATTTCATCTGCACTTTTACCCTCTCCCTCTTTACACTCCATATCTTTGTCCCCAGGGCAAATAGCCACTGTTTTTGCCATAAGAACAGGTACATAAAAAAGAGAAACAAGTGTAGAAGCCACACTTCCAAAAATAAGTGCAATTCCTAAACCTCCAAAAATAGGATCTGTAGCCAAAAGCAGTGAGCCCAATATAATGGCAACCGCGGTTAATAAAATTGGTTTCGCTCTTGTTGCAGTAGCTGTTGCAATTGCATCATATTTTTCTACGCCTGATTCTATTAAGGCTTTTGTAAAATCAATTAACAAAAGAGAACTTCTTGCACTAATGCCCATTAAAGAGATAAATCCGATAAGAGATGTCGCTGTGAGATAAAAATTCATTCCAGAAATTACTTGAAAAATAATGTCCGTAATGAAATGTCCCATAATTACCCCAATAATAGATAAAAAACTTGCTACTAAAACTATGCCACTCAGCGCAAATGATTTATAATATACCACCATTAGTAAGAACATTAAGACGAGTGCGGCAATAAATGCACCTCCTAAATCACGGAAGGTATCAAGAGAAACTTTCATCTCACCATCCCATCGTGCAAGTATTTTTTCTCCCGTCTTTTTATCTACTAAAGCTAAATCAAACATATAGGTACTAAAACCAGTAAGTCTTGTAATATTAAAATCATGTGAGAGTTTTTTTATCATTAACTCACGCGCATCTAGTAAAGGATAGACCTGCGAAACTAAATCACATTCTGCTGTAACAGAAGCAACATAGTGCATATTTTTTTTATAAATTGTAGGTTCAGAGAGCGTTGGAACTATGCTTACAACCTCTTTAATGGGAATCATCACTCCCATTTTATTTAAGAGTTTCAATCTTGAGAGTTTTAACTCCAAATCCTCTTTTGTTGCATTCTCCAAGGTTCGTGTTTTTCTATTTAAAGAGACAAAAATAGGAATCTGTCCCTGCTGCTGTGTCGAATTTTTCGTTGCAACAACATTTCCTTTAAAAGCGAGAAAAAGTATGTTGCTTACCTGTGCAACAGAGAGATGTGAGTTAATAATTTTTTCAACATTTGGCAAAATTTCATAACGTATAAAAATATCATCTTCCATAATATCTACATCCACAAGACCTTTTGTCTGCTTAAACGCAGCGGCAACAACATGTGATGTTTTACGCAGTAAATCTGTATCTTTTCCAAAGAGATTAACCTGAACTGTTGCAAATGTAGGAGGACCTGAGGGCATTTCTACAAACTTAATACTCGTACCTTTGTAAATTTTTTCACATCTCTGTTGCACTATAGGTCTCAGTCTATGAACCATCATAAATGAGGGTTCATCTCTTTCATTTTTATCTGTAAGATTAATAACCATCTCTGCCTGATTTTTCAAAGACTTAAATTCACTCCCCTTTACAAGCCCTGCATAATCAAGAGGAGCACCCTGCCCCACAAACATCTCCATATTTTTAATATTTTCCTCTTTTTTAAGTATATCGCTTACACAGTTTAAGACATTTTTCGTCTCTGCTACCGTCGAATTTGTTGCGGTGTCAACATATATGCTAAAGGTATTTGCACTTTTACCAGGTAACATTTTCGCCAATACTAATTTAGTTGGAATCATACCCACTGCTACAATAAGTGAGAACAGTACAATAAAACCAACCATTCGCTGCTTGCGTTTAGAACTTATTATTTTATAGATTAAATCTTTCATACTAATGATGTCCTTTTACACGCTTAATAAATTTTTTGGCTAAATATGGTGCAAAAACATATGCTACAAAAAGCGAAATAGCTAATGCTACAGGGACATTGAGAGGAATTGGCAACATAAACTGTCCCATCATGCCTCCTACAAATGCCATTGGTATCATTGTAAGCATAATGGCAATCGTTGCAATATTTGTTGAAGGTCCTATCTCATCTGTAGCTTCAATAATAATCTGGTCAAAATCCTGATCTTGTGTCTCTTTGAGGTGCATTCGCCTATGAATATTTTCAATCACAATAATCGCATCATCAACAATAAGTCCTAATGAGAGCAAAAAGGCAAAAAGTGTAATTCTATTTATGGTCTGATCACTCATAAATGCAACAAATAGAGTAGCCGCTAGTATCATAGGAACAGCAATTGTTACAACTAAAGACTCCCTCCAGCCAAGAGCCGGAATAAGTATGAGTGATATAATAGCAATGGTCAGTACAAGATGATGCACAAGTTCATTTACTGCCTCATTTGCCCTGTGACCATAGTTTCTCGTGATTATATATCCTAATCCAATTTTATCAAGTTTCGTGTCATACTCGTTGAGCATATCAAGTGCTTTTTCTGCCAAAGTTACGGCATTACTCCCTTTGAGTTTTGATATCGTCAGTGTCACTTGGTCTTTTGTCTTGCTAAAAGGTTCACCATCAGCCTTATATGAAATTAAGGCCTCTTTATAGTTTTGTATATCATAGTAATACTCCACCTTTGCTATATTTCTTAAATAAATTAAAGATCCTCGGTATTTTGCAACAACTAATGCCTGTAAATCCTCTATAGAATTAATGGCATTTTTAACCCCAAACACAATAAGTTTACCCTCTTTACTTGGTAGGTCAATCTCGGGAGAATTTTTCGCGATTGCTTGAATGGAGTGCACAACCTGTCCTATAGAGATATGATATGCTGAGAGTTTATCTAAATCAAAAAGAACATTGAACTGTGGTCGTTTAGCACCTTTTAGTGTTGTTTTTGATATATTTTGAATTGCATTAATATCTTGTTGTATCTCTTTTATCTGCTTATAGAGTTTTATATGGTCTATTCCTAACTCTTTTTTCTTATAAAAAGCTACTGTAACTATGGGTACATCAATATCGATGTCAAAAGGCTTCACAATAGGGTTCATTGCACCCCCGGGCAGTGAATCCATATTTTGCATAACTTTATCATAAAGTTTTAAGTTTGAGCTCTCTCTATCTTCACCTATTTTGTACTGAATATTGAGCATTCCAACATTATGCATAGCCGTAGAATAAACATCTTTCACACCTTTAATCTCGCTAATTCTACGCTCTAAAGGTTTAAGGACTGCATTATCGATCTCATCTGGTGATGCCCCTGGCATTGGAACAATTATTGAACCACCACTGACAGCAATTTGAGGGTCTTCCTCCCTTGGCATAACTTCAAGCGATACATACCCTAAAACTAATATAGCAATAGCCAAAACTGGTGTTAAAGGATTTTTCAAAAATGCCCTTGAAAGATAGCCAGCAATATTCTTTATTTTCACGTCTTTCATTTTGAATTTCCTTAAAACTATATAAGTTTATTTTATATCAATATCTATAAATTTACATATAATTCTTTTTTTTATCTCTATATATCTATAATTATTTACTATAATACACAAATAGCTGTAAAATAATAAATATTAATATAGTTATAACTTACTTATAGTGATAAAATTGCTATGCTTAGTAATACACTACCTAACTCAAAGGAGAGAAATATGAAAAAAATAGTTTTTATTTCACTTATACTTAGTTCTATATTTATGACATTAAATGCCAAAAATATTGATGCGTCTATGCTGGTTAAAAAAGAGAGCCTTATTTATGAGAAAAATACTAGTGAACCTTTTACCGGAAATGCCTATTATTTTTTTAAAAATGGAAAAACAAAAAAAATTGTCCCCTATTATCAAGGAGAGATTGATGGACGTCTCTCAGCTTGGAGAGAAGATAGAAGTATCAAAACTGTTGCATATTTCAGAAAAGGAAAGCAGGATGGTGAATACATTGCAAAATATTCAAATGGGAAAAAAGCTATTGTAGCTTATTTTCGAGATGGTAAGCAGGATGGAGAGGTCATCACTTGGTACAAAAATGGAAGAAAAAAATCATCTGCCTACTATAAAAATAACATTCAAAATGGAGAGGCAAAAACATGGTATGAAAATGGAAATTTAAAAACTGTTAGCTACTACAAAAATGGCAAAAAAGATGGCATCTATAAAATGTGGAACAAAAATGGTAAACTTTTCAAAAAAGAGCTTTACGCAGAAGGTATAGCACTTAAATAGATGCTCTTATTTTAAAAAAACCAGATAACCTTTATCTGTTTTTTTGATACTATATTTGTAAAAGCCATCAAGCTCTATTACAACTCTGTAGTATCCACTATGTGTTCCTACATTTATTTGTTTAAATACATTTGCATGCTTCGCTTTTTTAACAAAGCTTCTTAAATTAATATCTCTCTTAAAATCACAAACTATACGATGTGGTTTTACAAGCAAAAATAAGCGCAAGAGTCTGTCTTTAGTATCTATTTGCATCTCTTTACCCTTTGTATAAAAAGATATAAAAGGCAGAGCTGCAAATTTTATATATTTTACCTCTTTTTGAGCAGTTGTAGCTAGATTATAATTCTGTGAAATAAAAATTGGTAAATGCCAATCAACACTATTTTGCAATGTAACACTCTTCTCTGCAATGGAACCATCCATATTTTTATATCGCACAACAACACTCTCTATCTCTCTTGCGGAAGATGGTAAAGTAAGTGTAGCACGTTTTAACATTGGAGGTTTTTGCATCTGCTCAGTTGTAAGCGGAATATCTAATGCAGAATTGATTGGAAAAAAAGGATTTTCACGAGCAAAAAGAGTAAGTG
>NZ_JALXBK010000063.1 GCF_026991475.1 Sulfurimonas sp. | reverse complement strand
CTCCTGTAGCCATTCCACTATCCATTGCCAAAAATTTATCGGGATTGATTATTCCCTCTCCGATGCTGATTCCTTTGAGTAAAATTTGGTATTGATCTGGTTTGAGGTGGAGATTATCGCGTATACGGACTTGTGGCATTAAAAATCCAAAATCACTGGCAATTTTTCTACGCATGGAACGGATACGCTCTAGTAAATCTCCACCCTGAGAGTTGTCTGCAAGTTTAATAAGCTGATAACCAAGAGTAAGTTCAAGCATCTCTACTTTTAAAATATCTTCAAGAGCGCTCTCTTCCTCTTTTGCTATCTCCTCATTCGTTTTTTGTGGTGCTATTTTCTCTTTCTCTTCTTTGAGTTGCTCTTTTGTTTTGTTGCCGACAATATCTTCTATGTTAAGTATATGCAATTCCCCTTTTTCATATTTGTAAATCGACCAACCAAGAAGTGCAAAAAGTCCACCAACAAATGCCATAGATGCTGTTGGAAGTCCTGGAACAAGAGCAAAAAGCAGCATAATAAAGCCTACAATCATCATTATTTTTGCATTCCCGACCATCTGGTTAATGGTACCCTCCGCAAAGTTCTCACCATCACTGGAAGAACGGGTGATCATAATACCCGTAGCTGTTGAAATAATAAGAGCAGGAACCTGACTCACAAGTCCATCACCAATAGTTAAAAGTGTAAATGTTGAAGCACTTGCTGATATGTCCATGTCGTATTGGAAAACACCAATAAGAAATCCACCAATGATATTGATAAGTGTAATGACAATTCCGGCAACTGCATCACCTTTTACAAACTTTGAAGAACCATCCATTGCTCCATAGAAGTTGGCATCTTGTAAAATTTCGGCACGGCGTTGTTTTGCTTGTGCATCATCTATTAGTCCCGCGTTTAGGTCGGCATCAACTGCCATCTGTTTTCCAGGCATAGAATCAAGGACGAAACGAGCAGCAACCTCTGCAACTCTGGTTGAACCTTTTGTGATAACCATAAAGTTTATAAGTACTAAAATAGAGAAAACAATAATACCAATAACATAGTTTCCACCGACCACAAAGTCCCCAAAACTGGTAATAACACTACTGACATGTTCTGGTCCTTCATTTCCATGACTTAAAATCATTCTTGTCGTAGCAATATTAAGTGAAAGCCGAAAGAGTGTTAAAATAAGAATAAGAGTAGGAAAAGTAGTAAGGTCAGTAGGTTTTGGAACATATAAAGAGATAAGTAAAATTAGGACAGAAAGCGCTATTGAAATGGTAAGTAGCACATCTAAGACTTCCGAAGGTAGAGGAACAATTATGATAGCTAAAATAGTCATGACAAAAATAACAACACCTAAATCTCTGTTGCCCAATACAAAGTTCATAGAAGTACCGATTTTTTGTTTAGTAGTGAGTTTTTTTGCCATGTTTATCTTAATCTTTGAGTATATCTTCTAAAGTTATTTCCGCTAAAAAAAGGTCTATCTTTCCCTGTAACTTATTTAAAAATGGCCATAAAGAGCAGATGTGTGCTCGCTCGGAGGGACAATCCTCTTGTGAAGGTGAACACTCAAATACGGCAGGACCTTTGCCCTCAACACAAGTCATCACACCAAGCATATCAATCTGTACAGGCTTTTGATTAAGCAAGAAGCCTCCATTGACACCTTTATATGATTTTAATATATTTTGTTTAGCTAAGGATTGTAAAATTTTTGCTAAAAAGCTTTTTGAAATTGAGAGCTCTTTTGAGAGTGTGTCACTATCTATTGGCTCTGTTGCAGATGATATAAGTATGAGTGAAAGTATCGCGTATTCACTGGCCCGTGTTATTAGCATATGTTTAAATCTTTGTTTTTATTTAAGTCTAGCATTTATTATAACTAAATTAAGCATAAAAGAAATTAAAGAAAGTTTTAGATATAATTGCGCTTCAACTTTTAGTGCAATGGCATTTGAGTTAGATTATTATACCCATCAGGAGGCTATTATGGCTTTAGATTCGGCTAAAAAACAAGAAATAGTTGCGAAATATGGTCGCAAAGAGAATGACACTGGTTCAAGTGAAGTACAAATTGCACTTTTAACTACAAGAATTGCAGAATTAACAGAACACCTTAAAGTTTTCAAAAAAGATCACGCGTCTCGTTTAGGACTACTTAAATTAGTTGGACAACGCCGTCGTTTAATGAAATATTTCAAAAGAACTAACAAAGAAGCTTATGCAAAGCTAATCGCAGATTTAGGCATTCGTGACAACATCTAAGTTCTAAACTTTTCTTTCTTACAAGTCCTTATTTAGAGGACTTGTTCCCTTCTCCTAAAATTTTATATATTATTTATTAAAAAGTATTCCTTAAGTTTTTTGCTTGTACCATTGTTATATGCAAAGTATTAATCATTACTATGAAAATCGAGATTCTTTACAACTGTTTATAACTTCACATAAAATTATTGATTCTTCTTCGCTTCTTATCCAAATTTTTACAGATATAAATGAGGCTGCGTTTATAGAGCAACTTCTTAGAGAGCTCAATACTTTTTTTTTGCATGCTAGGATTATAGGTGCAACAACAGATGGGCAAATAGCAGATACAGAGGTCTCTTTAAACGCAGCGGTTATAAATTTTACACATTTTGAAAAAACTTCTCTGGAAGTGGCATATTTCATACATGATGACCAAGGTTTTTCCAGCGGTAAGGCATTAGCACAAGAGCTTGTGCAAAAAGATACGAAAGCACTCATAAGTTTTGCAACGAGCTATAACACTTGGGGTGAAGAGTATTTAGAAGGAATTAGCAGTATAAATAAAAATATAGTAATTTCAGGTGGTATAGCAGCTCACGGTGAAGTGAATAAGCGTACATATGTTTTTACAAAAGATAAAATTTTTGCAAAGGGTGCAGTAGCAGTTTCTTTAAACTCAAAAACATTAAATGTTTATACAGACTACAGTTATAACTGGTCACAAATAGGTATTGCACTTACCATTACAAAAGCAGTAAATAATCGTGTTTATACCATAGGTAAACGCAGTGCTTATGAGACTTATAAACATTATCTTGGAGAAGATATAGCCAAGGCCCTTCCTACTAGTGGAACAGAGTTTCCTCTTATAATAAACAGAGGCGATTTTTTGATTTCACGAGCTGTGAGTGAAGTACATTCTGATGGTAGCTTGAGTTTTGCTGGAGCTTTTCAAGATGGAGATACAGTAGAATTTGGATATGGTGATGTTAAAAGTATTCATGCAAAATCCACACAAATAGCACAAAATGTTGCACAAAAACCGGTAGAGGCTATTTTTATATACTCCTGTTTAGCACGGCGACATTACCTCAATGATGATATTATAAATGAGTTGCTTCCACTTGCAAAGATTGCACCTACGAGTGGATTTTTTACGCATGGGGAGTTTTATACAGCAAAGAAAAAAGAGTTTTTGAACCAAACAATGACACTTCTTGTGCTGAGTGAAGATGAACAGGTAAATAGTAAAAAACGGATTAATAAAATCTCTAAAGAATTTACACATCAGGCTATTTCTATCAATGCATTAGCTCATTTAATTAATGTAGTGAGTGAAGAGATAAAAGAGAATAGAAAGATTTTGCAAAATCAAAAAGATGCTTTTGAAACACTCTTTGAAAAATCTGCAGAGGGGATTTTAGTAATTGAGGGGGATAAATTTGTGGATTGTAATGAAACTGCATATAAAAGTTTAGGCTATCCTTCAAAAGAAAAACTTCTTAATGCTGCACCTTATGAGGTCTCACCTGAGTACCAGCCAGATGGAAGATCATCTATGGAAGCTGCAAAAGAGTATATTGCTGCGGCAAAAAGAGGAGAAGACCAGCAGTTTGAATGGGTACATTTCACATACGATGGTACTCCGACATGGTTTGAGATAAAGCTTGTACCAATAGATATAGAGCACAAAAAATATGTATATGCTTCTTGGAGAAATATTCAAAATAGAAAAGAGATGCAAGAGAGACTCTATTATCAGGCAAATCATGACGTACTTACTGGACTTGCAAATCGAAATCTTTTTTATGACAGACTGCAGCATGCCATTGCTCGTGCTACCAGAGATGAAGTACAAGTTGCCCTCTTTTTTATAGACTTAGATATGTTTAAAGAGATAAACGACTCGCTTGGTCATGATATAGGAGATATTCTTTTAATAGAAGTTGCACAAAGATTAAAGAGCCATATAAGAGAGGAAGATACTGTTGCGAGAATTGGTGGTGATGAATTTACCATCATTATGGAAAATGTTGAAGATTTAAATATGGTTGTCCAAAAAGCGCAGAATATTTTAACGGAGGTGGCAAAGCCCTATATCTTTGAAAAACATACATTTCATATTTCATGTAGTATTGGTATAAGTATTTTTCCTGACGATACAGAAATTTTAAGTGATTTGGTGAAGTATGCAGATACCGCAATGTATAAGGCAAAACAAGAGGGAAGAAACAGAGGCTGGTTCTACTCTAATGAGATGACACAGATAGTCTCTTATAAAATAAAAATAGAAAATGGCATACGAGAAGCCTTGAAACATGACTATTTTGAAACCTACTATCAGCCTGTTATAGATGGCAGGAGTGGGAAAATAGTAGGAGCTGAAGCACTTATTCGATGGAATGATGCTCAGAGTGGTATGCTATTTCCTGATGAATTTATTCCTATTGCTGAGCAGAGTAATCTGATCATTGAGATAGACAATTGGATGATGCAGAGTGCTATGGCACAGTTTAGTCAGTGGTACAAAGAGGGAAAAAATCCGGGGATATTGTCACTTAATTTGGCTATAAAACAGCTAGAAAATTCTCACTATTTGGAGTATTTACAAAAAGTTATGCAAATTTATGACTTTAAAGCAGAGTGGCTGAAACTTGAAATACTTGAGAGACAAGTGATGCAAAGACCACAAAAAAATAGTGAAGCACTCTTAGGATTAAAAGCTTTAGGTATCTCTTTATCTATTGATGATTTTGGGACAGGTGAGTCTTCATTTCGATACCTCAAAAAATTTCCGATTTCGCAAATTAAGATTGATAAATCTTTTGTACTTGATATGGATGAAAATCTTGATAGCAAAGAGATAGTTAGAGCTATCATTGCCCTTGGAAATGCTTTGAATCTGGAAGTCTTAGCAGAGGGTGTGGAGACAGAAGATAATAAAGAGTATTTATTGGAAAATGGTTGTTGTCTGATGCAGGGGTATTATTTTTCCAAGGCTGTAAAAGCGGTGGAGTTTGCAACTTTATTATAATAAAAACTCAAATAGAGATATTATAAAAATATCTCTATCGCTCTTGCTAAATCTTCTTTTGTGTCAATCCCAAAACCTGTACTTGCTACCTTTACCATTGCTATTTTCTTTTGATGATAAATCGCGCGGAGTTGTTCTAGCTTTTCTATATCTTCTATGGGTGCATCGCTGAGGTTACAGAACTCTTTGAGGCTTTTTTTTGAAAATCCGTAGATACCGATGTGTCCGAAGTAAACTGCTTCTCCACTTTGGTTATGGGGAATCTTTGCTCGAGAGAAGTAGATGGCATCACCCGCTGTATCAAGTACTACTTTTACAAGGTTTGGGTCTATTGCTGCTTGGGCATTTATGGAGTTGTAACAACTTCCCATGATGAAGTCTCTTTGCTGTGTTTGGAGTTCTTTTAGTTTACTCATAAGTGCTTCAACAACATCAGGCTCTATAAAAGGCTCATCTGCTTGGACATTGATGATAAGCTCATCATCAGGTAAATCAAGGAGTGAAGCGCACTCGTAGATTCTATCTGTTCCACTTTTGTGTGTAGTGGAAGTAAGCATGGCATCAATGCCATACTCTTTACACTTTTTGATGATAATTTCATCATCAGCCGCAACGACCACTTTGTCTAAATGTGCAACTCTTTTTGCAGTGCGCACAACCATAGGAAGCCCATCAATTTCAGCGAGTACTTTTTGTGGAAAACGGGTTGATGCTAAGCGTGCAGGAATGATAATCATTTAAATAGTCCTTTAGGGTTTTTAGTGGTACCCTATGATATAATTGCGATATTATAACCCAAGGGACTTTAATTAATGCTTCTTTATCAGCCACAATCAGGCTACTGTTACAACAGTGATTCTATTTTTCTTTATGATTTTATCAATTTTTTTAAACCAAAAGGAAAAGTCTTAGATGTTGGAGCAGGATGTGGTGTTGTAGGTTTGTTAGTAGCAAGGGATAATAAAAAAGTAACTTTAGAAGCAGTGGAAAAACAGGCTGCGTTTAGGGAGTATGCAAAAGTAAACGCAAGGGTAAATAATATTGAGCTGCGTTTACATGCAGGTGATTTTTTAGAACTTGATAACTCAGAAAAATATGATTATATAATCTCAAATCCTCCTTTTTATCCTGAGGGGGTGAAAAAGAGTGAAAATGAGATGCTTTTTCATGCGCGTTATAATGTAAACCTTCCTCTTGAGCCATTTTTTAAGAAAGTTTCACAACTTTTAAAGCCGCATTCGCATTTTATATTTTGTTATGATGCTACGCAATTTGCTCTTATTTGTGAACTTTTGGCAAAAGTGAAAATGCGAGTGGAGGATGTGCAGTTTGTACATCCTAAGAGTGACAGAAACGCTTCATTGGTAATGGTTCATGCAAGAAATGGCTCAAAATCTATGTTAAAAGTGTGGCCACCGTTTATTAGTTTTGAAGGTGATAAACCTTCACAAAAAGTTCAAGAAATATATAAAAAAGCAAATACACAGAGTATAAAATGTCAAATATAATAAAAAAAGATGGTTATCCATACAGTTTTAATGCGGATGCCTGTGCAACATGTCAAGGTCGTTGTTGTACTGGTGAGAGTGGTTACATTTATGTTAGTAAAAATGAGATTGAAAACATCGCTTCTCTTCTTGAGATGGAGGTTAACGATTTCAGGGTAAAATACCTTTTTCAAAAAGGTTATAAATTTTCAATAAAAGAGCAGAAGTTTAATGACTCTTATGAGTGTGTTTTCTATGATAGAGAATCAAATGGTTGTAAAATATATATGGCAAGACCATCTCAGTGTAAAACTTTTCCTTTTTGGGACTATTTTAAAACGCGGGTAGATGAATTAAAAAAAGAGTGTCCAGGAATTATTGATGATTAAAATTATTACTATTATATTATTATCGCTTACTTTTATCTCATGTTCGACGCAACATGTGCCGGTAAAAGCAAATGAAAAGGCTTTTGAAGGTGAAGACACCTATATTTTATTTGCTCTTCGTGCAGAACAGATACGAGATTATAAGAGTGCTGCTACTTTGTTTGAAAAGCTCTATAAAAAATCTTCAAAAAAAGAGTACCTATATCGCTCTTTAGCGGATGATTTAAAGGCTGCTGAATATAAAAAAGTCATTACACGTGTTGATACTTTGAATCAAAACTCTTTAGCAGATGTGAAGTTGGTGAGATATAAAATCATGGCTTTAATAAAGCTGCCTGAGCTTGATAAGGCAAAAAAAATTGCTGTGTCTCTTGCTGCTAAAACAAAAGAGGCTGATGACTATCTTTTAGCTAGTGATGTGTTTATAAAGAAAAAAGAGTATAACATGGCACTAAAATATCTCGATAGTGCTTATGTTCAAAACTATAATGAAAAAATTTTAGATAAAATGGCTGTTATACTATATTCAAATTTACATAGAAAAAAAGATGCTATTGCTTATTTGGAAACAGATACACGTATTAATGGTTGCTCGAAGCTTATCTGCAATAGGCTCATAGGTATTTATAGTCATGAAAACAATATAGATGGGCTTTTGTCTACATACAAGCGCCTTTATAATGTAGATAAGAGTGAAAACGTTGCACAAAAAATTATACAAATTTATGCGTATAAACGAGACTATATTAAACTTATGAATTTTCTTGAGGAGAGTGGGGCGGATGATGATGTCTTGTTGCAACTTTATATTACAGGTAAAGACTATGAAAAAGCTTATAAATTGGCAGATAAACTCTATGTAAAAACTGCAGATGTGAATTATTTAGGGCAGGATGCTATTTATGAATATGAGAGTCATGAGAACAATATCTCTAAAAAAAGAGTTGCTGAGGTAGTAAAAAAACTTGAAGATGTAGTAGCTCAAACACAAAATCCTTTATATGAAAATTATTTGGGTTATATTTTGATTGATCATAATGTTGATGTGAAAAAAGGAATGGCATATATTGAAAATGTTTTAAAGAAAAATCCTGATTCTGCGTACTATTTGGATTCTTTAGCATGGGGATATTATAAGCTAGGAAAGTGTAACAAGGCTGAGAAGATTTTCAGACGAGTTGCTACACTTGAAGGTGGCGATAATCCAGAAGTAATTAAACATATAAATGCGGTAAAAAAGTGTTTAAATAAATCCTATAAAACAAAAAAGGTAAGAAAGCAAAAATGATTTTAGATGATATTATAAAAAAGACAAAAGAAGATTTGATAAAACGAGAAAAAGAGTTTTCACTTGATTGGTTAGGGCGCTCTTTGGCATATAATGCAAGACAACCCAGAGAGGTTATTCCTTATCTTAAAGCTACAGAGGATGACCCTTATAGAATTATATCTGAAGTAAAAAAGGCATCACCTTCAAAAGGTGTTATTCGCGAAAATTTTGATCCTTTGGCGATTGCACAGAGTTATGAAAGAGGTGGGGCTAGTGCCATTTCTGTTTTAACTGAACCACACTTTTTTCAAGGTTCTTTAGATTATCTTGCAGGTATTAGAAGATATGTTGGGATTCCACTGCTTAGAAAAGATTTTATTATCTCAAAATATCAGATTTTAGAAGCACTTGTATTTGGAGCAGATTTTATACTTTTAATTGCAGCAGCACTGAGTAAAAGTGAGCTTAAAGAGTTACTCAACTATACGAGACATCTGGGAATGGAAGCACTTGTTGAGGTTCATGATAAGAAAGATTTAGTTAAAGCCATTTATGCTGGTGCGGACATCATTGGAATAAATCATAGAAATTTGCAAACTTTTGAGATGAATATGAATCTTTCGTATGAGTTGATGCCTCTTATTCCAAATGGAAAAATTATTGTAGCAGAGAGTGGTATTTATGCGCATGGACAGCTTGAAGATTTGAGTAAAGCTGGTGTAGATGCCTTTTTGGTTGGCGAATCTTTAATGCGTCAAGATGATGAAGAAGCAGCTTTAAAAAAATTAAAATATGGAGAGATATAATGAAAAAAATCATTTTAGTGACATTGGTTGGGATAAGTCTGTTTTTTGCTGGATGTACGCAAGAGACACAAAATAAGATAGGGCGCTCTTTGCAAAATTGGACGGGAAGTAATGGGGTTTTAGATATTTATATGGGTGGTAAACTTGTAAAAAGATTTATTAAAGTTGGAAAACTTACTACTGCAACAAGTACAGATGGTACTACTCCTAGAAATTATAGATATGGATATGGTTATCTTGATACAAATCAAAATTTTCGTGTGGATAAAGGAGAGAAAAAGCTCTATTTTGAGATAAGTAACTATGCAACACCATACATTTTTTATGAAAATCCAGTGGATTAAATTTTGGAACTTATAGAACTGTTTAAATATCTTATAAATTCTAAAAGTGAAACACCGGATGATGGTGGAATCTTAAATTTTATAGAAGATTATCTTGAGGGTTTCAGTGCTATTAGAGTTGATGTAGAAGATGTAAAAAATCTTTTTATTTATAAAAAATTTGGTGAAGGTGAGCATCTCTGTTTTGCGGGGCATGTTGATGTTGTCCCTGCAGGAGACGGCTGGGATAGTGATCCCTATATTGCAACACAAAAAGATGGCTATATTTATGGGCGTGGCGCGCAAGATATGAAAAGTGGTGTCGCTGCGTTTACACAGGCTCTAAAAGAAGCGACTGCGTTTAGAGGAACACTCTCTTTGCTATTAACTTCTGATGAAGAGGGTGATGCGATTAACGGTACTGTAAAAGTGCTGGAATACCTTAAAGAAAAAGAGATGCTTCCTGATGTCTGTGTGGTTGCTGAGCCTACTTGTGAAGAGCAGTTTGGTGATGCCATAAAGGTGGGACGACGAGGTTCTATAAATGGCTATATTACGCTAAAAGGAAAGCAAGGACACGCTGCATACCCCGAAAAAGCAATAAATCCTATTCATCAAATAGCACAAGTTCTTGGAAATATGGCAGGTGTTGATTTAGATAAGGGCGATGAGCATTTTTCGCCTTCAAAGTTTGTTGCGACTGATATTCGTTCAGGAATGCAGGTAACAAATGTAACACCGAATGAACTCAAAATGATGTTTAATGTAAGAAACAATACAAAAACAACACAAAAAGAGGTACGAGCATTTGTAGAGAAGTATTTGAAAGATTTTGACTATGAGCTGCGTTTAACACAGGGCTCGTACCCGTTTAAAACTAATACAAATACAAAACTTGTCAAAAATATTGATGCAGCCATTGAAAAAGTGGCAAAAATAGCACCAAAACACTCAACGGCAGGTGGAACAAGTGATGCACGCTTTATCGCTGCGTTTGGAATTGATGTCATAGAATTTGGTGTAAAAAATGATACAATTCACTCTATAAATGAGAGAACAACTTTAAAAGAAGTGCAGGAGTTGCATCAAGTGTTTAAAACTTTAATAGAAGAGTGGAGATAAATATGAGAATTATTTTTGTGTTATTACTGTTTATTGGTTCTTTGCAAGCTCTTGAACTAGGTTGGTCACATAATTATCAAAAAGGACTTAAGGAAGCTGCAAAAACTCATAAGTTGGTGTATGTTTTGATTACTTCAGACAGTTGTGGCTGGTGCCGAAAATTTGAGCGTACAACTTTACAAATTAAAGCAATAAAAAAGAGACTGCATAGAGAGTTTATTACTATTCATCTTTCACGAGATAGAGATATAATTCCTGCAAAGTTTAAAACTGCACCAATTCCAAGGCACTACTTTGTAGATGCAAAAGGGAACACTCTTTACGCTTCTTTAGGGTATAGAGATGAAGAGATGTTTAACTCTTTTATGGATAATGCGGAAGAAAAATATCAAGAAAACAGGGAGAAAAAATGAAATTTATACAAACAAATAAAGCGCCATCAGCGATAGGACCATATTCACAGGCAACTGTTGTAAATGGTATGGTTTATACTTCAGGACAGATTGCATTAACACCAGAAGGTACAGATGAACTTTTGAGTGAGAGTGTGGGTGTGCAGGCAGTAAGAGTTTTAGAAAATCTTAAAGCAGTGCTTGAAGAGGCTGAGAGTTCAATGGATAGTGTTGTAAAAACAACTATATTTTTAGCAGATATGGACTCTTTTGCAGTAGTAAATGAAGTGTATGAAAAAGCATTTGGTGCACATAAGCCAGCTCGTTCAACTGTTGCTGTAAAAACTTTACCTAAAAATGCACTTGTAGAAATTGATGCTATAGCGCTTGTAAACGATTACTCTTTTTAAAAAGTCTTAAAGATTAAACATAAATTAAAACTTAGTTAGGTATAATTCCGAACTTTTTGTAGAAATACAACCTAAAAATATTTAAGGACCATAGATGTACGCAATTATTAAAAATGGTGGTAAGCAGTATAAAGTTCAAGAGGGTGATATATTATCTTTAGATAAAATGTCTCTTGAGCCAGAAGCTACTATCGAAATCAAAGAAGTTCTAGCTGTAAATGCTGGAGAACTTAAAATGGGAGCTCCATACGTAGATGGTGCTGTTGTTACTGCTGAAGTTATCAGCGAAGGCCGTGATAAGAAAGTTATCACTTTCAAAAAACGTCGTCGTAAAGATAGTAAAGTAAAACGTGGTTTCAGAAGAGACTACACTCGTGTTCGTATCACGAAAATAGCTGCTTAGTAAAGTAGTCTAAAACTAAAGGTGCTAGCACCGTGAGCCTCACGCTGAGTGAAGCCTAGTGCTAACGTTAGAGAGGGAAATTACTTTCCATCTCGTAAAAAATAAATGAAGAGGTTCCCTTAAATTTGGGAACCAAATTAAAGGAGACAGAAGATGGCACATAAGAAAGGTCAAGGTAGTACACAGAATAATCGTGATTCGGCTGGTAGAAGACTTGGTGTAAAGAAATTTGGTGGTGAAGCAGTAATTGCTGGTAATATCATCATCCGTCAACGTGGAACTAAAGTTCACCCAGGTAAAAATGTTGGTATGGGAAAAGACCATACAATTTTTGCTTTAGTTGATGGTACTGTTGCGTTTGAGAGAAAAGATAAAAAACGTCAACAAGTTTCAATTATACCTGCTGCATAGTTCTACAACTGTTTAGGCTTTTATGCCTAAGCAACTCTTTCTTTCGGATTTTTCCAAAAAAATAAATTTTTAAATATTTAATAATGTAACTATTTTATAATAGTCTATTTTTAAATATTTATGCTTCCATAAAAGCAAACCAAGGATAAAATAATGTTTACAGATAGTGTCGAATTAACAGTCTCATCAGGAAAAGGTGGGCAAGGGTGTGTGGCATTTCGTCGCGAAAAATTTGTACTCAATGGTGGTCCAAATGGTGGTGATGGTGGAAAAGGTGGAGATATCTGGTTTAAGTGTGATAATAATACACACACGCTTTCTCATTTTCAAAGAAAAATGCATATAAAAGCTGATGGCGGTCGTCAGGGTGAAGGTTCAAATTGTACTGGAAAGTCTGGTGCTAAGAAGGTCATTATTGTACCGCCTGGAACGCAGATTGTAGATAGTGAAACTGGTGAAGTGCTTTTTGATATGCTCAAACATGGTCAAGAAGAGAAATTTCTCGAAGGTGGCAAAGGTGGACTTGGAAATACACACTTTAAGTCTCCAACAAATCAGAGACCTACTTATGCGCAACCTGGTGAAAAAGGTCAAACAAGAAATATTAAATTAGATTTGAAGCTTATTGCTGATGTTGGTTTAGTAGGCTTTCCAAATGTCGGTAAATCGACACTTATTTCTACTGTTTCAAATGCAAGACCAGAAATAGCAAACTATGAATTTACAACACTTACTCCAAAATTAGGTCAGGTAAACATAGGTGATTATGAATCTTTTGTAATGGCAGATATTCCTGGAATCATTGGTGGTGCTCATGAGGGTAAAGGTCTTGGAATCAAGTTTTTACGCCATATTGAGAGAACAAAAACACTTCTTTTTATGATTGATTTAGCTTCATATAGAGATTTAAAAGAGCAAATAGAGACACTTAAAAATGAGGTTGCTTCATTTTCACAAAAACTTGGAACTTCAAGATATGCTATTGCTCTTACTCGTGTTGATATAGTTGCACCAGATGAATTAAATGAAAAAATTAACTCTTTTATTGAGATGTTAGATTTAACTCCAACTAAAAAGAGTGAATTTGATTTTGATAATGAACTTCCTTATTTTATACAAGATAGTGCAGATGAGACATTGGGTTATGATAGTGAAAAACCATATTTTATTATTCCAATTTCATCAGCTATAAATAAAAATATAGAGCCTTTAAAATATTCACTCTTTAATTTAGTACATCAAACTAGAAAGTAATTTTTATGAAGCGTGTTGTAGTCAAAGTTGGTAGTGCTGTTTTAACTGAGAATGGTGAAATAGCACTTAAACGAATGCAGGCACTAGTTGATTTTCTTGTAAAATTACGAGAAAAATATGAAGTTATTTTGGTCTCATCAGGTGCAGTAGCTGGTGGATATACAAAGTTAAAGCTTGATAGAACAATTGTTTCAAATAAACAAGCTTTGGCGGCTATTGGGCAACCAGTTTTGATGCAAAAATATGCAAGTAAATTTGCTAAATATAATCAAGTGGTAGCACAAGTTTTGGTGACAGCAGCAAATCTGAAAAAAGAGGATGATATTTTAAGAGTTAAAGCAACTGTAGAAACTTTAATAAAAAATAGCGTTATTCCTATAGTCAATGAAAATGATGCCACAGCTACAGATGAACTTGAAGTTGGTGACAATGATCAACTCTCTGCTTATATTACCAATCATACAGATGCGGACATGTTGATAATTCTTTCAGATATAGATGCTTACTACAATAGCGATCCTCGTGAAAATGCTAATGCACAGGTAGTTAAAAAAGTAAAAAATATAGATAAAGAAGAGTTACAAAAAGATGTAAATCCAAACAATATTTTTGCTACTGGTGGAATTGTTACAAAATTAAAAGCAGCTGAGTATCTGTTAAACGCAGATAAAGAGATGTTTTTAGCAAGTGGATTTGATTTGAGTGATGTAGAGAGTTTTATGCTTGATGGTAAGCATAAGGGTGGCACGATTTTTACAAAAAAGGCTAATAGATGAATGTGATATTTATGGGAACACCAAATTATGCAGAAAAAATTTTACAAAAACTGTTCGATGCAAAAGCTATAAATGTAACTGCAGTCTATACTCAGCCTGATAAACCCGTTGGACGAAAAAAAATTATGACTGCTCCCGTTGTTAAAACTTTAGCAATGAAATATAATGTACCGGTTTATCAACCAACAAGATTGCGTGATGAAGAGACAGTGCAAAAGCTTAAAACCATTGCTTGTGATTATATTGTTGTTGCAGCGTATGGACAAATTTTACCTAAAGAGATTCTTACTTATGCTCCTTGTATTAATCTCCATGCTTCCATTTTACCTCACTATAGAGGGGCAAGCCCTATTCAACAAGTTCTTTTAAATGGGGATACAAAAACTGGTGTGACAGCTATGCTTATGGATGAAGGGCTTGATACTGGTGCTATTTTAAAGGTAAAAACTATAGATGTAGCTGATGATGAGATGGTTGAAGAGCTTTTTGATGCTCTTACTGATGTCGCTACTGATTTGACTATTGATGTATTAGAAAACTTTTCTAGTTTAAGTCCTATAAAGCAGGATGAAACGCAGGCAACACATTGTAAAAAGATAACTAAAGCTGATGGTGAAGTTAGTTTTGATGATGCTGTAGAGCTTTTTAACAAATATAGAGCATTTACACCTTGGCCTGGAATTTATCTATCAAGTGGTTTAAAATTAAAAAAAATAGCACTGCAAGAGAGAGAAAAAGAGTTTGATGAAGCTGGTAAAATTATAGCTATAGATAAAGATAGCATAGTTGTGACCTGTAAGCGTGGTGCAATTAGAATTTTTAGAGTACAACCAAACTCCAAAAAAGAGATGGATATTACTTCTTATATAAATGGTAAAAGAGTTGTGCTTGAAGATACTCTCTCTTAAATCTGTTGATTCAACACAGTTATATCTTAAAAAATCAATACAATTAAAAGAGATAGTTGGACCAGTTGCTGTTATAGCTCAAGTACAAACGCATGGAATAGGAAGTAGAGATAATTCTTGGATTTCAAAAGAGGGAAATCTTTTTCTCTCCTTTGCCTTGCCATTAGAAGATCTTCCAACAGATTTAAAGTTGGAGTCTGCATCTATCTATTTTGCATTTATTTTAAAAGAGACTTTGGCTTCGTTTGGCTCTGAGGTAGTACTAAAATGGCCAAATGATTTTTATATTGGTGCCAATAAAATTGGGGGGATGATAACTACGGTCGTAGATAAAACTATAATTTGTGGTGTTGGTATTAACCTTGTTTCCTCCGTTTCAGAGTTTGCAAAATTAGATATTGATATAGATAAAAAAAGTTTATTACAAACTTATTTTCAAAATCTTGAAAAAAAGCTTTTATGGAAGCAAGTTTTTAGTAAATATAAGTTAGAATTTTACACAAATAAAAAGTTTTTTACACATAAAGATGGTCATAAGATTTCACTCCAAAGAGTGAAACTAGAAGATGATGGTAGCATAAGTATTAATGGTGAGAGGATATATAGCAGACGATGAGTGAAATAATTGTAATTGCAAATCAAAAGGGTGGGGTGGGTAAGACTACTACTGCTGTAAATTTAGCTGCTTCACTTGCTGTTGCAGAAAAAAAAGTTCTTTTGATTGACTCGGATCCACAAGCGAATGCGACAACATCACTTGGTTTTCATAGAAATGATTATGAATTTAATATATATCATGTTTTAATTGGAACAAAAAAACTTAAAGATATTATTTTAAAATCTGACTTGCCAACGCTCCATCTCGCACCGTCAAATATAGGATTAGTTGGAATTGAGAAAGAGTACTATGATGCAGACAAAGCAAAGGGCCGTGAATTGGTTCTTAAAAAAGCTATTGCAAATGTACAAAAAGATTATGACTATATTATTATTGATTCTCCTCCTGCTCTTGGACCTATGACTATTAATGCACTCTCAGCAGCAAATTCAGTTATTATTCCTATTCAGTGTGAATTTTTTGCACTTGAGGGCCTGGCACAGCTTTTAAATACAGTGAAACTTGTAAGAAAGTCAATCAATCCAAAATTGGCTGTAAAAGGCTTTTTGCCGACAATGTTCTCTTCTCAAAATAATTTGTCTAAACAAGTGTTTGCTGATTTACGCCAACACTTTAAAGGAAAGCTTTTTAAAGATGAAGCAGATAAATATATCGTAGTTCCACGAAATGTTAAACTTGCAGAATCTCCATCATTTGGTAAGCCTGCAATTCTTTATGATGTAAAATCAACTGGCTCTATAGCCTATCAACATTTAGCACAAGCTATTATTAAATAATTTTCAGTTTTTTAAGGAGCTGTTGTAGTGAAAAGTCAAAAATTAGGTAGAGGTCTTGATGCACTTTTAGGTGAAATAGATGAAGCATATGATAATGAGGGAACACAGCGTGATGAAATTTTAGAAATTCCGCTTAAAGAGATTAGACCTAATCCTTTTCAACCAAGAAAATCATTTAATGAAGAGTCTTTACAAGAACTTGCAGAATCTATAAAAAATGATGGTCTATTGCAACCTATAGTTGTTACAGAAGATATTGATGGTTATATTTTAATTGCCGGCGAGCGAAGATTTCGTGCATCTAAATTAGCAAAAATGAAAGAGATTCGAGCGATTGTTCTTAATAGTGATGAGCATAAAATGCGCCAATTCGCGCTTATTGAAAACATTCAAAGAGAAGAGTTAAATTCTGTTGAATTAGCAGAAGCATATAATGAACTTTTAAAACTGCATGACATAACACATGATGGGCTCTCTGTGATGATTCATAAAAGCAGAACGCATATTACAAATACACTGCGTTTACTTCAGCTCTCAAAGATGACTAAAAAAGCTTTGATAGAGCAAAAAATAACTGCTGGACATGCAAAAATGCTTGTTGGTTTGGATGATAAACAGCAACAGTTGATAGTGAACTCTATTATTGGTCAAAAACTTAGTGTTCGTGATACCGAAAGTATGATTAAAAGTATAAAAGAGCAAAATCAAGTGAGTGAACCACTTCACAATAAAGCTTCTGTTTCTAAAACTTATGACTTCTCAAAAATAGAAAATATTTTTGATACATTCAATATAGGATACAAAGTGAAAAATAATACACTTAGTATCTCTTTTACATCAGAAAATGAAATAGAAGAATTTATATCTCATTTTCACTAATATTTTTATAAATACCTAAATAATTACTTCATTTAACTAACATTTCAATTTAATAATAGTATAATCACGCAACTTTTAGGAGGTGCTATGTTAGATATAAATCCAATACTACTCTTGGCTACATTTGTTGTATTTGTTTCGCTTATAGCCGTTCTAAATAGTTGGCTTTATAATCCATTGCTAAGTTTTATGAGTAAGCGTGATGAAGACATTAAAAAAGACCTAGACAAAGTAGGTAATAATGATGATGAAATCAATGCGCTTAACAATAAAGCAGAGACAATAGTTATGAATGCTAAACTAGAAGCTGCGGCCCTAAGAGAAAAAGTTATTGCGGATGCTAAGGAATTAGTTGATAGTAAGTTAGAAGCAAAACGTGCTGAACTTGCACAAGAATATTTAGAATTTGAAAAATCACTTTCAAAAGCTAAAAAAGAGTTGACTACTGACTTGCTCAAACAAGTTCCAGTGTTTAAAGAAGCTGTTTCAGCTAAATTTAGTCAGATATAAGGGTGTAATGTGAGTAGAATTCTAGTATTGTTACTAATGATATCAACTTATGCATTAGCATCAGAGGTAAAAGATGGTGGGAGTGATATAGTTCAAAGAACTGTAAACTTCATCTTATTTGCCGGGCTTGTATGGTATCTTGTAGGGGAACCGATAAAAAATTACTTTGCTTCAAGAAGTCAAGGTATTGCTGACGAATTAAAAAAAGTTCAAGAAAAACTTGATGAATCAATTGCTCTAAAAAAAGATGCATTAGCTAAAATCAGTGATGCAGAGAGATTTGCACAAGAATTAGCAGAAGCATCTAAAAAAGAGAATAAAATGATTCATGATGCTCTTATGGCACAGGGTGAAGCTGAGCTAGAAACTGTTGCGAAACAAAATCTTTCTAAAAAAGAGTTTGAAGAGAGAAAAATGGTTCGTGAAGTTGTAGAAGAGATTGTGACTGAAACATTAAGTCAAAGTGCGGATAGTTTTGATAAAGAAGCTATGGCAAATGTTATTTTGAAAAAGGTGGCGTAAATGGAAGAATTAATAGCAAAAAGATATATAAAAGCTTTATTGTCTGATTCTGACATTGCGTTTGCGCAAAGTGTTACTACTATATTTGAAAGTTTATCAGATTCTTTTAAGAATGAGAAATTTTTGAATATTATTGCTAGTACTAATGTAAGTGCAGATGAAAAAGCCTCTTTACTTTTAGATGCGGTAAAGTCTGCTAACTCTCAAAGAGTAAACAACTTTATTAAGCTTTTAGTAGAGAACAAACGGATTAATATTATTCCAGCAATTGCTGAAGAGTTGAGGAAAAACTTGGCTGATATGACAAAAACTTACTCAGGTGTGGTTTTGAGTAATACAAACATAAAAGCAAAGATAATCAAAGACTTGAGCAAAGGTTTAAGTGAAAAATATAATTCTAAAATAGTACTATCATTTGAAAAAACTGACTTTAATGGTATTAAAGTGGAAGTAGACGATTTAGGTATAGAAATTAATTTTTCTAAAGATAGAATCAATAGTCAAATTATAGAACATATAATTAAAGCAATATAACATTAAATGAGAGGAGAAGGATAGTGGTAGCAAAAATTCAGGCTGATGAAATCAGCTCAATAATTAAAGAGCGTATCGATAATTTTGAACTAAATGTCGATATTAATGAAACTGGTAAAATTGTTTCTTATGCTGATGGTGTTGCACAGGTTTACGGACTTAGCAATGTTATGGCAGGAGAGATGGTAGAATTTGAAGATGGTACAAGAGGTTTAGTTATGAACCTTGAAGAGAGTGCTGTTGGTGTAGTTATTCTTGGTTCAGGAGTATCTTTAAAAGAGGGTATGAGTGTTAAGCGTCTTGGTAAACTTTTAAAAGTACCAGTTGGTGATGCACTTTTAGGCCGTGTTGTAAATGCTCTTGGTGAGCCAATTGATGGTAAAGGTCCAATTGAAACGACTGAAATGCGTTTTGTTGAGGAAAAAGCTCCTGGTATTATGGATAGAAAATCTGTACATGAACCTTTAGCAACTGGTATTAAAGCAATTGATGCACTTGTTCCGATTGGACGTGGGCAACGTGAACTTATTATTGGTGACAGACAAACAGGTAAAACTACAGTTGCACTTGATGCTATTCTTAACCAAAAAGGGAATGGTGTTGTATGTATTTATGTTGCAATTGGTCAAAAAGAATCAACTGTAGCACAAATTATTCGTCGTTTAGAAGATCATGGTGCAATGGAATATACTATAATTGTATCTGCAACTGCTGCTGAAGCTGCTGCACTTCAATTTTTAGCTCCATATACTGGTGTTACTATGGGTGAATATTTTCGTGATAATGCAAGACATGGTTTAATTGTTTATGATGATTTATCAAAACATGCAGTTGCTTATCGTGAAATGTCACTTATTCTTCGTCGTCCTCCAGGTCGTGAAGCATATCCTGGAGATGTTTTTTATGTACATTCACGTCTACTTGAACGTGCTGCAAAAATGTCTGATGAAGAGGGTGCAGGTTCACTTACTGCTTTACCTATTATTGAAACACAAGCTGGTGATGTTGCGGCATATATTCCAACAAATGTTATTTCAATTACTGATGGACAAATTTTTCTTGAAACTGATCTATTTAACTCAGGTGTTCGCCCTGCAATTAATGTTGGTCTTTCAGTTTCTCGTGTTGGTGGTGCTGCACAAATTAAAGCAACAAAACAAGTTGCTGGTACTTTAAGACTTGATCTTGCATCATTTCGTGAGCTTCAAGCATTTGCTCAATTTGCATCTGATCTTGATGAAGTTTCTCGTAAACAATTGGAACGTGGACAAAGAATGGTTGAAGTACTTAAACAAGGACCTTTTTCACCACTTTCTGCTGAAAAGCAAGTTGTAATTATTTTTGCAGGAAATGGAGGCTTCTTAGATGATTTCGATCCATCTAATGTAGTTCGTTTTGAAGCTGAGTTATATCCGTTTATTGAAGCTTCTTATCCTCAGATTTTTGAGAATATTAGAAGCAGCAAAAAAGTAGATGACGATACTAAGGCATTATTAACAAAAGCATTAGAAGAGTTTAAAGCTAGCTTTGTAGCTAACTAAGGAATTACTTTATGGCAAACTTGAAAGATATTCAAAGACAGATTAAGAGTGTTTCTAACACTCAAAAGACGACTCGTGCGATGAAACTTGTATCGACTGCTAAGCTTCGCCGTGCAGAAGAACTTGCAAAACGTTCTCGTCTTTATGCTCAAAAAATGAATCAGGTTATTGCCGAAATAGCTGGACGTATAGAATGTAGCAAAGTTGGAGGATTAGAAAATCGTTGTTTTCATCAGATTGAAAATCCAAAAATAGTTGACATTGTATTTGTTACTGCTGATAAAGGTTTATGTGGTGGTTTTAATATTCAAACTATTAAAGCAGTCAATAAACTTTTAAAAGAGTACAAAGAGAAAAATGTAAAAGTACGTTTACGTGGTATCGGTAAAAAAGGTGTTGAGTTTTTTAAATATAATGAAGTTGAAATGTATGATACAGTCATTGATTTAAGTTCAAAACCTAATAAGACAAGATCTGATGAGTTTATTCAAACTTCAATTGAAGATTATTTAGATGAGAAAATAGATGGTCTTCATATTGTATACAATGGGTATAAGAACATGATAACTCAAGAGTTACATGTGAATAAGGTTTTACCTGTTGATACAAATAGTTATGATTGTACAAAAGTGCAGTCTCAGTCTATGTTGGAAATTGAAGCAGAAGATGAAGAAAAAGTGCTTGATTCTTTAGTGAAAAAGTATGTTTCTTACAATATGTACTACTCTTTAATTGATTCAGTTGCTGCTGAACACTCTGCACGTATGCAGGCGATGGATACAGCTACTAATAATGCTAAAGATATGGTCAAGAGTTTAAATGTACAATTTAATAAAGCACGTCAAGCTGCTATTACTACAGAACTGATAGAAATTATCAGTGGTGTGGAGTCTATGAAATAATGGAGAAAAATATGATTGGAAAAATTAGCCAGGTAATGGGACCTGTTGTTGATGTTGATTTCGATGGTAATCTTCCAGTAATTAACGAAGCAATTGAAGTTAAAGTTAATTTAGAAGGAAGTGAACATCGTTTAGTTTTGGAAGTTGCAGCTCACTTAGGTGATGGTCGTGTAAGAACGATTGCAATGGATATGAGTGAAGGTTTAGTACGTGGTATGGATGCAACTGCTACGGGTGCACCTATTAAAGTTCCTGTTGGAGAAAAAGTTCTTGGACGTATCTTTAATGTAATTGGTGAGACTATTGATGGTAAAGATCAAGTTGAAGATGCACCAATGTGGTCAATTCACCGTGCTCCTCCACCATTAGTTGATCAATCAACTACGACTGAGATGTTTGAGACAGGTATTAAAGTTGTTGATTTACTCGCTCCTTATGCTAAGGGTGGTAAAGTTGGATTATTCGGTGGTGCTGGTGTTGGTAAAACAGTTATTATCATGGAACTTATTCACAATGTTGCACATGGGCATGATGGTCTTTCTGTTTTTGCAGGTGTTGGTGAGAGAACTCGTGAAGGAAATGACCTTTACCACGAAATGCTTGAATCGAATGTACTGGACAAAGTTGCACTGTGCTATGGTCAAATGAGTGAGCCTCCAGGAGCACGTAACCGTATTGCACTTACTGGTCTTACAATGGCTGAGTATTTCCGTGATGAGAAAAAACTTGATGTACTTATGTTTATTGATAATATTTTCCGTTTTGCACAATCTGGTTCAGAGATGTCTGCGCTTCTTGGACGTATCCCTTCTGCTGTTGGTTACCAACCAACTCTTGCTCGTGAAATGGGTGCTCTACAAGATCGTATTACATCAACTAAAAATGGTTCAATTACATCTGTTCAAGCAGTATATGTACCTGCAGATGACTTGACTGACCCGGCTCCTGCTTCTGTTTTTGCTCACTTAGATGCAACAACAGTTCTTAACCGTAAAATTGCTGAAAAAGGTATTTATCCTGCAGTTGATCCTCTTGATTCAAGCTCAAGATTACTTGATCCGCAAATTTTAGGTGATGAGCACTATAATACTGCTCGTGGTGTACAACAAACACTTCAAAAGTATAAAGACCTTCAAGATATTATTGCAATTCTTGGTATGGATGAACTTTCTGAAGATGATAAAAATGTTGTTGAACGTGCTCGTAAAATTGAGAAATTCTTGTCACAACCATTCTTCGTTGCAGAGGTATTTACAGGTGCTCCTGGTAAATATGTATCTCTTGAAGAGACTATTAAAGGATTTAAAGGTATTCTTAATGGTGATTATGATCATATGTCAGAAAACTCTTTCTATATGGTTGGTGGTATGGATGAAGCTATCGCTAAACATGAGAAAAACAAATAAGCGTTTGCTTAGTAAAGGACTGTAATGGATAAGTTTAAACTTGAAATCCTAACTCCAGATGGTGTTATCTATGATGATAATGCCATTGGTGTTGTTCTCCCTGGTGAAGAAGGGGAATTTGGTGTATTAGCAGGACATGCTTCTCTAACAACATTGTTAGAAGCTGGTGTTGTCGATGTTGAAAAAGAGGATAAATCAGTCGAATCTATCGTTATCAATTGGGGTGTAGCTCAGGTTGATGAGGGAAAAGTTGTTATTCTTGTAGAGGGTGCAGCGCCAATTCGTGGTGAAAATGAATCAGAGATTGCAAAAGCACTTGATAATGCTAAAAAGCTTATCAGTGATATTGCTGATTCTGGTAATGCTATTGCATCTGTTTCAGCAAAAATTGAATCTGCAGCGCAAAGATTAATATAGCCGATGTTTAATAATTTAATAGATTTTTATCTTAAAAGTCATCCGGTGACCATTGGTGTTCTAGTTTTATTAGCAGTTTACTTTTTGGTGTTAAATTGGGTATTTTTTTATAGATATTTTTCTATTACTAGTTGGCTTTCTCGTGAAAGTGCCTCTTTGGAAGCACTTTTATTAGGAGCTACGACTGTAAAAGAAAACTCATTTTTAAATAATTTTTTACAAACAAGTAATGTTATTTCAAAAGAAGTTTTAGGTCTGGGTATGCTGGCGGCAACGAAGGAAGCGACGAAAGGTCTTTCTGTTTTATCTGTAATTGCATCGACTTCTCCATTTATTGGACTGTTTGGTACTGTTGTTTCTATATTAGATACTTTTTCGCATATAGGTCAGATATCTGGGACAATGAATGTTATAGCTAGTGGGGTTTCTGATGCATTAGTCGCTACTGCATCTGGAATCTTTGTAGCTGTATTTGCATATACTTATCACCAAATCCTCAAGAGAAAATCATATGAACTTATTAGTTATCTTCAAATGCAAAGTGATGCGATATTAGCACGTAAGGTATAGTGTTATGGTATATGATTGGGATGAAAAACCAGAGTTAAATATAACTCCTCTTGTGGATGTTATGCTTGTTTTACTCGCAATATTGATGGTTATTGCTCCTAGTGTAATATTTGAAGAGAATATTAAATTACCTCAAGGTTCTATGACACAACAACTTTCAAAAATTCCACCTGTACATATTACTATTGATAAAGATAAGAATATAAAGATAAATAAAGATAATTTTTTATTAAGTGCATTTATTGATAATTTCTATCTTTATTCTAATAAACTTAATAAAAAAGCTACTGTTTTAATAAGTGCAGATAAGCGTTTAGATTATGGTGTCGTGATGTCGATTTTAGCAGCTGTTAAGCAGGCTGGATTTACAGAGGTCTCTTTAGCAACAAATGGATAATCAACGATACTTTTATATAAGTGGAATCATCTCTTTGTCTTTGTTTATATTCTTTTTATTTGTATTCGTTGTTATGCTTTTTCAAGTAAAAGATATTAAAACCTATGGTTTTAAAAAAAAGAATTACATATCAGTTTCTATTGCTCTTTCACCTACGAAAAATATAGTGAATAAAACAAAATCTTCTGTAAAAAAAATAGCAACTACTACAAGTTCTCCATCTGAAAATATTGATGTTAATAATCTGTTTAGTGATGTGTGGACTAAAAAGATTCAGCACAAGGTTAAAAAACGTAAAGTGAATTCAAAGAGGATTAGCGAAATTCAAAAGCAGATTAAACTTAAAGAGAATAATCAACTCAAGCCGATAGAAAAAAGAGTTGAACAATTAGAGGAAAAAGAAGAAAAAGAATCTGTAGATGCTACTTCTGCTGCAAATGAGGTTAATGAATATTTAGCTAAAATTCAAGCAATTGTTTATGCACACTTTAATGTTCCTCCAAATACAGAAGGAAATCGTGTAAAAATTGTAATTGTGCTTGACCCTTTTGGTAAAATGCTTGATTTTAGAGTACTAAATTATTCTGCTAGTAAAGCTTTAAATAGTGAAGTTGACAGAATAAAGGAGAGACTTACTAATGTGGTTTTTCCAATTAATCCTAGTGGAAAGACGACTACAACGACTGTTACATTAATATCTAAGGAGTAGAGATTGAAGATTTTATTTTTATTATTTTTATTGTTTAACATTGCTTATGCAGGTGATGCAACTATTGAAGTTATTAAAAAGGTAGATTCGTTGCCTACATTGGCTATTGAGGATTCCTCTATTAGCTATGACAATACATTTAAGCTACGGTTTTTTAAGTCTCTTGTTGCTGATTTAAATGTAATTTCTCTTTTTAATGTAGATAGACATCATCGAGTAGTGGCGTATAATGATAGTTCGGTATTGGTGAGTAACAAAGATATGGAATATGTTTTACGTTATAAAATATTTGAAGATGATAATGGTGCGATGAATATTCAAATGAAACTACTGCAAGGTGATAGTGAAGTTTTTTCTAAAAATTATCGTGTAAGTAAAAAAGATATATATATGTTTGTTTCTCATGCAATTGCTTATGATATAAATGAATATATGGGTGCAAAACCTGTGAGTTGGATGAAGAAAAAAGTCATATTTGCTAAAGTTATTGCTCCTAAAAAAAGTGAAATTATTATTGCTGATTATACATTGACATATCAACATATAATTATTCAAGGTGGTTTTAATCTTTTTCCAAAATGGGCGAATCAGTCACAAACTGCTTTTTATTATACATCTTTAGATAATGATAAACCTACTTTAAAATATGTAGATATTAAAACGGCTTCTGTAAAAAGTATTATCTCTTCTGATGGTATGATGATATGCTCAGACGTTAGTAATGATGGCAATCATCTTTTATTAACTATGGCAAAAGATGGACAACCCGATATCTATTTGTATGATGTAAAAAAACATACATATAAAAGAGAAACTACCTATAGTGGTATTGATGTTGGTGGGCAATTTATGAATAAAGATATAATAGCATTTGTCTCATCTCGACTGGGATATCCTACGATATTTACAAAAAACTTATTGACAAATGAGATAAATCAGGTAGTTTATTATGGTAACAGTAATGTCGCATGTAGTGCAAGTGGACACTATATTGTATATAAAGCAAGAGAGAGTTCAAATGCTTTTAGTCAAAATACTTTTAATCTTCATTTAGTCTCAACGCAAACTGACCTTATTCGTAGACTTACAGCCACAGGCGTAAATGAATTTCCTAAATTTTCAAAAGATGGGGATGCGATTATATTTGTTAAAAACTATAAAGGACAAAGTTCTATTGGAATAATACGATTAAATTTTAATAAAAATTATCTTTTTCCTATAAAATCGGGAAGAATACAATCAATGGACTGGTAAGTACACTGTAACAATTAAATTTTATTACCTTTTTTAGGTATAATAAACCAATTTTAAATATTAAGGATGTGTAGTATGAAAAATATCGTACTTTCTGGTGTTGTAGCAGCACTATTAGTTTTTAGTGGATGTAGTTCAAAAGGACCAGCTGTAGATACTAAAGCAGCGAATAATAATCCAGTGGAAGAGGTTGCATCTACTGCAACTCAAGAAGTTCAGCCTGTAGAGACAGAAACAGTTTCAAGTGAAAATAGTTTAGTAAACTCATCAACAAGTGAGTCTACTATGAATTCTATTGAGAGTAAATTACCAACTGTATATTTTGCTTTTGATAAATACAATATCACACCTGCAATGCAAGAAAAAATTGATGCTTCAGCAGAGCTTGGAAAAAAAGTAGGATCTAATTATAAAGTAAAATTAGAAGGTAATTGTGATGAATGGGGTAGTGATGAATATAACTTCGCATTAGGATTACGACGTGCAAATGCTGTTAAGAAAGCTTTAGTTGCAGATGGAATAGATGCATCTCGTATTTCTATGGTAAGTTACGGTAAAAGTAATCCTGTATGTACAGCACATACAAAAGAGTGTTGGGCGAAAAACCGTAGAGTTAACTTTAAACTTTTACCATAAGTTTCAAATAGATGAAATTTAGTAAGTTCTATTTTTTATTTTTAACTCTTTCTCCTGTGTTATTGTTGAGTGCTGAGCCTTCAGCATTTGGCGCAGGTGATCTCACTAGCAGCAATCCTTATGGTCTCACGAAAAATGAAAAAGTATTACTAGAAACAGAGAAAAAGCTCAAAACAGTTTCAAATAAGAGTAAATCACAGGCTAGTCAATTAGACTCACTTCGAGAGAGAATTGATGGACTTCAAAGTATTATTGAAAGTTTGAGCAGAAAATCACAAAGTAATAAGATTAATTTGCAAAATATACAGCATTCTACAGATATATCATTTACAAATATTGATGAATACCAAAAAAGATTAAGTCTCTCCATTCAAGAAAACAAACAAGCAATACAAGAGATGAAAGCTTTGAGTTTACAGTTGAGTAAATCATTAGATGCAATTAGTACAGATTATGTAACAAAAGCAGATTATAATGCTTTAGTGAAAAATGTCAATAGTTTTAAAACTCTGGTTGCAAAAGAGATGAAGCGAGGGGCACGAACACAAAGCAAAAAAAGTTTTATTAAAAGTGCTGTTTTATATAACAGAGCAAAAGTTAATTATAATAAGAAGCGATATACAAATGCAATATCTGACTATGAAGCTTTAATTAAACGCAACTATAAACCTGCTTACTCACATTATATGATTGGTGAAATGTATTTTAAAAGAAAAAATTATGAGAATGCAATTTCTTATTTTAAAAAGAGTTCATCTTTGTATTCGAAGGCATCATATATGCCAAACTTAATGTTACATACTGCAATTGCGATGTCAAAAACAGGTGATAAACAACATGCTAAGGCATTTTTTAATGCAATTGTACAAAAATATCCAAATTCAAAAGAAGCACGAGCGGCTAAAAGATATTTGGATATTTGAAATCAGCTGTATGATTTTCAGCAATAATATATAATATTATGATAAAATCGCGAAAATAATTAATAAGGGTAAAAAATGTCAATTCAAGAAAATCAAGTTGTTTCAATAGAGTATGAAGTCCGTGATGGAGATCAAGTTGTAGATAGTAATATGGGCGGAGCTCCATTGGTATTTATGTATGGTAAAGGTCAAATCATTCCAGGTTTAGAGAGTGGAATTAAAGATATGAATATTGGTGATAAAGCTGATGTTTTAGTACAACCAGCAGATGCTTATGGTGAATACAATGCTGATGCTACTCAAGAAGTTCCAAAAGAACAATTTGCAGGAATTGAATTAACAGAAGGTATGACTCTTTATGGTCAAGGTGAAGATGGCGGTACTGTTCAAGTTGTAGTTAAAGAGATTAAAGATGATACTGTTATCATTGATTTTAACCATCCTTTGGCTGGAAAAGAGTTAATGTTTACAGTTGCAATCAATAATGTTAGAGATGCCTCTGCTGAAGAAATTCTTTCAGGTGTTCCTGTTGAAAATCAACAAGAAGATGAAGGATGTTGTGGTACTGGTGGCGGCAGCAGTTGTGGATGTCACTAATTTTATAACCTCTTCTGAAGCCTCTTTGCAGGCTAAGAAGACAGCCAGTCTTTTAAAAACACTCAATGTTAATGCACTCATAATTGGTCCCTCTGGCATTGGAAAAAAGACTTTGGCTTCTTTTATTCTTCCCCATGCAATGGTCTATGATGCATCAAATTTCGATGAGCTACTTACTGCATTAGAATCTTCAAATGAAATTATAATTAGCAATATTAATCTATCACCAAATATACAAAGATTGGTAGAGTCTATAAAAAAAAATAGTGTGCGTGTTATTGCCACATCATCAAATTATATATTAAGTAATGAGATTGAAGAACTTTGTAGTATAAAGGTTGATTTGCCACCTTTGAGCGAAAGAGCTGAAGATGTCGCTGCTTTAGTAGAACTTTTTTTAGAAGAAGCATATGGACTTTTTGGTGGAAATAAAGAGCTATGCTCTTTAGATAATATGACGCCTGATTTATCTCAAAATGGACACTCTTTAAGACGGCAAGTTATGATTACTTATCTTTTGCAGGAGATTAAGGATAGAGATTTGATGGAGCTTCTTGAAAATTATCTTTATGACAAGCTGGGCTCTAAAAATGATTATAAAAAATTCCTCTATTTGTACGAAGCACCATTAATTAAAGCTGGTTTGAAAAAATATAAGTCCCAGCTTCAACTCTCAGATAAACTGGGCTTAAATAGAAACACACTTAGAAAAAAAATATCTGAGAATAAACAATATTTATAAAAGGAAAGAAAATGAGTAAAATAGCAATGATATTTGCAGGACAAGGTTCACAAGCAGTAGGTATGGGAAAAGATTTTTATGAAAATTCAAAACTTGCTCGTGAAATGTTTGAGAAAGCTGGAGATAGAATAGGTGTTGATTTTAAAGAAATAATTTTTCAAGAGAATGAAAAACTTGGGCAGACTGCTTATACGCAACCTGCTATTTTACTTGTACAAATGATTGCCTATAAGCTATTTAAAGCAGAGTGTCCAGATGTGAAAGCAGAGCTTTTTTTAGGGCACTCTTTAGGTGAATTTTCTGCTTTATGTGCAACTGGTGCTATTGATTATGTTGATGCAGTAGAACTTGTGCATAAACGAGGTGCACTAATGCAAGAGGCATGCGATACAATAGATGCTGGAATGATGGCTATTGTAGGTCTTGATGATGCTAGTGTAGAAAAAATTTGTGCAGATGCCCAAGAGGCAGGAAAAAAAGTTTGGCCTGCAAACTATAATCAAGATGGACAACTTGTTGTTGCTGGTATGAAATCTGATTTAGTTTCATTAGAGCAGATTTTTAAAGATGCTGGAGCAAAAAGAGCACTACTTTTAAATATGTCAGTAGCTTCACATTGTGATATTTTAGCGCCTGCACAAGCTCCTTTAGCTGAGTTAATGCAAAAATATATTACAGATAATTTTGAAGCACCAGTTATCTCAAATGTTACTACAAAACCATATACTACAAAGGCAGAAGCAGTAGAACTTTTAAAAGAACAACTTGTAAAACCTGTAAAATACAAACAGTCAATTCAAGCTATTGCTCCTGAAGTGGATATGGCTATAGAGTTTGGAAATGGTGTTGTATTAAAGGGGCTTAACAGAAGAATTGCAAAAGAGTTAAAAACTCTAAATATTTCAGATATGGCATCTTTAGAAAAAGTTAAAGAGGAAATTTGCTCATAATATGAGGGTAACACTTGCACAAACTGCACCGAAGCTAAATCGTTCAAATTTAGAAGATGTTTTGCAGATAATCACAAATGTAAAAGAGAGTTCAGACCTCGTGGTATTTCCCGAACTCTCTTTGAGTGGTTATCTTTTACAAGATAAATTATTTGAAGATGCTTGGTCACTAGAAGAGTTAGACAAACTAATACAGTTAAGTAAAGAGATAGATATAGCAGTAGGTCTTGCTTTAAGAGATGAAAATTTGTTTAGAAACGCAGCTCTATATTTTAGTAATGGAGAGCTTATTTCTAAGCATATTAAAGTTCATCTACCAAATTATGGAATGTTTGAAGAGGCGAGATACTTTGAAGGTGGAGATAGATTTGAAGCTTTTGAATGTAATGGTACGAAAATATCTATGCTTATTTGCGAAGATTTATGGCACAGTAGCGTTCATGAAGAGTTAATAAAGCTTAACCCTGATTTGATTATAGTGCTTGTTGCATCGCCTGCTCGTGGCTTTTATGAAAAGGGTTTAAAAATTCAAGAGAAGTGGTATGAGATTATTACTCAAGTAGCTAAAGAGTGTCAAGCAGAGCTTATTTTTGTCAATAGAGTAGGTTTTGAAGATGGACTTGGTTTTTGGGGTGGAAGTTGTTTGGTAGAGAATAGTGGCAAAATAGTAAAGCAACTTCCACTATTTAAAAAAGAGATAAAAACATTTGAAATATAGGATACAAGAGATGACAATAGCAATAATGGGTGCAATGCCAGAAGAGATAGCTCCAATTTTAGAGAAAGTAGGCGAGTATAAAACAACTTCCTATGCTGGAAATAATTACTACGAAGCTCAATATAAAGGGTTAAACTTAGTAATAGCCTACTCAAAAATAGGAAAAGTTTTCTCAACCTTGACCGCAGCAACACTCTGTGAACATTTTGGTGCAAAGAAATTACTTTTCTCTGGAGTAGCTGGTGCAATATCTTCTGATTTAAAAGTTGGTGACTTAATAGTAGCAACAAAACTAGCACAACATGATTTAGACATCACTGCGTTTGGACATCCTTTTGGGTATGTACCTGAAGGTGCTGTTTTTGTTGAGAGCGATAAAGAGTTAAACAGCTTGGCGTATGAGGTGGCAAAAGAGATGCAAAAACCTCTTCAAGAGGGTATTATAGCAACGGGTGATCAGTTTGTGGCAGATGAAGCACGTAAAAATTGGATAGGTGATACTTTTGGTGCAGATGCACTGGAGATGGAAGGTGCTAGTGTTGCGGTTGTTTGTGATGCTTTGAATGTGCCATTTTTTATTTTGCGTGCAATTAGTGATGCAGCAGATATGGATGCTAGTTTCTCCTTTGATGAATTTTTAGAGACAAGTGCAGTGCAGAGTGCTGCGTTTGTTATGAACATGGTAGATAAGTTAGCACAAAAGTAATGGCAGTAAAACTTTCTAAAAAAATCATGTCTAAACTTGGTAAGACAAATGCCGAGTTTGAACTTATACAAGAGGGTGATAAAATTCTTGTGGGACTTAGTGGTGGTAAAGACTCTCTTACTATGATTCATGCTATGAAAGAGCAACAACGACGCGCTCCATTTAAGTTTGAATTTTTGGCTGTAACCATCAGTTATGGTATGGGTGAAAATTTTGAAAAACTCTCTGCACACTGTAAAAAATATGATATTCCCCATATAGTACATGAAACACAGACCTATGAACTAGCAAAAGATAAAATCCGTAAAAACTCGTCATACTGTAGTTTTTTTTCTCGTATGCGAAGAGGATACCTTTATGGCGTAGCAAAAGAGAATGGTTGCAATAAAGTGGCTTTAGGACATCATATGGATGATGCGGCTGAGAGTTTTTTTATGAATTTTATCTATAATGGACAGATGCGAAGTTTAGCTCCAAAATATAGAGCAGAGAATGGACTTATAGTAATTCGTCCGCTTATTCAAATGAGAGAGCGACAACTCACTGCGTTTGTTCAAGACAATGGTATTGAAGCTATAGGCGATGAAGCATGTCCAGCTATGCGTTTTGATGTAAAAATGCCACATGCTAGAGCGGACACAAAAGAGATGCTTGCTAAAATGGAGCAGGAGTTTCCACAACTTTTTACTTCTCTAAACGCAGCTTTTAAAAATATTTCAGTAGAGAGCTTTTTTGATAAAGAGAAGTTTAAATTGACTGCACAGTAATTACACAGTAATATATTATACTTAGCGCATAAATAAAATAAAATAAAATCTAAACAATGAAAAAGGAATCTACATGGCTAAAATACTCTTATTTTTATTCCTAATTAGTATAGTTTCTCAGGCGCAAGTGTGGGTGAAAAAAGATGCTACTGTCATAAATACGAAAAAGAATCTGCAGTGGGAAGATAGCACTGAAGTAGGTGAAAAACTTTATATTTGGAAAATGGCAAAGGCACATTGTGCTAGTATGGAGTTTGCAGGCTTTTCTGATTGGAGATTGCCATCACATAGTGAATTACAAAGCTTGTCAAAAATAGGCAAAGGTAATGCACTGTTTTCTCATTTGGGAAATACTCTTTACTGGAGCAATGAAATTGATGCAAAAGATGAGTTGAATGCTTATGTTGTTTATGCGCCTAATGGCTTTTTATCAACAAGTGATAAGTGCGATAAAAATTATGCTATCTGTGTCCGAAATACAAAATAGACAGAGCTGCTAGAGTCTATTTTAGAAGTAAAATCAGAGAAACTCTATCGTTTACATGTAATTTTGAGAAGATAGAACTAATGTGTGCTTTAACCGTCCGCTGTGTGATGTCGAGCTCACTAGCTATAGCATCATTTGTAAGCCCCTCTAGAATTGCATATATAACCTCTTTTTCTTTCTCTGTAAGACGATGCTCTATAAGAGCTTCTGCCTCATCAGAGATACTACTGCGTTTAGCCTCTTTTGCAAGAGCCAATGTTAGTTCAGGATATGTCCATATTTTGCCACCTTTGACTGTTTCAATCATCTGCTGGTAGTGAATCTTTAACATTCTTGCATTCCCGTATGCTTTAATACCTTTTAAAATAAGTGACTTCCCTGTAATGATTTCAGGAACTTTTTCTAAAACAATAAATTTATCAGGAAGTGTATTTGATGCAAGCATTTTATTTATGCTATGTGAAACTGAATCATAATCACTTACAATAATATACTCTTTAAGTGTAGACAATACTTGAAGCAATGCATCACAATTTGTAACTTCAAGTAGATCTTTAACATCGTGGCGGGATTTCCACTCATTTATGGTGTCTACATCTGTGCTAAAAAATATTGTCTTCATCTTATCTCTCTGAAAATACATACTGTTTTGATTTGAGAATAGGTTTTAGAATGTACTGCATAACTGTTTTCTTACCTGTGACAATATCTGCACTAGCAGTCATTCCTGGAATAATTTTAAGTGGATGTTTTTTTGTCCCAAGATAGTTTTTTTGTGTTTCAATATGGATAAGGTAATAAGTGTGGTCCTTTTTATCGGTAATAGTATCTGGAGAGATGTCCACTACCTTGCCTTGTAGTCCACCGTGAATAGAAAAATCATATGCAGAAATTTTTACCATTGCTTTTGCTCCAGGATGAATAAATGCAATATCTCGTGGCTTGATTTTAATTTGAACATAAAGTTTTTCATGTGTTGGTACAATTTCAAAAAGATTTTGTCCTGGCTTTATAACACCACCAACTGTATTTATGAAAAGTTTTTGTACTATTCCATCTACTGGAGATGTAACGAGAGTTCTAGTTACCTGGTCTGTAAATGCAACCTGTTGTGTTTTTATACGTTCAAGTTCAGCAGATACTTTATTTAACTCTTGTTTATCTTTATTGATGAATTCTTGTTTAGAGTTAATACGTTTATCTCTATACTCTTGTATAGCAGATCTTAACCTTGGTAAAGAGAGCTCTGCTGCTTCAATTTTATTTTCAATCCCATTTGCTTCGCGTTTGAGTTTTAAAAATTCAACTTTAGACTTTACACCCTCTTTTACCATTGGTGCCATCATTGATATCTCTTCAGTGACAAACTCTAGCGACTTTTTAAGAGATTTTATTTTTGCTTCTGCCTCTTTTAGCTCTTGTTTTCTCTGCTCAATCTGACTAACGATAGTAGCATCTTTGGCAAGCATTTCTATTTTGTCCGATGTGTAGAGCTTTTGTGCTAACTCTACTTGTTGTTGAAGATCCTTATCTTTGAAATATTTTTGAGGAAATGGAAGTTGATTTGCTTCAGCATATAAACGCAACCTTTTTGCATAAAGTTCATTGTATTTCATTTTATTCGTTTCGCTGCTTGAGAGAGATTTCGCATTGTTGATTTTGAGTAAAACTTGCCCTTTTTTGACACTTTGACCTTCTCTTACTAAAATAGATTCAACTATTCCACCTTCAAGGTTTTGTACGACTTGATTTTGACCAAAAGGAATGACTTTGCCATTTCCTCTTGTTACTTCATCAATAGATGCAAAAGATGCCCAAAGAATAAAAGCTAAAATACTTATAATCCAGATTTTTAATATTAAGCTCATTCTTGAAGGAGATTGTTGTAATACAGCAGCACTAATTGAGTTCATAAATTCATAATCTTTTTCGCTGTATTCTACTGGTTTATTTCTTTTCATCAGAAGAACCTCCTGCTTGTAGTTTTAAAATTGCTTCTTCTTTTGGTGCATCTATAATGAGCTTGCCATCATTTATGACCATAACCCTATCAACAATTTTTAGGAGATTCATTTTTTGTGTGACGAGTATAGAGGTTTTACCTTTGAGTGCTTTGTCAAGATTTGCTAAAAGTTTTGTTTCTGTTATTTGATCCATAGCATTACTTGGTTCATCCATTATTACAATAGGTGTATCAACAAGCATTGCACGAGCAATTCCTATGCTCTGCTTCTGTCCGCCAGACATTCCTTGTCCTCGCTCACCAACTGGCATTTCATATCCTTTAGGATGTTTTTTAATGAACTCATCTGCCGTACTGATTTGTGCGGCGCGTATCATAGCGCCATCAGTTGCATGTGAAGCTCTAAATGTAATATTTTCTCTTACGGTTCCACGAAAGAGCATAATATCTTGCGAAACATAACTTATATGTTTTCTTAAATCTCCAGGATCTATTTGATTTATATCAATCCCATCAATAAGAATTTGTCCGGCATCAGGTTCATAGAGCCCTAAAATAAGTTTTTGAATGGTGCTTTTTCCTGAACCTATACGTCCAATAATAGCAATATGCTCACCATTGTTAATTGTAAATGAAACATTTTTAAGTGCAGGTACATCTGTATTTGGATAACTAAAAGTGACATCAACAAATTCAATTTTTCCCTTAAACTCAGGAGCCTGAACAAAGTGTTTACCTTCTGGTCTTTCACTTGGTTGTGCAATTATATCGTTGATAGTGGCATAAGAAGTTTTTGCATCTTCAAAGTTTGTAATAAGTGCTGCAATTTGTCCCAATGGTGCTAATGTTCTTCCTGTAAGAATAACTATAGCAATCAATCCCCCCATAGAGAGTTCAAAATTTTCTATTCTATAGACACCAACAACAACTATAACTACTGTATTTAGCTGAATAAGAAGCTGTGTAATAGTTGGAATCGATGCAGACATAAGCCGTGATTTTAGACTTTTACTTGCTATTTCTCCTGTTGACTCTTCCCATTTCCATTGAATCTGATTCAGCACACCTAAGGTCTTTAAGGTTTCTATATTGCTTAATGCTTCTATGAGAATAGCACTTTTTTTAGCACTTGCCTCATGTGTAGACTCAATACTTTGGCGAAGAGGTTTGGTGATAAAGAATGAGTAACTTACTATAAAAAGAATGGTAATCATAGGAATAACAGCAATGATTCCACCAATATAAGCGATGGTTAGTAAAAATATTACTGTAAAAGGAAGGTCAATAAGTACTGCCATAGTCGCATTTGTTAAAAAGCCTCGAATACTATCAAAATCTTTTATATTATTTGCAAATGAACCTACAGATTGAGGAATGTGTGCCATTTTTAAAGAGAGAACTTTTTCAAAGATAATGGAGGACATAATGATGTCACTTTTCTTTGCTGCTGTTTCAAGTAGATAGTTTCTCGAATGTTTAGCAAAAGCATCAATAAGATAGACAATGATAACCCCGATGGCAAATACCCAAAGCGTCTCTATTGCATTGTTAGGTATGACTCTATCATAAACATTCATAGTAAAAAGAGGCGTTGCTAAAACAAAAAGGTTAATAAGCAGTGATGCATATAAAACATCTTTATAGAGACCTGCAGAGAGTTTAATGGTACTCCAAAACCAGTGCTTTTGTTTGAGGTGTAGTGTTCTTTGATTCTCATCACTATACTCAAATGCTTTTTTTATCATAAAGCCATAGCCAATGTATTCATCTTGAAGATCTTCAAGGTCAACCCACTGTTCAATTGGCTCTTCAGCAGGCATAATGATTTTGGCTTGCTTTTTATCTTCACTAAATCTATCTAAAATACAGGCATTTTGATTTGAAAGTAAAATAATCATAGGTAGTTGTAGTGGAGATATTTGTGAAAGTGGTCGTCTTATTATAGATGACTTAAGTCCTGCCCTAGCAGCCGCACGAGAAAAAAGTCCCTTTGCGTTATTTATTGAAAAAAGTTCAGGTGCTTCTGCCCCTGGTTCAATTGGCAAACCATCAATCAGTGCATCTGCAGAAAAAGGTTTATGGTAAAGTTTTGTAAATAGGACTAAACAGTCAAGCAGGGAGTCCATTCTAAGGTTTTCTACATTTGTTAAAAACATTTATAGTTCCCCTTCACTTTGTATCCCTACTTTAGTATAGACACTCTCTTTATCTAGTATGGAAGTTACAAGGCCACTCATAGCGTCTAAGAGTCTATATTTTGCATATAAAATACTATAGTTAGTATTTATGATCTGTTCTTTAGATTTTATAAGGTCATTTTGAGAGGCAAGTAAATCTAGAAGTGAACGCTGCCCAAGTGCATACTCTTTTCTATATAAAGCTAATGTTTTTGCTGAAAAATCATGGTACTCTTTTAGATGAACCATCTGTTCTTGTAGTTTTTTTTGTGAGCTCCAAGAGCTGTTAATGGTCTGTAATATTTTTCGTCTAATATTATTTTGATTTTGATTCTCCTGCTCTATTTGGTTCAAGCTTTTTGCAATGGAATGTTTGTCACTAAAACCATTAAATATATTGTAAGAGAGGTACGCCATTGCACGAAAAGCATCATTATTTCCCTCGATACCACTAAGATTTTTGTTCATTGATTGTGAAAGCTCTATATCTATTTTTGGATAGTATTCGGCTTTTCTCTCTTTATTCGTTGCCTGTGCACTTTTTTTGTTACATTCACTTACTAAAAGTGAAGGGTTATGTGTCATAGCATACTCAATAATTTTTTCTTTTGTTTGAGGTAGTTTAATGGCTTTATTCGTAGTAGTCAAATTTTTTACGTCTATTTTATGTCCTACAATTCTCTCTAATGCATACTCTTTATCTAAAAGTGTATTTTCTTGCACTACAAGATTTGATTTTGCGAGTGCAAGTGAAGATTCTATTTTATCTACTTCTGAGAGTGTTGTAAAACCGGATTTATACAGCTTACTTACCTTATTTAGTACATTTTCATTTATCTGTACATTCTCTTGTGCTGTTTCCATAAGTTCACGATTTTTTAAAACCTCAAGGTATGCATTTACAAAATCATATGAAGTAGTGTTTACTTTCTCTACATAGCTGTATGCTGCTGCAAATGTTTTGTACTCCTGCTCTTTTACAAGATAGGTTGTGGAAAGACCATTAAAGAGATTTTGTGTATATTTTAAAGAGTTTTGATAGACATTGAAGCTGTATGTTTGATCTGGAGAATGGCCTGCTTGATTATAGCGTTTCGTCTTCTCATATCCTGCACCAAGGTTAAGGTCAAGTTTTGGATAGTAGCCTGATTCAGCACTTGATACATCTTCTTTTGTCGCTTTATAATTTTGCAATCTCTCTTGTATGGCTGGATGGGTTGCAAGTACCTCTTGTAAGCTTGATTTCATATCCTGTGCATAAAGCGAGATAAAAAGTGATATTTGAAGTAAAAGTATTTTTTTCATTGTAGTGTCTTTGTAATTGAGTTTAAAAGTTATTATAACGAATATTTTTTTGATTTACTCTGCAATTGTGAGTAATTCTTTAGATTTTTAGGTAATTTGCAAGTAAATCTTATGTTATAATCGTATAAATAATAAAGATTGTAAAAGAGTAGTATGTTATCATCAGCAATAGAGAAAATACTAAATAACAAAGATAAACTTCTTACGCAGACTTACTTCGATCTGCAGCGCCATTTTGAAGAGAAATATGGCAAAGATACCGTAGTGTTTATGGAAATCGGTACCTTCTTTGAAGTGTATGAAGTCAATAATGATGAAGAGCAGATAGGCAAAGCAAAAGAGATAGCGGAACTGCTTAATATTCAGCTTACAAAAAAGAATAAAAGAATAGTAGAAAATTCAGAAAAAAATCCTCTACTTGCAGGTGTTCCTGCTGTCTCATTTGAGAGATACTTAAGCCGTCTTATATCTGAGCAAAAATATACTGTCATTGTTGTCAAACAAAAAGGTACACCTCCAAAGATAAGCAGATATATTTCACAAATAGTCTCACCTGGTACAAATTTTGACCATATTATAGATAATGATGACAATTACATCGTATCTCTTTTAATTGATAAACATCGTGATATTTACACCGTTGGTTACTCTGCCATTGATGTAACAACAGGAAAAACTTGGCTCTATGAAACACATGGGACAAGTGAAGATCCTTCATATGCGCTTGATGAGGTATTTAACCTTTTAAATGTTTACAGAACAAGTGAAGTCGTGGTTACTTTTTTGGATGGCATAGCAGAACAACGTCATGTGATGCAGTATTTGGAAATTCCTGAACACTACCACTACTCGGTCAATAACAAACGCGTAAAAATTGACTTTCAAAATGAACTCTTTAAAGAAGTGTATCAGATACAGTCTCTACTTTCGCCTATTGAGCATTTAGATCTGGAACGCTCTCCTATGATTACAGAGTCCTTAGCGATTCTCATTAATTTTGTTATAGAACATGATTATCACATTATACAAAAAATGGCAATGCCAAAAATCATAGACAATCGCCGTTTTATGTACCTTGGAAACAATGCTCTTGAGCAGATGGGTGTCATTTCAAAAGATAAAAAAGAGTTTACGCTGCTGAAGATGCTCGATAAAAGCTCCACGGCAATAGGGCGAAGATTACTAAAAGAGAGACTTTTAAACCCTATTATGGAGAAAGAGGAGCTTGAACGCAGATATAATCTTATAGAGAGGGTCTCTTCTCATGTGCGTTATTTGGATGAGATGATGCGCGGGGTGTATGACTTGGAGCGTCTGGCTCGTAGGCTTAATCTTGGAAGACTACACCCATTTGAGATGAACCATATGTATGACTCGATGGTGAGTGTCAAAGAGTTGATGCAGTATGTAAAAAAGTATAAGATTCAAAAAACACCTTTTCATGAGAGTGAAGTAGAGGAGTTTTTACGGGACATTGCTAAAACAATTGACTTAGATATTTCACGACGTTTTACAAACGCAACGGTCGATGAAAACTTCTTGATGAGTGGTGTGGATGAAGCCATTGACACACTTGTAAAAGACAACAGTGTCATGCTACTTGCTTTTGAAGATATAGTCAGTAAAATAGAAGAACTGTTGCGTGAGGTAAACGCAGCGAGTAACACAAAAGTGGTTACCTTAGGGCTTTTAGAGAAAGAAGGTTACTATATATCTATCAGTAAGAACCGTTTTTCTCTTATTGAAGCTGCGTTTAAAAAGAGTGAGTACTTTGCAGAGTTTAATGTCAAAAAACTAACAAACAATGTCAAAATAACCTCTGCGTTTACTGACAAACTCTCCGATAACATTATGAAAAACCGTCGTAAAATCGTAACACTTGTAAAAGAGCGTTATATCCAGCTTCAAGCACTTTTTGAGCGACGCTATTCACTGCTATTTAGTCGTGTCATTAGCTATGTGGCAGATTTGGATGTCGGGGTGAGCTCTTCAAAAGTTGCACAGGAATACAAACATTCACGTCCAATGATAGTCGAAGCCGAGTGTGATGAGAATTTTATGCAGATAATGCAACTTCGTCATCCGCTTATAGAGGTGCAAGAGAGAGGAGGGCTTTACGTTCCAAATGACATTGTGATGGGAAATCGTGACTATCTTGACCTGCCTCACCCTAAAACGGTGATGCTTGATGTGAGTGTGCATGATGGGCATGAGATAAACGGTGTACTTTTATACGGAATTAACTCAAGTGGAAAATCTTCATTGATGAAGAGCATTGGCATCGCTGTACTTATGGCTCAGTCTGGATTTTTTGTCTCTGCTGCTGTGATGAAGTTTAGCATCTTTGACTCTATATTTACGCGTATTGTCTCAAAGGACAATCTTGCAAAAGGGCTTTCAACCTTTGCGGTTGAGATGCTTGAGCTAAAAAATATATTTAACCGTGCAACGACTCGTTCTTTAGTCCTTGGAGATGAGATAAGCCATGGAACTGAGACGCTCTCAGGGGTGGCGATCGTTGCTTCTGCCATTCAAAAATTAGCAAAAGCACGTTGCCTATTTCTCTTTGCAACGCACTTGCATCAGCTCTCTACCATGGGGGAGATTACGCGACTTGATAATGTGGTTGATTTGCATTTGAGCGTGGAGTATGATGAGGTGGGTGATAAGTTGATATTTAACCGTGTGTTGCAACAAGGAAGTGGAAGCAGTATTTATGGGCTTGAGTTTGCCAAATCGCTCCATATGGACAGTGAGTTTTTAGAGAGCGCAAACGCAATTAGAAAACGTCTTGCTAATGACTACGATGAACTTGAACTTTTAGTGAAGAAGAAAAAATCAAAGTACAATAAAGAACTTTATGTGACGAAATGTATAATTTGTGGGGCGGTTGCTGAAGATGTGCATCATATCTCACAAAAATCACTTGCAGATAAAGCTGGATTTATTGGACATTTTCATAAAGATAACAAGCATAACCTTGTACCACTCTGTAAAGAACACCATAATCAAATTCACGATGGAAAACTCTATGTTAACGGTTTTATAATGACAAGCAAAGGGCTTGAGTTACAGTTTGAAGAGCAGATGCAAAAAGTGGAAGACAAAAAAGTACAAGAACCCGAAATAAATGAGAATGTAGAGGTGAAAAAGGTCGAAGATGACGAGCCAAAAGGCTTCGTCTTGGATGATTGGTAAACTAAGCTAGTAGTGCTTTTACACAAGTGCTGATACGTTTGCCATCTGCACGGCCGGCTAACTCTTTTGAAGCCATACCCATCACTTTTCCCATATCTTTTGGAGATGTCGCACCCACTTTTTCTACAATAGCTTTGAGTTCATTTTCAAGTTCTTCATCTGTAAGTTGCGTTGGAAGATATACTTCATAGTATGAAATCTCATCAAGCTCTTGTTGCATTAAATCATCACGTCCTGCGTCTTTATACTGCGTAGCAGCATCATTCCTGCGTTTAATTTGTGTCTGAATGATTTTGATTACATCATCATCACTTAGCTCTTTTCTCTCATCCACTTCTATCTGTTTAAAAGCACTGGTAAGTAAACGCAGTGCATCTCTTTTTTTTGTATCTTTTGCTTTCATAGCGACTTTTACATCTTGGTTAACAGTTTCTCTTAATGACATTTTTTCTAATCCTTATAATTGTAAAATTTAATGGAACTAATTTTGCTATCATTATAGCAAAATTAGTCTCTCTTATTGGATATATATGAATAAATTTTTATGTAGTAGTTTTGTATTGTTAGCTATGTTGATGACATTTAGCGGGTGTACAGCAAATTTGACTGACCCTGAGATTAACTTTGAGCCTCCTACTTATGTGGAGCAGATGCCGGCAAAAGAGCAAAGACAAGACTTTACCTCTACAGGCAGCATATTTGGTCAGGGAGAAAATCCACTCTTTTCAGATCATAAAGCGATGCATGTCAATGACATTGTCACGGTTGTTATTTCAGAAACGGCAAAAAGTTCCAATACTGGTACAAAACAGCTCTCAAATGTAGATAGCTCAAAATTGGGTGGAGCACTTTTTTCTAATACTGGTGCAGCAAACTCCGGAGTAAAGGCACAAATGGGCAGACTCAATGGCTATACAAATGTAGGGCTTCAGACAGATTCAACAAGAAATTTTAAGGGGAGTGGAACAGCTGTAAAAGATGCAAGCTTTACAACAACAGTATCGGCAAGAGTTGTAAAAGTACTTAAAAATGGTAACTATTTTATTTCAGGTAGGCGAGAGATTCTTATAGATGATCAAAAGCAACTTGTACAAATAAGTGGTGTGATTCGTCCGTATGACATTGATCAAAACAATAAAATTAGCTCTTCACAAATTAGTGATGCGAAGATACTATATAAAACAGAGGGAGATGTGGATCGTGCAACACAACAAGGATGGGGAACAAAAATCATTCAATCAGTTTGGCCGTTTTAGTCTTTTACTAATCGCTGCGTTTAGCCTTGCAGAGGCAGGTAGTTTTAAAGATTTTCAACGAGTGCAAAACGCTGCGTTTAGTGAATATAAAGATAAAAAAGATACTGCGTTTGAGAGTTATTTAAAATCACAATGGAGTGAATATAACTCTTTTATTTCACCATCTCTTTATAAAGAAGCAAAACCAAAAGTTATTTTGCCTACGAGTATAAAGCCAGTTCTTGCTCGTGGACCAAATATTCATCTTAAAGTGCTCAAAAAAGCTCAAAAACAAGCTGCTCCACTCTTAAAAACGAGCAAAGGTCTTGAAGTAGGTTTCTTTGGCTCACTACTGCATTTTAGTGTCGATGCAAAGGTAAAAAGGGCGCGTTTTTATCCTCAGAATAGAAATGGAATTATTAATGCATTTAGTATATTTGCATCAAGTGATTACAATAGACTTTTATATGAGATAAAAAAGAGTTCTAAGAGTATGAAGCTTAATGATTGGGGAGTTTATCTACTTGTACAAAAGATAGCGGGGAAGACTTTCAATGATTTGGATGATAAAAAACTCTTTGCCTGGTTTTTGTTCAATAAGCTTGGTTACGATACAAAAGTAGGAATACATGCGCAACATATTGCACTACTGAGCCGAACAAAACAGCTGATTTATGCAGCAGCCAAATATACAATTGAGGGGAAGAACTATTTTTTACTCTCTAAAAATCCTTTAAGTGGCGCTCTTTATACCTACTCTAAATCATATCCAAACGCAACAAAAGCACTTGATTTTAGTTTAGATACTTTACCACTGCTCGTGCAAAATACTCAAACTAAAATACGTACATTTAGTATGCAAAATAGACAATATTCTGTTTCTTATCACTACAATAAAAATCTTATAGATTTTATGAACACATATCCGCAAGTAAGTTATGGTGTCTATTTTTCTGCACCACTACAAAAAGAGACATTGTCTGATATTGAACGCTCTCTTAAGCCTTATTTGGATGGAAAAAAGATGAGTTATGGACTTGATTTTCTACTGCGTTTTGTGCAGACTGCGTTTAAATATGAGCGAGATCAACAGCAGTTTGGTAAGGAAAAAGTAATGTTTGCACAGGAGACACTCTACTATGATAAATCAGATTGTGAAGACAGGGCAACGCTCTATGCAAGGCTTGTAAAAAAACTTTTTGGTATCTCTGTTGTGGGCGTGAAGTACGCAAACCATATGGCAACAGCACTCTATATTCCATTAGAGGGAGCAAGTGTTCATGTTCATGGTAAACGCTACGTCATAGCAGATCCAACATATATAAATGCAAATGTTGGGGAGAGTATGCCAAAGTATAGGTCAGTCATCCCAGATAAGTTTATTTATCTGAGATAATTTTTTTAGTAATCAATGGCAACTTTATAGGTTGGGTCATCCTCTTCGTAGGTACAGTGAGGACCAGCTTTTTTAAGAATTTTTTTACAATCTTGGCTAAGATGACGAAGATGGAGTGTTTTTCCCTCTTTTTCATATTTTTTTACAATGTTATCTATAGCTTCAACACCTGAAAAGTCCATAACTCTTGCATTTTTAAAGTCCATAATAACTTTTTGTGGATCATTTTTAATATCAAAATTATCTGAAAATGTTGTAGCACTTCCAAAAAAGAGTGGACCTTCAAGCTCATAAACTTTTGTACCATCCTCTTCTATGTACTCTTTTGAAAAAATACGAGCATGTTTCCATGCAAATACAAGTGCCGAGATAATCACACCTGCAATAACGGCTATTGCCAAATCTGCAAAAACAGTGATGATGGTAACCGTGACCATTACAAAAACATCAGATTTTGGCATATGTTTGAGGTGTGAAAAACTTGACCATTCAAAAGTTCCAACACTCACCATAAACATAATTCCAACTAAAACACCAACAGGAATTGCATTAAGAACATCTGTCATGGAAACAACTAAGACAAGAAGACCAACTGCAGCTGTAAAGGAGGAGAGACGACCAAGACCACCAGAAGTAAAGTTGATGATACTTTGACCTATCATGGCACATCCAGCCATACCACCAAAAAATCCACTTGCCATATTTCCACATCCAAGTGCTATACATTCTTTGTTTCCACTTCCTCGAACGCCACTCATTTCATCTAAAACAGCAAGTGTTAAAAGTGATTCTATAAGTCCAACAAGAGCCATAATAACAGCATAAGGAAGCACTAAAATAATGGCACTCATACTAAAGAGGGTATCTGGAATAATAAGATGAGGAAGCTTTCCTTGAAATTCTGAAAGGTTTGCTAAAGAGCCGACTGTAAGTGTGTCAAGATGTGTTAAATAAACTACTAAAGTAAGCACGACTATAGCGACTAATCCAGATGGAATGGCCTTTGTGTATTTTGGTAAAAAGTACATAATGAGCATTGTAATTAGTACAATAATATACATACTTGCACCTTGTCCATCAAAGAACTTAAACTGTGCCATGGCAATGACTATGGCAAGTCCATTTACAAAACCATAAAGTGCAGGTTGTGGTACAAGACGAATGAATTTTCCAAGTTTAAAAACACCAAAAAGCACCTGAATTGCACCTGCTAAAATGGTAGCAAGGAGTACATAGTTAAGCATATGTATGTAGAGGGTGTCGCCACTCATACCAAGAGCGGTAAGTTTTGCATTTACCATTACAACAAGTCCAACCATAACAACTGCAACACTTCCCGTCGCTCCACTAATCATACCTGGTTTACCACCGATGAGTGCGGTAATAAGTCCTAGTATAAACGCAGTGTATAGTCCGACAATAGGGCTAACACCTGCTATGAAGCTAAACGCAATAGCTTCAGGAACAAGTGCAACAGCAACGACAAGCCCAGAGAGAATGTCGTTTTTAATGTTTTGTGATTTGTATTTTCTTATGTCGAACAAACTACGCCTTTAGAGAGTTTAGTTGTTCAAGCACTTTTGCTTGTTTGCTTTGTGCTTCTGCTAATGCTTCACGATTTTTCTCTAGTACATCGGCAGGAGCATTCGCAACAAATCGTTCATTATTAAGCATTCCATTTAGTTTTGCTATCTCTTTATCAAGTTTTTCTGACTGTTTTGTCAGTTTGTTTATAATAGATGCTAAATCAATAGAATCAGTAGGAATAAAAGTCTCACATTTATCAGCAATATCACTTACTGCGTTTTCAATTTTTGTCTGTGTGAATACAAGCTCTTCTACTTTTGCAAGACGAGCAATGAAAGGTGTCATCATCTCTTTGTCTTTGTCACTTAAGCCATCAATTTTCACATACGCTTTTGCAATTTTTTGATTTGCCAAATCTACAAGCACTTTTGCACGGCGAATAGAGACAATGGCATCCATAATAATTTCAAATTTTGCCTCCTCTTTGCGTTGTTTTGTTTTATGAGGGAATTTTTTAATCATAATAGATTCAGACTCTTCAAGAGTTGTATCACTCAGTTCATGATAAAGATGTTCTGTAATAAAAGGCATAAAAGGGTGAAGCAGTTTCATAGCCTCTTTAAAGATAGCACCAAGCTCTACAATGGCACCTTTGTCTGCTTTACTTAGCTCAATTCCCCAGTCACAAAATTCATTCCATAAAAATCTATACATTGTAAGTGCTGCATCGTTAAATTTATATTCATCAAGGTATGTTCGTACCTCTTTTGTAGCGAAATTAAGGCGACTCATCATATAGCGACCTAAATCACTTTCAATACAAAAACCACTTAAATCTGGAAAAGTATCTACATTCATCTGTAGGTATTTTGTAGCATTGTAGAGTTTATTTGTAAAGTTACGATTTAACTCTAATTTTTCTGTACTCATACGAATATCACGCCCTTGTGCAGCACTAATTGCAAGGGTAAATCTTAGTACATCTGCTGAGTATTTATTTACCATATCAAGAGGGTCAATGACATTGCCTTTTGATTTGCTCATTTTTTGCCCATGCTCATCACGAACAAGTGCATGAAGGTAAATGTGGTTAAATGGCAGTTGTCTATTAAAGTGTTCACCCATCATCATCATTCTAGCAACCCAGAAGAAAAGTATGTCAAAACCTGTGATGAGAAGAGTATTTGGATAGAAATCTTTCATATCATTTGATTCAAAAAGTTTGTCCATAGCAGTATCGCCGTGTGCCCAACCTAAAGTAGAAAATGGCCAGAGTGCAGAGCTAAACCAAGTGTCAAGAACATCAGGGTCTTGTGTGAGGTTTTTACCTGCACATTTTGGACAAGCTTCAGGATGTTCCTCTTGTGAAGCAAACTCATGCCCACAATCATCACAGTAAAATACAGGAATTTGATGTCCCCACCAAAGTTGACGGGAGATACACCAGTCACGAAGCTCTCCCATCCATGAATTGTAAGAGTTTATCCAGTGTGGTGGAAAAAATTGTGCCTCACCTGCGTTTGTTTTTTCTATTGATTTATCAGCGACTTCTTTACGAACAAACCACTGTTTTGAGATGTATGGTTCAACAATATTTTTACATCTGTAGCAGTGTCCTACTTGATGTTTGTGGTCTTCTATTTTGACGATGTAACCCTCTTCTTGAAGTCTTTGCACAATCGGCTCTCTTGCTTCAAGACGCTCCATGCCTTTAAACTCTCCAGCATAATCGTTTAAAATACCTTTTTCATCAAAAACAGTAATAAACTCTAAATCGTGGCGTTTTCCAACTTCATAGTCATTTTGATCATGAGCAGGTGTAACTTTTACTACACCTGTTCCAAAATCCATATCAACATAGTCATCAGCAATTATTTTAATTTTTTTGTCTAAAAGTGGAAGAAGAACCTCTTTTCCAATGATGTTTTTGTATCTCTCATCATCCGGATGAACCATAACGGCAGTATCACCAAAGTATGTCTCAGGTCTTGTAGTTGCTACCTCTACGCTACCACTTCCATCTGCAAAATGGTAAAGCATATGGTAAAATTTTCCATCTTCTTCTTCATGTTCTACTTCTATGTCTGAGAGTGCACCATCATGAGTACACCAGTTTACCATATAATTTCCACGAACAATTAGCCCTTCATTGTAAAGGTGTACAAACGCCTCTTTTACAGATTTTTGCAGCCCCTCATCCATAGTAAATCGTTCTCTCTCCCATGCAGGAGATACACCCATTTTACGAAGTTGCTCAGTCATAATTCCAGCAGATTCGGCTTTCCATTTCCAAGCTCTTTCTAAAAATGCTTCGCGACCTATCTCCTCTTTTGTAGTTCCTTCAGCAAGGAGCTGTTTTTCTACAACATTTTGAGTAGCAATACCTGCATGGTCAGTTCCTGGTTGCCAAAGTGTTTTATACCCGTCCATTCTTTTGTAACGGGTAATGATGTCTTGGAGTGTAAATGTAAGTGCATGACCAATGTGCAAACGCCCTGTAACATTTGGCGGTGGCATCATAATAGAGAAGTTTTTCCCCTCTTCTTGAATAGCTTTGTTGCCATCGACTTCAAAGTATTTTCTATCTTCACAAATTTGGTAGTATTTGTTTTCTATCTCTTGTGGATTGTATCTGTTTTCTGACATGAAATCGCCTTGTAATAGTTAGTAAAAATTGCGCGATTATATCTAAAAATAGGTGAGGATTTGCTTTAAGAGAGAGTCACTAGATCCCTGTGACTCTTTTTTTGATTTGGATTTTGTCTTCGTACATATGTTTGTCCGCTGCTTCAATGGTTTCATCAAGAGCATCCCCTTCTTTAAACGCAGTGAGACCAAATGAAAAACTTACTGTAAATGTTGCTGCGTTATGGGCTTTTAGTTTCTTTTTAAGGATGTTTTCTCGAAGTTTTTCTAAAGATTTCTGTGCTTTTGTAAGGTCCGAAAAATTTGTGAAGAGAATTATAAACTCATCTCCTCCATATCGAATGACAGGATAGCCAATCTTTTTTAATTCATTGAGAATAAAAATGAGTACCTTATCTCCTATAATATGTCCGTGTGTGTCATTCACTTGTTTAAAGTAATTAAGGTCAATAATAGCTAAAATACCACTCTGTGAGAAGCTGTTTGAACCCTCACTAAGGCATTTGTCTCGGAGCCATTTTCTGTTAAGCGCATGAGTGAGTTCATCTCTGTAGAGAGAAGCTCTTAAGCCTTCAACTTCTTCACGCAGTTTTTTTGTCTCTATTAGTATCTGTTGTAGGCCTGCGGTATCTTTATTTTGTATGGCATCAATGGCTTTTGAAGTATGTTCACTAAGATTATTGGCATTTTTGTAAGTTTCATCTTGAAGTGTTGTAAGCTTTGAACACTGTTTTGCGACTACATTTTCAGAAAGCTCCACTTCATCATCAATTTCGATATGCTCTTTTTTTGCATACTCTTCAAAAATAGAACGATAAACAGACGGCGTAACAATAGGTAACTCTTCAATTGAATTTTTTACCTCATTTGAAAGTATTTCTAGTTCTTTCTCATTTATACTCATAAATATCCATCCCATTTTTTTAATTAAGTCGTATTAGAAGATTATATCACAAAAAAAGGAGAATGTTTAATAGTAAAAGAAGTATAATCTCACTCTTAAAAAATCCAGTAGTAGGAACATTTTGTGCCATTATCCCGTTTAAATGAAGAACAGCATGCAGCAGCAACCTCCAATGCTAGTAAAAATCTTATTATTGCTTCGGCTGGAACGGGGAAAACGTCTACCATTGTTGGACGAATTGGATATCTTTTAAGTAGTGGTATAAAGCCCGAAGAGATACTGTTACTTACCTTTACAAATAAAGCTGCGGCTGAAATGGTTGCTCGTGTGGCTGAGTATTTTGGTGCAGGAGTTGCCAAAAAAATAGATGCAGGAACTTTTCATGCAGTGAGTTATAGATGGCTGAAAAAGAGAGATAAAAGAGTAGTGCTTAAACAGCAGCGTGAACTTAAAACCCTTTTTCGTTCTGTCTATGAAAAACGCTCTTTTGGACATATTGATGCTGAGGTTTCGGCATATGGTGGTAACTACCTCTATGATATGTACTCTTTTTATCAAAATACAGAGCTTGAAAAAGATTTTGAGGCATGGCTTATTGAGAGTCATCCTGAACATGAACTCTTTGCAATGATTTACGCAGATATTGTCGATGAGTTTGAAGCCCTCAAAAAAGAGTATGGTTTTTTAAATTTTAATGATTTGCTCCTCCATTTTCGAGAGATGTGTAAAGATGATGAACTTGGCTATAAAGAGGTGCTTGTTGATGAATATCAAGATACAAATGCACTGCAAGGGACACTTATAGATGCTATGAATCCACCTTCTCTTTTTTGTGTTGGAGATTATGACCAAAGTATTTATGCTTTTAATGGTGCAGATATTGGCATTATTGGTTCATTTACAACAAAATATCCTGATGCGGTTGTACAAACACTTACAAAAAATTACCGCTCATCCGTGCCTATTCTCTCTTTGGCGAGCAGGGTAATAGAACACAATGAAAGAATTTACCCTAAAAAACTTGAAGTGACGCGTATTTACGATGCCCAGTCTCCTAAACTTCTTGCATTTGATGAGCTCTTTGATCAGTACCACGCAATAGCGGCTATGATACGAGATACCCAAACGCCACATGAAGAGATAGCCGTTATTTTTCGTAATAACTCCTCAGCTGATGGCATAGAAGTAGGGCTGCGTGAGTTGGACATTCCCTGTAAACGCAAGGGTGGTACAAGTTTTTTTGATGCTAAAGAGGTTAAAGCTATATTGGATCTTTATACTCTGCTTGTAAATGAGTCAGATATGATGGCATTTATTCATCTATTTGAATTTGCACGCGGTATTGGAAGTGCTATGGCCAAAGAGCTTTACATTGCGCTGAAAACTTTGGGGCTTGGAAGTATGTTCTATGGACTTTATGCACCTGATGAGTCAATAAAAAATCCATTTGAGAAGAGAAAACTCAATCATCAGCTTGGACTCTTTGATGACTTTTTAGAACTCGGTGCGGTGGGAAAATATGCAAAGCTTGGTTTTGAAGCGAAGTTTATGAAAAACCCAATTCTTAAATACCCAAAATTGACAAAAGAGTCAGCAACTTTTTTACATAATTTTTACCTCCTTTTTCGGGATTTAAAAGGGATTAAACAGCCCCAAACCATTGTACGAAAAATAGCCGAATCAGAACTTTATAAGTACATCAGTGATGTTTTAGCAACAAAAAGAGCAACGCTCAAAGATGGCTCCATTGATGAAAAACAAAAAACAGAAGCACTTACGAGAATAAAGAGAAAAGAGTTGCTTCTTCGAGAACTTTCTAAGCCATATTCAGAACATGATAGATTTCTAAACGCAATGATTTTAGGCTCGTCCGATTTGACGCAAGGGGAGGGTGTGAACCTTTTAAGTGTACATGCTTCAAAAGGTTTGGAGTATAAAGAGGTTTACATCGTAGATTTGATGGATGGTCGTTTTCCAAACCGTAAACTCATGCAAAGAGGGGGAAGCTTAGATGAAGAACGCCGTCTTTTTTATGTGGCAGTAACCCGTGCAAAAGACATTCTCTACCTTAGTTATGCAAAATATGACAAAATCAAAAAGCAAAATTTTATGGCGAGTCAGTTTTTATATGAAGCGGGATTGGTTGCAAAAGATGAAGCGTATAGGGCGATGGTTATGAAAGAGGAAGAAAAAGAAGAGAATTAACTCTCTTCATTTCTTAATTTTTTTGTCTCAATAAAATAACTATGCCCCAAATAAATCACATAAAAAACAGATGCAAAAAAGACAACAAAGGGAATCATGGAGAGTAGGTAAAGTCCTAATGTCTTTAGTCTTAGTGTTGAGCCGTGAAAAAAGCTTATTTTTTTGGCTTCTTCTTTTGTACAGATAGCTGAAGAGACATCATAGGTCATCATCTTATGAAAAAAGTAGTACAGAGGAAAGTTAAACGCGATGATATTTACCAAAGGAATAAAATACAGAGGTACAAATACCAAAAAGAGAATAAGCATTACCGCTATCCATTTAAGTGTAAGAAATATACTCTCTGCTGCGTTTGAATAGCCTATCATCTCCACATTTTGGTAGTGCCGTTGCTGAATCTCTTTTAAAATATTGTGCGTTAAAAAACCAATGACTAAAAGAGCCACAAAGATGGAAATATAAAGCACAAAAAGTCCACCAATAGTGTAGATGAAAAAGCTTGCTATCCATGAAGTAAGAGCTGAACTCATCAAAAACTTCATAATTCCCGTTCCTGCTAATGTCTCTTGAAAACTCTCAGTATGAGGTATGCCGTTTTGAATAGTTGTTTGTGTACTTTGAATATCCATAGTAGTAAACTGATCCATTCCCATACCAGCTACGATAAAAAAGAGAATGTAGAGGATTATCATACTAATAACAAAAGGCATAATGGAATACGCCAACATTTTTTTTGTAAAAAGGTCTCTTATACTGCGTGTGAGTATACTTGTTTCTTCATTCATTTTATAAATTTGCCTCTATAATGTCAAATGCTTTTTGCGTATCGCTTGTGCCCATTTTTCCTGATTTGTAAAAGAGCAGAGTGCCATCTTTTGAAAATATGAGAATGTCTGATGCATCGTCACGAAGTCCCCATTTTTTGACAAGCACTTTGTTGTAATCTTTTACATAGATGGTCTTTGGAAACTCTTTTTGTTTGCTTTTAAGAATGATATTTATGGCAAAGTTTGGCTTCCATGTCGCTGCCATATTGATGATGGCTATGCTTCCAAAAGCACCTCTGCTTCTGTAGTCTTTTGCCTTGAGTGCTTGGGAAAACTCTTCATTGACATCTTTTTTGTCTGGGTCAACATAGAACATAACATAGACTTTGTTTTTTAGCATACTAGAATCCCATGCTTTTCCATCTTTAACAAGTCCCCCATTCTTACCGCTGATGACTACCTCTTTTGGCTTTTCATTAACAGTTACGGCATATAGATTTATAGTAGCAAGAAGTGCTACAAGTAATATTTTCAGTTTCATATTTTACTCCACAGTTTTTGATTGAGATTTAACTCTTTGACAACACCTACAGCTAGATGCAGGGTTTTTAAATACTCCATTGCTATTTTATACTTTAAAAGTGAATGAAATACAGAAGCTTCAAAAAGATCTTTGTTGTAAGCGATGGCAAGGTAGATATTTCCTCCTACAAATGAGGCATAGAGGGGATGTTTTGACTGCTTTTGATAGTGCAATAATTTTTGCATGAGTGTATGTGTAAGAATGTAGCGTGCTTCGACTTGGTCTGTCGAATAGACTACAAACTCTTTTTCAAACTCTGGGTTATCCATCTTTACAAGTTCACTTCTTGAAAAGTTGTTTGACTGCAGCCAGTTTCCAACAAGGTCACCAAAAGTGCTTTGTGCTCTATCTGGCAAAACAACAGTTTGACCTTTAAAGTTTTTGTTAAATTCACTGACTATGAAGAGCCCTTGAAACATTGTTGTCCAAGAGGTATTGTTTTTTGAGTCTTGATGCCTTTTTTCTGCGTGAAAATCTGAAAGTTGTATAGGTACGCCGTCAATTTTACCATGGATGTAGTCATTGCCACTTACTCTGTCTGGTCGAGAGGTAAAAAGTCTTGAACGTGTGAAGTAGGTCTCATCTATGTGTCGTTTGGGTAGATACTCAAGGTTTTCATCAAGCTCTTTTATAAGTGGAGCGATTATTTTCTCTTTAAAAGTGCTTTTGTAGCCTTTTACAAGATATTTGTACAAAATAGCCCCAAGTGTAAACGCAGCGAAGCAGAAAAAGAGAAACATATCTATCTCTCCGTTACTGTATCTTAGAATTACTACCCCTATAAACGCAGCGATAATAAGATAGCTGATACCGAGCTTGATAACTCTACTTTTGACAGCTTCTCGCTCTTTTTCGAGTTCCTGTAAGACGGGGTAGAGCGTTTTGTAATAAAAGTCGGTCAGTTCACTTATGCTTTTCATATTTACGTGTTAAAAAGCTCTTTGACATTGACATTTTTTCTCTCACTTTTATCTATCTCAAACACTTTTTTCGGCTGGTAGTGCATCATGGTTGCAAGAATGTTTGTCGGTATCTGTTCAAGTGCATTGTTGTAGTCTGTGACGGCTTGGTTGTAGGCACGACGCGCTGCAGCTATTTGTGCTTCTACTTCATTAAGTGAATGTTGCAGATGTAGCACATTTTTATTCGCCTTAAGCTCCGGATAGTTCTCAACAGCCACCATTATGGAGCCAAGTGCAGCACTCATCTTGGCATCAAGTGCCATTTTATGCTCGTTTGAAATGTTTGGTCTATTTGCCTCAGCACGTAGTTTTGTGACTTCATTTAAGATGGACTTCTCATGTTCCATATATTTACTCACAGAAGCGACAAGGTTTGGGATGAGGTCATAACGCTTTTTGAGCTGTGTATCGACAGCAGCAAAAATGTTGTCCACTTGATTTTTCTTTGCAACAAGTGAGTTATACATCAATATGATGAGAATAACGATGACAATAAGTACAATAAGAGGTGTTGACATAGGAAGCCTTTAAGCTAAGATGAAGTATTTTAGCATAATTTTACGATGCTTTTATTTAAGCGACATTTTGTGTGTTATTGCCAAAATCTTCCAATTAACAAACACTAAATATTTAAGAATAATAGAGATTTTTTCCAAAAAGATTTAATTATTTGACAAATTGTTATATTTTCAATAATTAACACACAAATAGTTTGTTTGTTAATGTTGCTTTTAAAGGCTGATTTGTGTAAAATATTCGTTGAATAAATAGTTGTAAGTTCCCGCGGAGCGGAAACTTACAACGGCGAAGCTGAGCTCTAAACGAGCCACCAACCTTTTGTCGTATTCCGCTACGCTACATACAACAAAAGGCAGGAGTCTCACATCAATGTCTCTTCCAGAAAATCGCAAGCGAATTTTCCGAAATACACATTAATGAAGCTCAGCTTCGCCGTTATACTCACAAAAGGATTAAAATGTTTATAGTATCATTAACATATATAGTAGATTTAGAAAAAGTAGATGAACTATTACCTTTACATGTAGATTATTTAAAAAATCAATATGAAAAAGGTAATTTTATTGCATCAGGACGAAAAATCCCAAGAACTGGTGGAATTGTTTTATCAAAATTAGACAGTATAGAAAAGTTAGAAGAAGTTTTAAATCAAGACCCTTTTAAAATTAATAATTTAGCAGAGTATAAAATAGAAGAATTTATACCAAGTATGACAAGTAGTGACTTTGTCAATTTAAAAGAAGAGTAGTAGTAATTTTGGTATAAAAGAGTATAACAATTCGTAGAGACTGTGAACTTAGTCCAATTCACCCCTAGTTAAGGCTAAATTTACACCTCTATTTTTATAAATATCTCACCTGTTTTGGGATATTTTGTAAAAATAAAAATCTTTCTAAAAAATAGCCTAAATAAACTCCAAATCGCAAGTATAATGAACCCCTAAAACTTGAACAAAAGTTGTAATATTTCTCGAAGAAAAGAGATAAAGCCTAAAAACTTTAAGATGTTACGCTTTTAGCACAAACAAAAGCACTCGCCCACGCAAAAGCGAAGTTATATCCACCGCGGCGACCGACAACATCAAGAACTTCTCCAACAAAGTAAAGATTTTTTTGCTTGAGTGATTCCATACTCTTTGGGTTTATTTCTTGCGTGTCTATGCCACCACCGCTTACTTCTGCATGGCGAAAACCGTGGGTCTCTTCTACTTCAAAACGCCAGTTACCTATGCAGTTGGCGATTTTTTTAGCTGTTTTTGTGTTTACTTCACTGCACTGCGTTTGGGGTGAAAGGTCTAAATACTCTAAGACATTTGTAGCAATTTTTATGGGTAGGAGTCCTACTAAAATATTAAGCAGAGTAAATGCAGGCATTCGTTTTGCGACTGCGTTTATGTGCGCTGCTATTTGCTGTTGGGTGAGTCTTGGTAAGAGGTTCAAAGAGACTGAGACATGATTGAACTCTAAAAGAGCTTTTGAGGCAGCTTGTGAAATATCTAAGATGGCAAAACCGGAGAGCCCATAGTTGGTAAAGAGAATGTCCCCTTTTGTTGTAAGCTCTTTTTGATGGTTTATAAAGAGCGTAACTTCTCCATCGACCTTTGCACCTGCCATTTTGTGTACTACTTTTGCATCTATTTCAAGCTGCACAAGAGAGGGGTAAGCTGGGATGATGGTATGTCCAAACTCCTTTGCAAACTCCTCTCCATCACTGTTTCCACCAAGATGTGAAGCTGCGCGTGAACCAGTTGCCACGACAACCCCGTCATACTTTTTCATAAAATCTTTTATGGAGTTTATGTGTGCGTTGTAGTGAAAATTGACACCGAGATTTTTGGCATACTCTTCAAAAAGTTTTGCAACACTCTTTGCTTCATTAGAGAGTGGGTAGGCTCTGCCGTCCTCTTTGACATCGAGCGGTAAGCCTATGGAGTTTACAAACTTCTCAAACGCAGTAAAGCCAAACTCTTTGAGCGCAAACGCAACAAAGTCAGGATTTTGGCTAAAGTAGTCCTCCTTTGAGAGATTTCTGTTTGTAATGTTACAGCGACCATTTCCAGAGACGAGAATCTTTTTGGCCACTTTTGCATTTTGTTCAAAAAGTGTGACTTTAATATCTTTTTGTGCAAGTAAAATAGCACAAAAAAGTCCTGAAGCTCCACCTCCGATGACTGCAACAGATTTCATTAGAGTGTCACTATTTTTGCACCAAATCTACCCATGTGTTGTGGTGCATCTTCAAATTTTTTCACTCGTGGATGGGTTTTTAGAAACTCTTTGACAGCATAAGAGAGTTTTCCTGTTCCAATACCATGATAGACGATGACTTCATCCCAGCCGTTTATGAGCGCATCATTTAAGAACTTGTCAAGAACCTCTGTTGCTTCAACTGCGCGCATACCATGGAGGTCACACTTAAGTCCTGCTTTTTTCTCTACATTGAGAGTAAGATCTGTTCGTGGTTTTGCTTTGACTATTTTTGTTGGTTTGAGGTACATCGTCTTGACACGAATTTTCATTCCATTTACTTCTAAAATAGCTTCATTTTTACTCTTCATTGCCACAATGACACCGCTTTGAGTGTGGTACTTTACTTCATCGCCCACTTTGAACTCTATGGCTCTGTTGTCTTGCTTTTTTTGCTCTTTTGGAAGGTTTTGTTTTGCTTTGTTCATGGCACGGTGGATGGCTTGAGTATCTCCCTCTCGTGCTGCTTTTTTTGCTTGGCTTATAGCACTCTCATATTCGCGTTTGAGCTCAGCTTTCTCTTTTTGCAACTCAAGGTGAAGTTCCTCTTTTTGTGCTTTTATCTGCTGCTCTTTTTTTTGTAACTCTTCGAGTTTTGCATCTACTTTTTGATGCTTTTGTTTGAGTTCACGCTCAAGTTGGCTTCCACGCTCAATGAGCATGGAGAGCTTTTCAGAATTATCTCCATAGACCTTTTTCGCCTCTTGGACAAGTTTATGTGAAATTCCATAACGGCTTGCAGTCTCAAAGGCGTAACTCTTTCCGATAATTCCCTGCATAAACTCATAGGTCGGTTTTCGCGCCTCTTCATCATAAATGGCAGCCATTAGCTCCACATCATCACGATCAGCCATAAGGGCTGCAAGACGTTTGTGGTGGGTTGTAACGACTATTTTTTGTCCGCGTTTTATTAGCTCATCGAGGATGACCTTAAAGAGTGCGGCTGCCTCATCGGAATCTGTTCCGAGTTCTATTTCATCAACGCCTATAAGTGCTGATTTGTACTCAAAGATATTGGAAAATTGTTGCATACGCCCAGCAAAGGTAGAGATGTCATTCTTGACATTTTGCGGGTCGTCTATGATGGCTTGAACAGCTTTAAAACTTCCAATGTGCGAATGTACTTCATTTAGCTTCATAGGGATGATGTACTTTGCCATAAACGCAGAGGCGAGAATAGATTTGAGCAGCATCGTCTTACCACCTGCGTTTACTCCTGTAATCATCAAAATATTTTTAGAAAAATCTACACTAATAGGTTTTGCTTTATGCAGGGCAGGGTGTACAAAGTCTTTGAGGATGATTTTAGCATCTTTTTTGCTCTTTAAAATTTGCAGATTTTTACTCTTTGCAAAGAGTACACGCGCTTGATAGTTATCAAAACGTGTAAACTCTTTGTCAATGAATTTTATAAAGGGCTGCAACTCTGCTAACTTTGTCGAAAAAGTTTTCGCATACTCATAAAAAATGGCTTCTCTCTCTTGTTCAATAAAGCGAATCTTCTCTTTTGATTTTAAGATACTGTCAGGTGCAACATAAAAAAATCCACCAGTAGAGCGTCCTAGAACTGCTCCTTTGAGTACATGGTTAAAGCCGCCTCGTACAAGTAGACACTCTTCATTGTTTATAAGATGTATCTGTGTATCTACAAGGTAACCTGCGAGTTTTGAACTTGACATAAGGCGTTTAAGTGCACCTGAAATGTTGTTTTTGTGCTCTTTTACTCGTTCTGAGAGGTGAAAAAGATTTTCATCGAGATTCTCCTCAAACTTGCCATCATGTGTGAAGTACTTCTCCACCTCCAAAAACTTCTCAGGAATGACAAACTTTTCCATCCATTCCCCAATAAGTCCCTCAAGTTCCCGTTTTTCAAAGTAGCGAAAATAGCGTACTATTTTGACTATTTCAAATATCTGCTCAAATGTGAGTACACCGTGCTTTTTAAGATGCCCATGGATTTCGTAAAAATCAATGACTTTTGGAGGTGCTTTAAACTCAAGTTTATCAAGCTCTTTGATGTATCTGAAGTGTAGCTCTTGGTCGCCTTCGATGTAGAGCGGATGTTCACGAGAAAAAAAGCTACTAAATTGTTCAATATATTGGGATAAATCGAGTTGATTTATGAGCGTTTGTATTTTTGTATTTTTATTATTCACAGTCTGTTGCACTTATCATCTCTGCATAATGTGGGGTGTTCTTTTTTCCTATAAATGTATAGGTTCCTATGCTTAGCGAGTAGGTCGCTGCGTTTACTTCTCTATCTTTACATTGTATAGTCTTGCCTTGTTTGTATTGGGTAACGATATTGAGAAGTTTTTGTCTCTGGTTATTTTGGTAGGTGTTGTAGGCTATGGCACTATAGATAGCGACAAAAAGTGCCGTAGTGATAGATATTTTGTGCATCTTGGTAAGCTCTGTAAAGTAGTGTAGTATGTAAAAGAGCCCAATTAAAAGTACAAAAGATACGATGTAAGCCACTATGCAATTCCTCTGATTTGGTAAGTAATATCACCGGCACCAAAACCGATGATAAGCCCCTTATCAAGGGTCTCCAAGTTTTTGTTGTCTTTGATAACTTTGATGGTGTTGTTCGTACGGGAGATTTTATCTGCCATTGTGAGGTTGTAGTCTTTAAAACTCTCTTGGAAATTTATCTCGCGAGGAGCTTCACCCGCTGACCACACAGGAAGAATAATAAGCTCTGCCGCACCATCAAAACATTTGATGAACTCATCGAGATTATCTATGGTACGTGAGTATTTATGTGGCTGCCAGATAGCGGTAATTTTTTCAAAACCTTTGAGATGTGCGTACTCTTTGACTGATTCAAAGGTCGCTTTTATCTCTGTAGGGTGGTGTCCATAGTCATCAATGATGACGCTGTCACTCTCAAAGCCTACAATGTCGAAGCGTTTTTTAATGCCTTTGAATGTGAGAAGATTTTGACGAATATCTTCAATATCCATAGATTCATGCGCTGCTAAAATAGCAAGTGCAGCATCAATGGCAATATGCTTGCCAAATCCCCAGACATCAAAAGAGCCAAAATCTTTAAAAGTAAAACGGGTGTGGGGTTCATTATTTATAAGAACGAACTCTATGTTTTTTATATCTTTGCTTGGGTAGAGCCATTTTGCATCCACTGTATCTACAAGGGTAGAGAGAAATGGATCTTCTGCGTTTAGGACTTTGAGTGGTGCGAGGTTTATAAAAGTTTTGTAGGTGTCGTAAAAACGCTCATAATTGTAGTCGTAGTACTCCATATGTTCTGGTTCTGCGTTTATAACAATGGCACAGTAGGGGTTTGTATTTACAAAGCTTCCATCGCTTTCATCTGCTTCAAAGAGCATCACATCACTTATCTCATCGTAACGTACGTTTGAGCCAAATGCTTTTGATTCTGCACCGATAATGGCAGAACCATCCATAATAGAAGCCAAAATAGCACTTGTCGTACTCTTTCCATGCGCACCTGCTACTGCATAGACCTTTTTGTCATCTAAAATCTTCAGCAGTGCTTCACGGCGTGCAAGCACTTCAATGCCTTTTGCTTTTGCCGCGACTACTTCAGGATTGTCTGGGCTGATAATGGCAGAGTGTACAACAAAATCTTGGTTTGTAATAGCTTCTGCAGCATGAGGCACTGTAATAGCGATGCCCATATCACGCAGTTTTTTTGTAATGACGGTATCTTTAATGTCAGAACCGCTCACTTCATGCCCTTTAAAGTGCATATATTGTGCAAGTCCTGAGATGCCGATGCCGCCGATGCCGATAAAGTGTATTTTCATGCTATTTCCCTTTCTCTTGGGAATTGTTTAGCAATTCTTGTGCTTTTTTTGTAAATTCACTTATGTAAAATGTTCCCATTTTTTGTGTAGCATCAAGGTCAGCAATTTTTTCTAAAAAATCATCAAATGGCACTTTTTCTGCTGCGGCTATCCAATGAAGTTTCATAGCTTTTGAGAATTTTTTGTCATTACTTAGACCACTTATTACTTCAAAAAGTGCTGCTGCGTCGTTAAATTCATCTGCAGAGTAGTGCTCAACGGCATACTCATAGAGTGCGCGAAGTGTTGCGAAGTCTTGGACTTCATTCATATCCATAACGCGGTGTGCTTCAAGGGTATCGGTGAGTTTTTCCAGTGCTAAATCAAGAATATTTGCATAAAAGCCGTGGAGTGTATCTTCATCAAAAGTTTCATGTGCCTCTTGTTCAAGAACGTAGAGTGACGCGATGTCACTTGCCTCTTGTGCTTTTAATACTTTCTCTTTGAGTGTTTTAGTTTTGCTCATTTATACATTCCTTGATTCTTAATAGTGCATCTTCTGTTTTTTGTGGGCTTTCCACGAGTGCAATGCGGATAAATCCTTTACCCGGATTTTCACCCTTTGTATCTTCTCTTGCCAAGAACTCTCCTGGGAGTACCTTTACATTGTAGTCTTTGTATAGTCGTTTTGTAAATTCCAGTGCATCACCGACATCTATCCAGAGGTAAAATGTCGCCTCTGGTATGTCAGTGCCAAGTATCTCTTTTGCTATTTGGAAGTTCTCTTTGTAAACTTCTCGCGCATTTGCAACATGTACTTCATCACTCCAAGCTTCTGCCGCAGCGTATTGGAGTGGAAGTGGTGAGGCACAACCGACATAGGTTCTGTACTTCATGTACTCTTTTAAAATTGTTGCATCTCCTGCAATAAATCCTGAACGCAGTCCTGGTGCTGAAGAGCGTTTTGAGATGGAATTAATGACTAAAATGTTTTTAAAATCATCATTACCAATGGATTTTGATGCTTCAAGTAGAGATGGAATAGGTTTATCGGTGTATATTTCACTATAGCACTCATCATTTAAAAGAGCAAAATCATGTTTGAGTGCCATTTTAACCCAGCTTGAAAGCTCTTCAAGCGTTAAAATGCCTGTTGTTGGGTTATTTGGAGAGTTTAGAATTACAAGATTACACTCTTTTAGCAGCTCTTCATCTATTTCTGGTTTAAAGTTATTTGCTGCGTTTAGGTTGAGGTGTATAACCTTTGAACGCGTTGCAATGGCTGCACCTTCGTAGATTTGGTAAAATGGATTTGTATATGCCATTACGGGATTTTTTGTATCAAAGAGTAAAAACTGAGGAAGGTTGAAAAGTACCTCTCGTGTTCCAAAAGTAGGAATAATCTGCTCGTCTGTAAGTGTGACTTCAAATCTTTTTTCTACAAAGCCGCGTTGTGCTTTGCGTAGTATTGCTTCACCCGTTGTTTTTGGGTATTTTTTTAAAAGTGCGGTATTGTCTGCAAGTGCCTTTTGTATAAACGCAGGTGTTTCAAACTGTGGTTCGCCGATGGTTAAAACAGATGGTGTATATTTTTCATTTGGAGTGATATTTTCTAAAAGTGTTGTAAGTTTTTCAAATGGATATGGTTCAAAATGCATAGATGAGTTTCGCCTTAAAAAATTTAATATATTTAATTGTAATTATAGCAAAAATTGTTGTACAATAAGTAACATGAAACTAAAGGAGAAGTGATGAAAATACTATTTTTAGTAATTGCTGCACTATTTGTAGCGGGATGTTCACAAGATAAAAAGGAACAAGAGCATACGAGTCAGGTAAAAGTACCCCAAACACAAACTGTTACAGCTGAAAAAAATGTGACGCAAGAGACGCCAAAAGTTGAAGTGAAAGAGACTAAAAAAGCTGCCGTAGTAACAAAACCAGCAAAAGAAGTTGTAGTGATAGATAAAACAGCGATAAATGGTGCAAAAATATTTGTAAAATGTTCAAGCTGCCATGGAAAAAATGCAGAGAAAAAGGCACTTGGAAAATCACATGTCATTAAGGGTTGGAAAGAGGCGAAAATTGTCGATGCACTTCATGGTTATAAAGCTGGAACATATGGTGGTTCTATGAAAGCTGTGATGAAAGCACAGGTGTCAAACTTAAATGATGTACAGATAAACGCAGTCGCTAAATATATTTCAGAACTTTAATAAAAGAGGTAGGAATGAAACTAATTGTAAATGGACATGAAAAAGAGTTTGATGAAAATATAAGGCTATTTCAAGTGTTAGAAAAGCTTGAGCTGGTTGGTAAAGTAATGGCTGCGGCTGTAAATATGGAAATAGTCAAACAAGATACATGGGAGAACTACGTTTTAAAAGATGGCGATAAGTTAGAACTGCTTGACTTTGTCGGTGGTGGGTGAGTTACACTCAACAGTTACAACGCTAATGGCATACTCTCCATCGTGAGTTATGGAGAGCGCTGCGTTTAGAATGTCAAACCTCTCTACAAGGGAGTTTGAGAGAGCCAATTTTGGCGCTCCTTTGTCTGTTTTGTAGATTTTTATATCTTTAAAAGAGCACTCTGCTCCTATTCCTGTTCCTATTGCTTTTGAAAATGCCTCTTTTGTTGCCCAAAAACCTGCTGCTGTTTTAGAAGACTTCACAAGTGCTACTTCTTCATCACACAGAAATTTTTTCAAACCCTTTTCTCCAAAACGCTCCATCAAACGCTCCATACGCGCTGTTTTTATGATGTCTATACCTATCATTTAGTGGTGCACCGATACGACATTTGGTGGTTCATAATCATAAAAATGTAATTCTTTAAAAATAGCAGAGACTGTCCCTCCATCACCATAGCGATTGA
>NZ_JALXBK010000062.1 GCF_026991475.1 Sulfurimonas sp. | reverse complement strand
TTTTCCATTTACTCTCCATCTCTTATCTTGCGGCAGTACAACAAGATTTTTAAAGAATGTTTTTTAAGGCTCAGAGCGAAGCGAGGATTTGTCCTTGAAAAATATTCTTTAAAAATCAGGAATAGTATTTAGCTAAGATAGTTTACAATCCTTTGACTTAAGAACGATGGAAGTAGATTAAAAAGCCGAATGATTAAATAAAATCTAAGCGGAAAAGCATAAAACTCTTTTCCCTTATCTATGGCTTGCTTCATCCTGCTAACACCCTCTTTCGTACTAAGTAAAAAGGGCATAGCAAACTCATTTTTATCAGTCAATTCACTTTTAATAAATCCAGGAAGAATTGTAATGACTTTTATGCCATGAGGAGAGTATTTGTAACGCACTCCCTCTGCATAAGCATTAAGCGCACGTTTTGAGGAGGAGTAAACCTTTGAGGAGGGCATACTAAAAAGTGATGCTAAAGAAGAGATAAAAACCACCTTACCACTGCGTTTAGCAGATATTTTAGGCAGTAAAATTTCTAAAATAGCGTGATTTGCAAGAACATTGACATCATAAAGCTTTTTAAACTCCGCTATAGTAGGTACTACATTTGAGTGACCTATAGAAATACCTGCGTTTAGTATCACAATATCAATGTCAGGGAGCTTTTTCATCTGTTCTTGTAACCCTTCAAACGCAGTAACATCTAAACAAATAGGTGTAATATTTTTACACCTCTCTTGCAACTCATTTTTCAATGCAACAAGCCGCTCTTCTCTTCTAGCAAGTAAAAAAAGCTCATTCTCTGTTGTAGCATACTGGCGTGCAAACTCGGCACCAAGACCTGAACTTGCACCAGTTATAAGAATTTTCATCTAAATCTATACTATTCTTATCATCACTGGTCTAAAATTAATAAAATCAAGCTTTTCTAACTCTTTTAGCATACTTTGAATATTCTTTTCTATAGCTTTATGGGTAGAAATAAGTAAATTTGCACTTCCATTTTCGCTTGAACGCTGTAACATTGTCTCTATAGAGATGTTATAACTCTCAAAGATTTTTGAAAGCTGTGCAAGTACGCCTGCTTTATCTGTTACATTTATACGAAGATAGTATTTTGACTCTATTTTATCACTTGATTTTAGTGTAAGTGCATCGCCTTCCATTGGACGATTAAAACCAAGCATTGGAGTTGATTTTCCACTTCTTGCAATGTCAATAATGTTTGCTACAACTGCTGAAGCAGTAGCATCACCACCTGCACCTGCACCATAGTAAAGTGTCTCTCCCACTTTATCACCAACAACACTTACACCATTCATAACACCATCAATCTTTGCAATCATCTCATCTTTTTTAATAAGTGCTGCATGAACACGAAGTTCTACCTCATTGTTATCTTTTTTTGCAATGGCAAGAAGTTTAATGGCATACCCAAACTCTTTTGCAAAGGCAATATCTTCAGAAGAGACATTTTCAATCCCTTCAATCAAAATATCTTCAGGTTTTGCATCAAGTCCATAGGCAATAGAGGCTAAAATAAGGAGTTTATGAGCTGCATCGTACCCACCAACATCAAAAGTAGGATCAGCCTCAGCATATCCTAAATCCTGAGCCTCTTTTAAAATAGCATCATACGAAATGCCATTATTTGTCATCTCCGTCATCATATAGTTACAAGTTCCATTCATAATTCCCATAATTGACTCTATATGATTTGCAGAGAGTCCATCACGAAGAGCCGTAATTATAGGAATACCACCAGCAACAGATGCTTCAAACTCAAAAGGAATATTTCCTGCTAACTCTTGCAATTCGTATCTATGGTATGCTAAAAGTGCTTTATTTGCCGTAACCACAGCTTTACCACTCTCTAAGGCTCGTTTTACCACTACAAATGGCTCATCAACACCACCCATAAGCTCAACAACAATATCTATCTCATCATCATTTAAAACATCATCTACATTGTCTGTTAAAATAATATCTAAGCCTCTATCTTTAGAGAGATTTCGTACAACGCCACTCTTTACAACAATGTCCACACCAGCACGCGCACTTATAACATCTGCATTCTCTTTTAAAATATTTGCGACACTTGTTCCAACAGTTCCAACACCAATAATTCCAACTTTTATCATATTACTTTTTATCCTTCTCTTTACAGCCATCAAACTGTTTTAAAAACTCTCTTACATTTCTTGCTGCTTGACGAATACGGTTATCGTTTTCAATTAATGCAATACGAACATACCCTTCGCCATACTCTCCAAAACCAATACCGGGAGAGACTGCAACGCCAGCTTCTACTAAAAGTCTTTTAGAAAACTCTAAACTTCCTAAATGTGCAACACACTCTGGAATTTTTGCCCAGCTAAACATTGTTGCTTCATTTTTTTCAATATGCCAACCTGCACGACCAAATGCTTCAATAAGTACTTCTTGACGATGATTGTATTTATTTGTAATATCGCTTACACAAGTCTGATCTCCATTAAGTGCCACAGTAGCAGCTACCTGAATAGGAGTAAACATTCCATAATCAAGCCACGATTTTATCTTTTGTAAAGCACCTATAAGCTTTTTATTTCCTACAAAGAAACCAACACGCCATCCAGCCATATTGTAAGATTTTGAGAGTGTAAAAGATTCAACTGCAACATCTTTTGCTCCTTCTACTTGCATGACTGAAGGCGTTTTATAACCATCAAATGTTATATCACCATAAGCAATATCTGAGATGATATAAAATCTCTTCTCTTTTGCCATAGCAACAAGACGTTCATAAAAATTAACTGTTACTGTCGCTGTTGTTGGATTGTGTGGAAAATTTACAAGTACATATTTTGGTTTTGGAGAGCTCTCTTTAAAAACTTTCTCTAAATTTGCAAAAAACTTATCTTCATCAAGTCTATAGTGTTCATCAAACTCAATACCAAATTTAATAACATTTCCACCAGCTAAAATGAAAGAATACTCATGAATTGGGTATGTAGGATCAGGAACAACTGCTACATCTCCTGGATTTGTAATAGCATAAGTAAGGTGTGCATACCCCTCTTTTGACCCCATAGTTGCAACACACTCTGTTTGTGGATCAAGCTTACAATCATAACGACGATCATACCAATCAGCTATGGCTTCTAATAATTTTGGAATACCTTTTGAAGTAGAGTACCCATGGGTTTTTGTTTTTTGGGCCGATTCAACAAGTTTTTCTCTAATATGTTCAGGAGTAGGTCCATCAGGATTTCCCATAGAAAAGTCTATAACATCTTTTCCAGCATGGCGTTCTGCCATTTTTATATCATTGACTTCTGCAAATACATACTTTGGAAGTCTCTCAACTCTATTAAATTTAAACTCATCAAACATTTTTTCAGCCCTCTATAATAATTAATGCTATTTTAGCAAAAAATTATTAGAATAAGGTAACATTGACTAAATTATCTTATTCCAGTAGGAGACAAAGTAAGGCCATCACGAAGGTTTTTCAAAGTATACAAATCTGTAATTTTCATATATTTTGCACTTTTTGGAATTAGAAGAGAAATAGATTTATAAACTTTATCACGCTTAAGAAGTTTTACTAAATGAAGAGAAGCATCATAATAACTTATATAAGGGTACCAATGATTTCTACGCGAACTACGCACTTCCAGAGCCCGAATTTTAGAGACATTAAACCAGTGAGCATAGAGAGCTCGTCTAAGTTGCACCTCTTTGTCAGCTTCAAGAGTAGGGACATTAAGTTCACCACCGTTTATATCTATAATATATGTCCATTTTTTAGCATTATTTCTTGTAATGTCAATAATTTTACAACCACTTTTTTGCAGTGCCTTTTGTAAAATCATGGGGTCTGTCATATATTCAGAAGTTAAGTTAATTGTCCAAGAAAATTCTGAAGCATCCAAATGTGCAGCCGTCGTTACATAACGAAAATAACCAATACCACTTAAAACATCATCCATTATTCTCACAAAAAAGATTGGTGAACCATTTGTTTTAAATGTAAGGCTAAATGATTGAGGTGCCTTAAAAAAAAGATTTAAAAGTCCATTATCTTTTAATGTCTGTATGATTTTGACAACATCAACTCTATCACCAATATAATATGCTGACTTTGGATCAAAAATGACATTTATAAACGCTTTGTTATCGTTGTATGCTTTTTCATCTAAAAAGCTCTTTATTTTTGCCGTTACAGGATCATCTTCATTGACAATCACATTCTCATTTGCATTTTTTAACTCCCCAGCAAATGAGCTATAGCTAAAAAATGGGAATAAGAGCATTGCAGTAAAAATAAGTTTAATTACCACTTACGACCTCTATTTAATTTTTTAAATTCATCTGTTGAAATTTTCTCTAAAACCCCATCTTTATAGTGTAATCTTAAGGTATTTTTATCGCTAAAGTGTCTTTTTTCTCCATTGACTATAACATCTATATATCCATGTCCAAATATGAAAAGCCACTCATTACTTGCGTTTAAATCCAGTTCATTTGAAAAAGTTTTTTGATGCTTTTTGTTTGTTGCAACATTTATGTAACCAAGCCAAACTTTTGAGCGTGGTAAAATTTCTAAAGGTTCTGATTTTTCTGCTATTTTTACTACTTTTTGCTCTACTTGCTTTGTAAGGTTTTGCTCTTTTTCAGAACTATTCACGTCAGACACAATAGGTATTTTCTTTGTTTGAGGTACAACTGCCTGCTCTCCTGTCTGTTTTAGAGGAGTCTTTATTTGTACTGCGGTGGTATTGGTGTTATTTGCTTCATTTGCAACACCAAGTGTATAGTATAGAGCCAATAAAAAAATAAAAAGGGCTACAACAATATAAAAAATAGTGAAATTCTTCTGTTTAGATGGTGTAACAAAAATGCCAGCATCCGCTAAAGGTTGCGTCGCCATTTGTGCATCATAATACTCTATAGCATGAGATTTTATCTCTTGTAAATCAATGTCATAATCTCTTTCAAGAATAGAGACAAACCCAAGAAACTGCATACGAGAGAATCCCTCATAGTTCTCATCTAAAATAGCTTGCACGTGCCTTACAGGAATATGTGTATCTTCATAAATTTTTTGAGCACCTAGACTTTTTAACTTTTCGAGCGCATCACTCATACCCACATCCTTTGCATTAAAATTCCACCTGCCACACTAACATTAAGGGAGTCAAAATCATGTGCCATTTTTATACTGACAATTGTATCAAGTTTAGCACTTACCCGTGCAGAGAGCCCTTCACCCTCATTTCCAAGTACCAACACTCTTTTTTGTGCAGGTTTTACCTCACAAATATCCACGCCACCCATATCTGCACCATAAGTGACAAAACCAGACATTTTAAAGTCATTTAAAAGGTTGTGAATATTTTGCTCTACAGCTAGCGGCATATCAAAAAGTGCACCTGTACTTGTTCGTAAAATTGGTTCAATATTAAGATGTTTCACACCTGTAACAATAACCCCATCTACACCCAAGGCATAGGCACTACGAATAAGTGCGCCAATGTTTCCAACATCAGTAAGCCCTGCAAGTACAAGTATAAACTCTTTATTCAAAAATGTTTGATAGTCATGGAGTTTATAATCTTCAACTTCTGCTAAAAAGCCTTGATGGTTGGCATTTTTACTCATTTTCACAGCTGCTTCATTGGGAATACGCTTTATCTCAAAGCCCATCTTCATAAGACGTGAATACTCTTTTTTGTCAAGCTCGCGCGCTAAATAAAGAGTTTTAATTTTTTGTGGATAGTGATTGATTAGATAGTAAATTGGTTGTTTTGCATAAATTAACATAGCAGTATTTTAGCGAAAAAAAGTATCTATTTGATTACTTTACAACAATCTTTGATAGATTTCTTTAATATTTTCACCTGTTATTTTATTTATGAGCTTTGCTTGTACTTTTTTTGGTAAATCAAGTGCTAAAATATCTTTTTCACTAATGGCAGATTCAGACTGCATTTGACTTGCGCTAATAACAACTACCCATTCGCCTTTAATATTTTTTCCAACCTGTTCTATTAACTCTTTTGGAGTTCCCCTAAAGAATTTTTGATACCTTTTTGTAAGCTCTTTTGCTAAAAATATCTCTCTTTGTGGTGCTTCTTGGGCAAGTTCTTGCAGAAGCTTTTCTAAGCGGTGTG
>NZ_JALXBK010000061.1:188-1756 GCF_026991475.1 Sulfurimonas sp. | reverse complement strand
CTCTATGCACAAAGAAATTTAGCACTTGTAACCTACAACCGTTACAAAAAACTAAAAATCCAATCTTTCGCCTCTCAGTCAGAGTATGACAAAGCAAAAGCAGACCTAGATGCTATAAAAGCACAGATCGCTGCTACAAAAGCACATATAAACTCAGCACTACAAGAGGTAAAACGCTCACAAACAAGTGTAAAAGCACTTGAAGTGAAACTCTCACGCTATAAAATCTATGCACCAGTTGATGGTTATGTCATCGCTAAAGAGGTAGAAGTAGCGCAGAGTGTTGTACCTACACAGAGTATATTTAAGATTGTAGATCCTAAAGATGTTTGGATTCGTACTTACATTGATGAACGTGTTAGTGGAAACATCAAAGTTGGACAACACGCAACTATTACACTCCGCTCTCAAGCTGGGAAAAAATTTGCAGGTATTGTAAAACGCATCGTGGCAGAGAGTGACGCGGTAACACAGGAGCGAGAAGTAGATGTTGCGTTTGAGAAACTACCAATTCCATTTTACATCAATGAACAGGCAGAGGTGCTCATAAATACCAAAACACTTCAAAATATTGTCACAGTTCCTACAAAAGTAATAGTTCATAAAGATGGTAAAAGTGGTGTTTGGATAGCTCAAAACAGCAAAGCGCACTTTCAAAAAGTCAAAGTGCTTGGCATCAGTGGCAAAACAGTAGCCGTGAAAAACCTTGCTACAAACGCAGTCATACTTGTGCCGTCACCAAACAAAAAGCCTCTTCATGAGGGTGCAAGAGTTCACTAATGATAAACTTAGCACAAAAAGAGATAAAACATACTCTTGGAAAATTCATCGTAACCGCCGCAGGTGTGGGGATGCTTCTTGGCATTGTTATGATTATGATGGGTGTTTATAGAGGTATGATCATCGATGCACAAGTTTTACTTGATGATTTGGATGTTGATCTGTGGGTCGTTCAGGAAAATACACTTGGACCCTTTGCCGAGGCATCACGAGTACATGAAGATTTAAAAGACACCATTCATGTCATACAAGGAGTAAAAAGTTCAGAGGGCATTACCTTTCAAAACCTCCAACTCCCTTTAAAAAATGAGATGGTACGTGTTTTTGCAGTTGGTTTTAACCCTTTTGGAGATATTGACCCCATCAATCCAAGCAAACTTATAGCGGGACGCGGACTCAAACGCAGCCATTATGAGATGGTAGTGACAGACAAAACAGGCTTTAAACTAGGCGATAAAATTCCTTTAGGTAGAGATATTTACACCGTTGTAGGTGTCACACACGGTACAGTCTCTTCTGGTGGAGACCCTTTAGTATACATTTCACTCAAAGATGCGCAGGAGTTGCAGTTTCTCTACTCTAATGCACGCATAAGAAATGACAGAGCAAGAGGCATAAAAGGTGTCAACTCACATATGGTAAACGCAATCGTTGCCCGTGTACAGAGTGGTTATGATGTAAACGCAGTTGCGCAAGATATAAGACGATGGAAGCATAATTCTGTCTATACAGCAGAGCAAGAGAAGACAATTTTGACCAAGAATCTCATAAAAATGGCATCGAAACAG
>NZ_JALXBK010000061.1:0-178 GCF_026991475.1 Sulfurimonas sp. | reverse complement strand
GTTGTAGGTGTCACACACGGTACAGTCTCTTCGGGTGGAGACCCACTAGTGTACATTTCACTCAAAGATGCGCAGGAGTTGCAGTTTCTCTACTCTAATGCACGCATAAGAAATGACAGAGCAAGAGGCATAAAAGGTGTCAACTCACATATGGTAAACGCAATCGTTGCCCGTGTAC
>NZ_JALXBK010000060.1 GCF_026991475.1 Sulfurimonas sp. | reverse complement strand
TTTTTGATATTTAAAAGACGCTTTACCATAAACGCAACCTGCTCTTTTTGCGCCTTTGCTTTACCCGTTAAAGCTTTTTTCACCTGCAAAGCAGTATATTCGTGAAACTGCCCAAACTCTTGGAGTAATTTTAGCATAATTGCACCGCGAAACTGCGCTAATTTAATTGTAGTAGCAGGATTATGTGCATAAAATATATCTTCCATCGCTACTTCATCAACAGTGTGATTTTGAAAAATTCGCTCAACTCCTTCTACCATTTGTGGTATCTGAAATTGTAAATTTTCTGCTTTCATTTTAATAAGTCCCGCTTCAATAAGTGAGATTTTCCCATTTTCAAGACGAATAAGGGCGTATCCCATATTTCTCGTTCCCGGATCTATTCCTAAAATTGTCATATATTTCCTAAAAACTTTTAAAGTAGCAAATTATAGCAAAAAGCTCTCTCTTTCACATTAGTAAAATAAAGTTATTCACACTCTTTTAACCCCATTTTATGCAAACTCATAGTACTATTCACATTAATAACACAAATTAAGGGCAATATGTGAATATAGGTCAAGAAGTCTTAAAAACACTCAAAGATGAGATAACAGAAGTAGAATACAATAGATATATCAGACATTTAACGTATGATATAAAAAAATCCACTAGTGATAGAGCAATTTTTTATGCACCAAATGCTTTAGTTGTAAATTGGATAAAAAATAAATATAGTGACAAACTCGCGCATCTCTTTGAAATCAAAACTGGTTCAAAAGTTTTTGTACAAATTACACTTAAAAATAGAGTAGAGACAAAAAAAGCAAAAAAAATTATTGAAGTAAAGCAAAATAGCTCACTTTTAAACCAATCTCACTCATTTGACAATTTTATGGTCGGTGGTTCCAACCAATTTGCCTACGCTGCAGTAAAAAGTGTAAGTGAAAATGCAGGAAAAGTTTATAATCCTCTTTTTATTTATGGAGGAGTAGGTCTAGGTAAAACACATCTTATGCAAGCAGCAGGAAATGTCTTTCAAAATGAGGGAAAAGTTGTTATTTATACCACAGTAGAGCAATTTTTAAATGATTTTATCCGTCATGTGCGTAATAAAACAATGGAACGCTTTCAAGAGAAATACCGTAAATGCGATGTATTACTTATTGATGACATTCAATTTTTATCAAATAAAGAGGGAATCCAAGAGGAATTTTTTCATACATTTGAAGCACTAAAGAGTACAGGTAAACAAATAATACTTACAGCTGATAAACACCCTAAAAAAATAGGTGGACTTGAAGCAAGACTTCAAAGTCGCTTTGAATGGGGACTTGTAGCAGATATTCAACCTCCAGAGTTAGAGACAAAAATTGCTATTATTAAAAAGAAATGTGAAATAAACAAAGTACAACTTTCTGAAGATATTGTAAATTATATTGCTACTGTCATTGATTCAAATGTACGTGAAATAGAAGGAATTCTCTCAAAACTCCATGCCTATTCCCAACTTATGCATGTTGATATTGATCTCTCTTTTACAAAAAATGTTTTAAAAGACCAAATGAATGAAAATAGAGCAAACCTAACTATGGAATCTATTACAGAGGTCGTAGCAAAAGATCTAAATATTAAACCAAGTGAGATACGTTCAAAAGGCAGAAGTAAAAATATAGTCTATGCAAGACGAATTTGTATCTATATCAGTCGCGAACTTACACAACACACAATGCCACAACTTGCTCAATACTTTGGTATGAAAGACCATACCGCAATTAGTCATACCAT
>NZ_JALXBK010000059.1 GCF_026991475.1 Sulfurimonas sp. | reverse complement strand
TTCAATCTCTTTGAGAATCTCGATAATCTGTTTCTCACTAAACTTACTTTTTCGCATATTTACTCCTGATTTATTTTATCAGAATTATTCCGTTTTTAGTAGTCTAGTTTTTGGGGAGGCTTACAAACTTCCGAATATCATGGAGAAAAAATATATAATTACCTAAAAGCAAAAAATATTTTACTCCCAAAATTCCAAAATCAAAAAATTATATTTATTGTTGGAAGTGAAAACAAACAAATCACAATTGAACAAGAAGCATTTTATAGAAAACTAGCAGATGAATTTAGATTAAACTATAGAAAACCACATTTATCTAGTGGAAGAAAATATTTTCAAATATATCCCAAAAATACCCCAGAGTCTGAAGGTGTAGCGGGAACTCATTATGAATTTGTAATTGAAGGAGATGATATTGTACTCGCTTTGCATCTAGAAAAAAAGATTAAGGATAGAGAAAGCCTAAAACAGTACCTAGGCATTGAAAATCCATCATCTAGAAACAGAGAGTTTTTAAAAAGTGTAGTTACAAATTTGAACGAAGCAGAGATTAGAGAGCAATTTAAAACTCTATATGATAGATATGAAAATAAAATTAATGAATTTTACTTGCAAAATAGTGAAAAAGAAAATCCAACATCACCGCCAGATCAACTAGTTGCCTTGAACCAAATCTTATATGGACCTCCAGGAACGGGTAAAACTTACAATATTAATAAATTAAAAGAGCAATTTATCTACAAAGAAAACAGCATCAGTGATTTTGAATGGGCTACACAAATAGTTGAAAATCTTACTTGGTTTGAGGTAGTAGCTCTTTGCTTGTATGATTTAGAGAAAGAGGCAAAAGTCCCTGACATTGCAAAACATAAACTCGTTGTGGCAAAAGCAAAACTTTTAAATAAAGGAAAAGGTATCCCTCAACAAATTTGGGCTGCTTTACAAACACATACTATTGAAGATTCAAAAACAGTCAACTATAAAACTAGAATTGAGCCTTTAATCTTTGATAAAATTGAAAAGTCTATTTGGAAGTTTGTAGATGGATTTGATGAAAAAATGCCTGAACTTATCGAGCTTTATGAACAATATAAAAATCAAAAACCTTTATCACAGGAATTGCATAACTATGAGTTTATTACATTTCATCAAAGCTATGGTTACGAGGAGTTTGTAGAGGGCATAAAAGCTATACCAGCAGGTGAAGTTGGCAACGAAGATGGTACCGAGATGATTTATAAAGTGACAGATGGAATCTTCAAAAAAATAGCTGATAAAGCAAGAGAGAATCCTAATTATAAATATGCTCTTTTCATAGATGAAATCAATCGTGGAAATATCTCTAAAATTTTTGGAGAGCTTATCACTCTAATAGAAGATAGTAAAAGAGTTGGAGAATCTGAGGAGATTCAAGTTACTCTTCCTTACAGTGGTAGAAAATTTGGAGTACCTAAAAATTTGTATCTTATTGGTACAATGAATACGGCAGATAGAAGTATAGCACTTATGGATACTGCCCTTAGACGAAGATTTGAGTTTGTAGAGATGATGCCTAATTTAGAAACTCTACAAAGTATAGAAGTTGAGGGGATAGATATATACACACTGCTTGAGGTAATAAATAAAAGAGTAGAGTATTTATACGATAGAGATCACACTATCGGTCATGCTTATTTTATAGAGCTAAAAAAAGATGATAGCGATATAAAAACTTTAAGCAATATTTTTAAAAATAAAATTATTCCACTCCTACAAGAGTATTTTTATGATGACTGGGAAAAAATTAGATTAGTGCTTGGTGATAATCAAAAAGATGATGAAACTCTTCAATTTGTTAGAGTTAAATCCAACTATAGCATGCAAGAGCTGTTCGGAGAAAAGGACTTAGACTCTTTAGAGATTGATGATGAACCAATTGTGTACGAAATAAACGAAGAAGCTTTTAATATTCCTGAGAGTTACATAAAAATATATGAAAAATAGTTTTTCAATTTTAGAATATCGTTCTATTTATTATGACAAAGACAATAAGTATCAGCTAGATCCCTCTAATAATCTGGCTGTACCTAAAAAAGTCTTTGATGATTTAAAGCAGTTTGTTTTAAAAAACAATGAGCAAACGCTCTTTTTGAAGCCATCGTATAAAAAAGGGCTTGGTGAAACACTGCAAGCGCAAAACTATGTGGGTGTTATCCAAACAACAGATGGTACAACCATTGAAATACTGCCAAAGATACAAAATCTTGAGACAGATGCGTCCAAAAGAATCTTGATAAAGATGCTTAAAACATTAAAAAAGTCCCCATTTAAAAATTTCAACATGGCACATCTAAAAAGCTCAAAAATGCCACTGTTTGAAATTTTTATAACAATGTTCCTCGATGAATTAGCTAAGCTGTTAAAAAAAGGGCTTAAATCTGATTACATTACCAAAGAAGAGAATATCAAGTTCTTAAAGGGGAAGCTAAAGATAAACCAGCAAATTCAAGTGAATTACATCCACAAAGAGAGATTCTTTGTGGAGTATCAAGAGTTTTTGAGTGATAGAGTAGAAAATAGACTTATTAAGACTGCTTTAGGGTTTTTATATAAAAAGTCGAGATCAAATCATAACCAACAAAGAATACGAGAATTTTTATTCGTCTTTGATGCTATAGAGGTATCACATAATATTAAAAACGACTTTACAAAAATCAAGCTAAATCGGCAGATGAAGGACTATGAGCAAACACTTCTCTGGTGTAAAACATTTTTATTAGAAAATTCATTTACTCCTTATAAAGATAGTGATATAGCGTTTGCATTGCTTTTTGATATGAACTTACTGTTTGAATCCTATGTGGGGCATTATCTTAAGAAAAAAGGCTTGAACGTTAGTTTGCAAGATAAAGGGAAATATCTTGTGGAAGAACCAAATAAATTTGCATTACGACCAGATATAGTCATTAATGAAGATGAACAACTCATTGCAGATACAAAATGGAAGATGATTAAAGATGAAAAGGATATTTCTCAAGCTGATATGTACCAGCTATATGCTTATGGTACGAAGTACAAAGAGTGCTCAAAACTCTACTTAATATACCCCTATGACAATAATCATATCAATTTACGATATTTATATCAACAAGAGGAAGATGAAAAACTTGTTTTAAATGTATTGTTTTTTGATTTAGTATCTGACACTACAGCATTTTATGCTCAAAATAACTCAAAAATAGAATATAAGCTTTTTTCCATTCTTAATAAAATATAACTATTTATAATATTATTTAATCTATATATTAAAAACCATTCAATATGGATTTATATGGCATCATGGTTTGATTTAAATATAAAGTGTACCCTGTTGTGTACCCTAATAATTTTTAAAAGTAATTTATGATTTGTGTTTTCTTTGGAAAGCCCGTAATTAAGGGATGGTGCGGATGAAAGGACTTGAACCTTCACACCTTGCGGCACCAGATCCTAAGTCTGGCGTGTCTACCAATTTCACCACATCCGCGCACGTTGTAGATAAGTTTTTTATGTCACTTCTGACAAACAATATAAAGTGGTACGCCCTAAAGGATTCGAACCTTTGGCCTATGCCTTAGAAGGGCATTGCTCTATCCAGCTGAGCTAAGGACGCATGCATATCAGACAAAATGGTACGCCCGATAGGATTCGAACCTATAACCCTCGGAGCCGAAATCCGAAACTCTATCCAGTTGAGCCACGGACGCTACTATATTTGTTATATGTTTTTATTTGTCTTATATTTTAAATTAAATGGGGTGGGATGCGGGATTCGAACCCGTGACCCCCGGCACCACAAACCAGTGCTCTAACCAGCTGAGCTAATCCCACCATGTTATTAAGTTTTAAAATATAAATTTGGAAAATTAAAAGTGGTCGGGGTGAAAGGACTCGAACCTTCGGCCCCCTGGTCCCAAACCAGGTACTCTAACCATACTGAGCTACACCCCGACCTACACATTAAACAAGCGATTACGCTGATTAATGAGGCGAAATTATAGTCAATTACATTCCAAATGTCAATAGTATTTGTAAATTTCTTTAAAAAATATCAATATTTAAGTATAATTACTCCAATTAAAAGGGAAAGTAATCTATGAAGTTAGCAAGGTTTAGTCGGTTAGGGTTTATTTTAGCGGCGGCAGGTTCTGCTGTTGGGCTTGGAAATATTTGGAAATTTCCTTACATCACAGGTGAATATGGCGGTGGTGCATTTGTAATTGTTTATCTTATCACAGTTTTATTGATAGGTTTTTCGATTATGATTGCGGAGATGCTCATTGGATACCTTGGTCGTCGCGATACAGTCTCCTCTTTTGAAGAACTAGCCCCAAAACATAAAAATATTTGGAAATTTGGTGGCTTTCAGGCTCTTGCCGGTCTTTTTATAATGATTTTTTATTCAGTTGTTATTGGGTGGATATTTAATTATATAGTGACCTCATTGACATATCTGCCTGCTAGTGTAAAAGAGTCTCAGGCTGTTTTTACGACAATGTTACATGCTGATTTTTGGACGCAACTTTTTTACAATACACTCTCATTTGGAATCATTACTTATGTTGTGCATAAAGGGATTAAAGGTGGTATAGAAAAACTAAACTTTTATTTGATGCCTGCGTTGATGGTTATTTTGGCTGGTATGTTTCTCTATGCAACGACACTTGGAGGTTTCTCAAAAGCAGTTCATTTTATGTTCTATCCTGACTTTTCAAAGCTTACTTCTCAAGCTTTTGTAGTTGCAGTGGGTCATGCCTTTTTTACTTTAAGCCTTGGTATGGGTGCCATTATGACCTATGCAGCTTCACTTCCAAAAGATGCAAATCTGGTGAAAAGTGCTTTTTGGGTTGTCTTTTTAGATACAACCATTGCAATAGTGGCAGGTTTGATGCTTTTTACTTTTCTTTATCAATATGGCTCTGCACCTTCTCAAGGTCCAGGGCTTGTCTTTATCTCTTTGCCTGCTGCATTTTATCAGATGGGTGTTTTAGGAAATATTTTTGCCGTACTCTTTTTTGTAGCACTCGCTTTTGCAGGGCTTACCTCTTCTGTTTCACTTGTTGAGCCGATGATCCAGTATTTTATAGATAGATTTTCTTGGAGTAGATTAAAATCATCTCTCGCTATGGGACTATTTTTTTGGTTTTTAGGCATTTTTGCAATTCTTTCAAATATTGATGGTGCAAAAGAGTATTTAACCTGGGGAAGTAAAAGTTTCTTTGATTGGGTAGACTATTTGACCGCTGCAGTGATGCTTCCTATTGGGGGACTTATTATGGCAGTTTTTGTAGGATTTATTATTCCTGAGTCAGAGGTAGAAAAAGTGATGAAACCACAACTTAAATGGGCATACAAGCCATGGTACTTCTCTTTGAGATATATCACTCCACTTGCTATGTTTGTGGTTATGTTGTCGCTTATGGGGGTTATTTAGATGGATATTGCAAAAGAGTGTAAAATATTACTGAAAAATGAGGGTATAAATTCTCTCTCGGAGATTGATTTTGATGTAAATGGAGAAGTGATGAGTATGACTCTTGAGTACATCATAGATACCTATATGCAAGCTTCTAAAGAGTCTCAACTTGTTTTTTTAAGAGCACTGCAAAAAGCTACTGAGTCAAAAGAAGTCGGCATAGAAAAGTTTTTTGAGGGAATGGGACAACTCCTTTTAATGAGTCATCTCTCAGAAAAATTTGAGTGAGGCTTTTATAGGCCACACTCTTGTTTTAGAACTGTATAAGTCCATCAACAGGACTTGATGCAGTAGCGTAAGGCTTTTTAGGAATACGCCCTGCAAGGTAACTCATATGCCCTGCAATAACTGCGTGCTTCATAGCCTCTGCCATTGCTATTGGGTTATTTGACTGTGCGATGGCTGTGTTTGTAAGTACACCCTCTGCACCGAGTTCCATAGCATACGCTGCATCACTCGCACATCCAATCCCTGCATCAACAATAACAGGTACATTGACTGCTTCACGAACAAAGACGACATTGTAAGGGTTTTGAACGCCAAGACCGCTTCCAATAGGTGCAGCAAGTGGCATAACAGCATCAGCACCAGCATCCTCAAGGCGTTTTGCCATAATTGGATCATCTGAAGTGTAAGCCATAATAGTAAAGCCCTCTTTATGCAATACTTCACACGCTTTAATTGTTTCTAAAACATCAGGATAGAGTGTTTTTTGAGTATCACCGATAACTTCAAGTTTGATAAGGTCGATGCCTGTCGCTTCACGAGTTAAACGAAATGTAGTAATAGCCTCTTCAGCAGTCACACATCCTGCAGAGTTTGGAAGAAATTTTACATTAGTCCCTGCAAAAGTATCACGAAGATTTTCTTTACTTGGGTCTGTTATGTTTAGACGGCGCACAGCCACAGTTATAAGTTCACTCCCTGAAGCCAGAGTAGCCTTTTTTGTCATCTCAAAAGAGTCATATTTTCCGCTTCCAACGATAAGGCGTGAGCCTAGTTCATATTTTCCGATTTTTAGTGTGTTATTCATATTTTTTCCTGTTTTCAACTATTTGTGAAATTGATTAGATTGTTTTTGTTGATGAGAGTGTAGCGTTTTTGGGGTTTATTTTAGAGGCTCAGACCAACGGGAGGATTTGTCCTCTCAAATAAATCTCAAAATAAGCGGTAACAAGCTCTTGACAATAACAGTTTTCTTGACAGATTTATAGCATAAGAAATCTTATAACTTTCCAATTCCCTCTATTAAATCATTTGGAGTAAGTGAAAAATCAGATAGCGTGTAGTTTTGTGCTAGTTTTGTATGGGCTAGTGAACCGTTAAGCGCTGCGTTTAGTGTGGAGTAGCCTTGCGCAAGTAGAGAGCCTATAAGTCCTGCTAAAACATCCCCACTACCACCTTTAGCAAGTTTGGAACTGCCATGTGGATTGATAAAAAATGTGCCATTATAGGCAATAATTACATTTGCCCCTTTGAGTAGTAACACTGCGTTTGGATAGGCTTGTGAGAATATTTCTGCATAATGAAAACGCTTTTTCTGTAACTCTTCCACGCTAATGTCGGCAAGTTTTGTAAGTTTTAAAAGTGCTACAAACTCTTTTGGATGGGGTGTGAGTATAATCTCACTGCGTTTAAGAAGTTCTAAAACTATTGGCATATAAAATATATCAGCATCAATTATGAGTGGTAAATCATGATTGAGATATTGCTTAAGTTCATCATTGCTAAAACTCTCTCCAAGCCCCATTCCAAGAGCTATGGCACTGCTGTTTTTTGGCAGAGAGTTTGCGTACATAATTTCAAAAGGAATGATGGGCTTTTCATGTGTAATAAGCGTTACAAGTCCTGCTCCTAAACGCAGTGCTGCTTGTGCTGCAAAAACAGAAGCACCAATCTTTTCGCCACTTAAAATGCAAAGATGACCAAAAGAGCCTTTATGAGTGTTTTGTGTACTTCTATGAGGGAGTTTCAAATCTTCATTATCTAGAAGATGCCATGAAGTCTTTGTTTCATATATTTTACGACTAATGCCTAAATCAAGCACCTCTATTTTGCCCGTAAAATCTTTTGCTTCATCTAAAAAGAGAGATTTTTTTAAGGCTCCCATTGTAAGTGTTATATCTGCCACAAAGGCCGCGTTTGTACAAACTCCATCTGCTTGTAGACCACTTGGAATATCGCAGGCTATCTTAAACGCAGTTGCTGCGTTTAGAGTGTTGAGTATTGCTCTGAGTTGTGGGTTAAATTCACCGCTAAAGCCACTGCCTACAATGGCATCAACTATAACATCACACTCTCTTAGGCTTGTAATGCTAGGAACTCCAATGCTCTTGGCTCTTTTTGCTTGTAACAAAGCCATTTTTGATTTTGGCTCTTTTACAAACAGAAGTGAAACATCATAGCTTTGAAAAAGTAGTCGCCCAAGAGCAATACCATCAGCTCCATTGTTCCCACTACCTACAGCTATTATGATTTTTGTATCTTTTGAGAAGTTGTTTGTGATGTATCGTGCCATGCCCTCTGCGGCATGCTCCATCAGTACATCTTCACTCAGATGAAAATCTTCATAACATCTTGCATCAAGTGAAGTAACTTCGTCAAAAAGCTTTTGCATCTTTAAAACTCATCTTCCACATATTCATCAATTTTTACCATACTACTTTGAATATCATTAAAAAGTAAAGTAGCATGAGCCGTTCTTGATTGGTAGTAGAATTTATTTTTCTTTAATGTTTTAAGAATGGCAGTATTGTAATAGTTTGCGTTTGAACATTTACCTACAAATAAAAATGAAAATAGGAGTTTGAGATGTGGATTTTCAAATGTTTCATGTGGTTGTGCTAAAAATGTAAAGCCATATTTTTGAAGATTTACAAAACTTAACATATAGAGTAAAAAGTCTTCAAATTGTGTGTAAAAACCATTTAAGTTTTCAATATCATGGAAAAAATAGTAGTAGTTGTCAAGTAGTGACTGTTGTGAAATGATTTGAGAGAGTCTACTGCGTTGATTGCGTTTTTTGGCAAAGAAGTTTGGATCAACTGCCATATAAATATGTTTTTTTACACTTACTAGTGCTTGAAACTCTGCATCGAATGTTTCACTCTCTTCAAATCGAATGTAGTTAAAATGCTCATCTTTGTATCTCAACTCTACATCATCTTCATGAGAATTGTTAAAATCCATGTAAAGTGTTGGAACATCATTATCAATTATATAATTTCTTACCCTACAAGCCAAGTTCGTTTTTCCAGAACCCTGTTCTCCAAGAATTAATAAATTGTGATCGAGTATTCTCTTTTCTAATTTCAAAGAGTCGATTGTATCCATATACTTACCAATTACATCTCTCATATTTTCTCCTAAATAGATTTTTATGTTGTATTATATCTTCTTGAGGATAAAAAAGGTATAATGAGAGTATGAATTATAAAACAATTGCACAAGAGACATTGGAGATAGAGGCGCAGACACTGCTCAAAGCATCTCAAAAAATTGGTGATGAATTTGATAAGGCTGTAGAAATTATTCTTGGTTGTAAGGGTAAACTTGTTGTAAGTGGCGTTGGTAAGAGTGGACTTATTGGGGCGAAAATGGCGGCAACTTTTGCCTCTACTGGAACACCGTCATTCTTTTTACATCCTACTGAAGCACTCCATGGTGACCTTGGAATGATAAGTAAAGATGATGTGGTCATTGCCATTAGTTACTCCGGTGAAAGTGAAGAGTTAGGCTCTATACTTCCTCATATTAAACGCTTTGGTACACCACTTATTGGGATGACAAAAGATGCTAATTCTACCCTTGGCAGATACAGCGATGTCGTCATAAAAGTAGAGATAGAAAAAGAGGCTTGTCCTCTTAACATTGCACCCACAAGTTCTACTACACTTACTCTAGCTCTTGGTGATGCATTGGCAGTTTGTCTTATGCGTGCACGCGATTTTCAAAAGAGTGACTTTGCCTCTTTTCACCCTGGTGGCGCACTTGGTAAACAGCTTTTTATTAAAGTAAAAAACCTAATGCAAACGCAGCACTTGCCTATTATTTTGCAAAATGCAAAGATGAAAGATGCCATTTTACAAATAGGTGAGGGTCGCCTTGGCACTGTACTTATTATAGATGAAGATGATAAATTGACAGCACTTTTAAGTGATGGTGATGTTCGTCGTGCGCTGCTTAGTGAAGATTTTTCACTTGAAGATAATGTACTTAAATATGCAACCAAAAATCCTATGAGTATAGATGATGCAGATATGCTGGCTTCGGATGCACTTGTTTTAATAGAAGAGAAAAAAATACAACTTTTAGTCATAACCGACAAAAATAAAAAGATACAAGGCGTCCTCCATATTCATACGCTGATTGAAAAAGGAATTTCATAAAATGATGCGATTAAATAAATATATAGCGCACTACTCAACCTACTCACGCCGTGAAGCTGACCGTGCCATTCAAGATGGCTATGTCCGTGTAAATGGTGAAATACAAGAGAACCCTGCAACGCAGATTGAAGAGGGAATAGACATAGTTTACATTAGTGGTAAACAGGTATCTCCTCAAGAGAAATATACAGTTATTGTTTACAATAAGCCAAAGGGTGAGCTTGTTACAAAGTCTGATCCAAAAGGCAGAAGAACAATTTATGACTCACTCTCTAAAGAGTTTAAGCACTTTATCTCTGTTGGTCGCCTTGATTTTGCTTCAGAGGGTCTTCTTCTTTTAACAGATGCCTCTCATGTAGCTACTGCTTTAATGGAATCTGATTTAGAGAGAATTTATAAAATAAAAATTAAAGGTGAAGTGACACCAGATATGGAAGATGCTATGCTTAATGGCATCTACCTTGAAGATGCTAGTGCTGGTGCACACTCACACTCTCGCATTAAATCTATGGAGATTAAGCCTTTTATTGGGTATAAAATTCAAAAAAATAGACCTGATTACTCCATACTTAAAGTAGCACTAAAAGAGGGACAAAACAGAGAGCTTCGCCGTTTTTTTGCCCATTTTGGAGCAGAAGTTGCCGACTTGAAGCGTGTTAGTTTTGCTGAAATAGAGTTAAATAACCTTCCAACAGGAAAAACTAGATACCTCACTCGAAGTGAATACTCTGCTTTGTATAAATTTTTAAAAGCAGAAAAAAGACGCATAAAAGAAGAACAAAGATACCAAGACAGAGACTAAAAAGTGGACTTTACACACCTTTTACGCCCTGCTGGTTTTGATGACATTGTAGGTCAAGAGCATTTAGTGCAAGAGGGAATGCCGCTGCGTTTACTCTGTGAAAAAGAGGCGCTTGGACATAGCTTTTTTTATGGACCTGCTGGGGTTGGTAAAACATCTTTAGCAAGAGTTATTGCCAAGAGTATGCAACTCCCTTTTTATGAGCTAAATGCAACTTCTCTCAAAATAGAACAGCTACGAAAAATATTTGAACAGTATAAAAATGCTCTACAAAAACCACTTATATTTATTGATGAGGTGCATCGTCTCTCTAAAAATCAACAAGAGGTTTTGCTTCCTGTTATGGAAAACAACTCTGTGTTAGTTATAGGTGCTTCTACTGAAAACCCTTTCTTCTCTTTAACCTCTGCTATCCGTTCCCGCTCTATGCTTTTTGAGCTAAAACCTATCTCAAATGAGAGTTTACATAATCTACTTTTGCGTGCAATATCAAAGGGTGATATAGTGGTAGAAAATGATGCAAAAGAGTACCTTGTTTTAAGCAGTGGTGGCGATGCTCGTGCTATGTTAAAGCTTTTAGAATTTGCTTCAAACGCAGCGAACACTATAACACTTGCACTTTTAAAATCTCTGCGTCCAAATGCCCTGCAAGCTGGAAGTTCTGAAGCAGGTGTGCATTATGATTTGGCTTCTGCGATGATTAAGTCTATTCGTGGAAGTGATGCTGACGCTGCTATTTACTATCTTGCTCGATTGATTGAGGGTGGTGAGAGTGCTGATTTTATTGCTAGGCGTTTGGTGATTTTAGCAAGTGAAGATGTAGGAAATGCAAATCCACAAGCCCTTACACTAACAACCTCTACACTAACAAGTGTGAGTAAAATAGGCTACCCAGAAGCGAGAATAATTTTAGCACAAGCCGTCATCTATCTTTGTGCTTCACCAAAGTCAAACGCAGCATATTTGGCGATTAACAAAGCACTTCAAAGTGTACGAGATGGAAAAATTCTTGAAATTCCAAAAAATATTTCACAGCAAAATGAGGGCTATCTCTATCCACATGATTTTGGTGGATATGTTAAGCAGAAGTACTTGAATGAGCCACTGCATTTCGTGGAACTTAAGGAGATTGGGTATGAAAAGAAGATGAAAGAGTGGCTACAAGCAATAAAATCTTAAGTTCGTCTATGATAATATAATAAAATTAAAGGTTGAAAAATGGACATTACAACATCAGGAAACAGCGTAACTATTACAGGTAATATTAAAACTATCGGAGATTATCAAACAATAAAAGATACTCTTGAAAAGTTAGTAGGTAGTTCAAACAATATAACTATTATCATTAAAGATTCTATCTCTATCACGTCATCAGTTATTGGGTATTTGACAAAATTGGTACAAAAGGACAATGTTGATATTCAAATTAGAGTAGGGGATGCAAATCTTTATGAACTTTTTGATGAAATTAACCTTGTGCAACTCTTTAGAGTAAGTAGGGAGAGATAATGACTATTAAGGCTAAGTTAAATCTTATAACAGGCATTGTCGTCTCTTTTGCGCTTGTAATTATTATTGCAACAGTTGTGAAAGCTTACAATGAAAAAGCGGTAATAAATCAGGCAAAAGAGCTTAATGTATTGTCTCAAAAACTCTCTTTGGTGATTCATGAAACACAAAAAGAGAGAGGAGCAAGTGCTGGGTATCTTGGTTCTCATGGGAAAAAATTTGGAAATATTTTGCCACAACAAAGAAAGCTGACAGATGTGCGATATCGTAATTTAAAGGTTTATATTGCTACTCTAAATTTATCTGCTTATCCGAGTAAGTTACAAAAAAGTGTTAGATTAGTTATATCAGGATTGAATAAACTAAATAGTGTCAGAGCAGAGATCAAGAATTTTAAAATTTCCACAAAAAATGCAATAAACTATTATAGTGATGTTAATAAAAATATTTTAGATGTGGTTTCACTTACAGCAAAACTTGCAAACACTCCAGAACTTGTTAAAGCTTTGAGTGCTTATACGAACTTTTTAAAATCTAAAGAGAGAGCAGGAATAGAGCGCGCCGTTTTAAGTGCTACTTTTGCAGCAGATAAGTTTGGCAGTGGTATGTATGCTAAGTTTATTACACTTATTGCGCAACAAAATGCTTATATGGATGCTTTTTTAAGTATTGCGAGTGATGATTCTGTTCGTATGTATAAAAGAACAATGGATTCTCCTGTTGTGGCTCAGGTGGATAGAATGCGAAGCATAGCAAAATCGCGACAGTCTGATTTTGGGGTTGATAGTGTTGTTTGGTTTAAAACAATCACAAAAAAAATAAATCTTTTGAAAAAAGTTGATGATAATCTTGCAAAACAAAATGATAAACTTTTAGCAACAGTAGAATCACAATATGAGATGGATACGCTTATAACACTTGTGGGATATATACTATTTGCAATTGCAATTTTTATTATCATTATGATAATTTCAAGAGGTATAAATAAAAGTGTAAGAAGTTCTCTTGATAAAATTCACTGTATCTCTAGTGAACTTGATCTCTCTTGTAGTGTTGTTGTTGAAGGAAATGATGAAATAGCACAGATTTCAAAAGCACTACATGTTATGATAATTGCTTTTAAAGAGACTGTTTATGAAGCACAGGATGTGGCAAATGCAAATACACGAGAGAGTGCTAGATTAGAAGAAGTTGTAGATACTTTGGCAAAAAATAGCAAGCAAGAAGAGAGTGGCATTAGCGCTGTAAATGGCTTAGTTGCAGAGATAGGCGAAAAATTAGATATTGTAGAAGATTCGACTATTACTGTTACTGAAGATTTAGATACTACATTTAATGTGCTTGATGGTTTTATTGTAAAACTTGGTTCTGTTGTCTCTTCCATTGAAGATGGCAGTCAGCAGCAGCAAGATCTTGTAGAAAAAGTGGCATCTTTAACAGAACAGGCGAAAAATATTAAAGATGTACTTGCAATTATCTCTGATATTGCAGATCAAACAAATCTACTTGCACTAAACGCAGCCATAGAAGCAGCCCGTGCAGGTGAACATGGACGAGGTTTTGCTGTAGTTGCAGATGAGGTAAGAAAACTTGCAGAGCGTACGCAAAAAAGTTTAAGTGAAATTAGTGCAAATGTAAATCTTATTACTCAAAATGTTGTTGAAATAGCTGAAGAGACTGATAATACTTCACATAGTATGGATAATATTTCAGCATCAGCGCAAGAACTTATTGTCTCATCAAATGAGACAAAAGAGAACTTACGCTCTACAAAAGATAAATCAACTGAAGTGATGCATCAGAGTGTTTTCATTGCAACAAAAACAAAAACATTAATAGAAACGATGGATGAAATAGTAGAAGTAGCTTCTAAAAATAGCAAACTGTGTACTACAGTAGAAACGGCTGTGGATGCACTTACAAATGATGCAAAAACACTACAAAATGCTCTGAGTAAGTTTAAAATTTAATGACACTGCAAAGATTTGAACAGCTAGAAAAAAATGAAGCGTACTCTTCATATCAGCCAGAGTTGGCTTTTAAAAAAGAGCTTAACATCTTGCGGAATGATTTTTATTATCAACTTATAGATTCAAAAGCTACTTCTTTGGTAGATTTTATCTATAAACCACTTGATGTTTTAAGTGGCGATGCATATAGTGCTAGACGCATTAACGAACATAAAACTTTTTATTTGCTTGTTGATGGTATGGGTAAGGGGCTTTCTGCCTCTTTCACTGCTGTTATTATGACAACTTTTATAAATCATCTACTGGATAAAATGGTTAAACATAATAGTTTTTCTCTTGATGCTCTTATTCAGGAATCAATGGCATACATTCAACCAATTTTACTTGATGAAGAGGCTTTGGCTATAGACTATATCTGTTTTGATAGCTATTTTAAGGAATTAAAGTATGCAAAATTTGCAATGCCTCCTTTTTTACTCCAAGATAAAAATGACAACATTATTAAAATCAAATCAAATAATACACCTATGAGCAAGTGGCAAAGTAGCTATACAATAGATAGAAAAGATGTTAAAAATATAGATAAATACCTTTTTTATAGTGATGGTGTTGTTGAAAATCAGACAAATACTCAAGGTTTGACATACACTGCGTTTATAGAAGAGGATTTTAAATTTTCTTTTTCAAGAGAAGAGTTTAAGGAGAAGTTTTTTGCCAAAATTACAGAGCAAGAAGATGATTTAACTCTTATATTTATTAATAGTTTGGATTTGCGAGAAGAGACACTTTTGGAAAAAAAGTTTTTTTCAACTACGTTAGATGCAGTTGAAGAGGCAAATATTTGGTATGAAGAACTTTGGAAAAATTTACAAGTAGATAGTAAAATAGCTTATAGGGCAGGTCTTGTTTTTAGTGAGCTTTTTATGAATGCTTATGAACATGGCAATTTGGGCTTGGATTCTCGTACGAAACATAGGTATCTTGAAGAGGATATTTACTTTGAATCCCTACAAAAACTTGAGCAGGAGTCTCAAAAAAAGATTTCAGTACAAATATTTAAGCTTAAAGAGTTGAGTTCAGAGTATATTGTTACTAAAATAGCTGATGAGGGAGATGGTTTTGATACACAGATTCTTAGTGAGATTTTTAGAAACTCTTTAAAGTTCAATGGAAGGGGTGTTTTTGTCTCTCGAAAGAACTCAATGGGTATTTATTACAACCCTAAAGGAAATTGTGTTATTTTCTTGCATAAAATTTAGTTATTTATGAAAAAAGTTATATAATACACCGATATAATTACAATAAGGAATGAGTATGGGAGATAATTTAGCATTTGAAAAGGCGTCATTAGAGTATCACAAGGCGCAAAGTGAATTTGATACAAATGGAAAAACGGGGACATTATTAACAAAACCATGTAATACAGAAGATGAATTATCTATGGCATATAGTCCCGGTGTTGCGTATCCATGTCTTGAAATTGAAAAAGATGCTGATTTAGCATATGAGTATACAAATAAGGGAAATCTTGTTGCTGTTGTAAGTGATGGGACTGCTGTTCTTGGTCTTGGTGACATCGGTCATTTAGCTGGAAAACCTGTTATGGAAGGGAAAGGTGTTCTTTTTAAATCATTTGCAAATGTAGATGCGGTTGATATTGAATTAAATACTAAAGATACTGAAGAGATTATTAAAATTGTAGCTGCAATGGCTGATAGTTTTGGTGGAATTAATCTTGAAGATATTTCAGCTCCTAGATGTTTTGAGATTGAAGATAGACTTAAAGAGATTTGTAATGTTCCAGTATTTCATGATGATCAACATGGAACTGCAGTTATTACAACAGCTGGTCTTATTAATGTTCTTGATATGACAGGTAAAAAAGCTGAAGATTTAAAAGTTGTTGTTATTGGTGCTGGAGCTTCTGGAATTGCATGTGCTAGTATGTATAAAACACTTGGTGTAAAAAACATTACTATGCTTGACTCTAAAGGTGTAATTCATAGTGGTAGAGATGACTTGAACAAACAAAAACAGATGTTTGCTTTTGATACTCCAGATAGAACTCTTGAAGATGCTATGAAGGGTGCAGATATGGTTCTTGGTCTCTCTGGCCCTGATTTAATCAAACCTGAATGGGTAGCAACTATGAGTGATAAAAACCCTATTATTTTTGCTTGTGCAAATCCAAATCCTGAAATCAAGCCGCCACTTGCAAAAGAGGTTCGCTCAGATGTTATTATTGGTACTGGTAGAAGTGATTATGCAAATCAAGTAAATAATGTTCTTGGTTTCCCTCAAATCTTCCGTGGTGCATTAGATGTTCGTGCTACAAAAATTACAGAAAATATGAAAATGGCAGCGTCACGTGCATTGGCTTCACTTGCAAAAGAGACAGTTCCTGATAGCGTTAAAAAGGCGCATGGTCGTGAAAATATGGAGTTTGGAACTGAATATATCATCCCTTCACCATTTGATAGACGCGTTCTTGTATATGTTGCTTCTGCTGTTGCGCAAGCTGCTGTTGAAGATGGTGTTTCTCGCGTAAAAGAGTTTGATTTAGATGCTTATAAAGCAAAACTTGAAAGACTAGCAGCTCACTTAGATGGAAAAGCGTAAAACTTTTTCTTCTTTGTAGAATTTTTTAACTGCTTTTTGGGCTTTATAGTCAACTCTATATGAGATAAGTTTGAGGTAGTTTCGTATCTCTTTTGTCTCTATATTTGTCCGTTTAGATGCCTCTTTTAAGAGGTACTGCGGAATTTTAACTTCTCTTTTTAAAAACTCTTTTTCTATTCTTTTATATAATTTTTTATCTTTGTGATAACATAAAAGTGCAAATACAAAAGGCAGATTATATTTTTGATGCCATACCTCTGCTAAATCTATGTAATCACTGTTTTTAAGGGCATATCTTAGTGCTTTATCGCCAATAATAACTTCACCTTGAATATCTAATATATTTGCTAAGAGATTAGAAGAGGCAGACTCCACATCGGACTTTGATTCTTTGCTTGGAATTACCAATACACTTCGTACATTTTTCTTTGCAATAATACCTAAACTAACATGGTTTTGCTTTTGTGCTTTAATGCTTGATATAAACGCAGCATCAACACTTTTACGTAAAAAGTCTCTATTTACCTTTGCTGGAACATTTTTTTTATACTCCATAGCGAGTTTTTGTTGAGAGTTTTTTGTAAAGCGTTTCATAAAAACATGAAAAGGGAGGAGGTTAAGGTATTCTATTTTTCCAAAAATCATAGTGTAATTATACAGCACTTAACTTATCTTAGATATAATAAAGAGAAGAAACATAAGGATATTTTTGTGGTAAAAGTAGAATTTTTAGGACCAATACAAAAAGAAGCATTAGAGTTGGATATAGCAGACTTAAATGAATTAGCAGTAATTTTACAAGAAGATGAAGAGGTAAAAGAGTGGTTAGAGAGTTGTGCAGTCGCAGTGAATGACACACTTGTCTCATCTTTGGAGTGTCCACTCAAAGATGGGGATAAAATTTCACTTTTACCACCTGTGTGTGGAGGTTGAGTTTTGCTTAGTATTTATGATAGTGCACTTGATGTGCCTAAACTTTTAAAAGAGTGGTATGAACCTGAGGCTCAAAGTAATTATGGAGCTTATATTCCTTTTGTGGGTACTGTGCGTAGTGAAGATGGCATAGATGGACTCAGTTTTGACATTTATGAGCCGATTTTAAACTCTTGGTTTGAAGCGTGGCAGAAAAAAGCGAACGAGAAAGGCGCTGTGATAAAAATGGCACACTCTCGTGGTGATGTAATGTTACATGAATCTTCTTATATTGCAGCAGTTTTCTCTCCTAAACGCAGGGTTGCTCTGGAGTTTATTGATGAGTTTGTAGAAGATTTTAAAGCGAGTGCTCCCATCTGGAAATATGATTTGATAGATGGCAAAAGAGTTTATGCAAAGAAAAGATCAACTGCTATTAAAGGTAGCGGAATTTTAGGAGCAAAATCATGAGTATAACGGGTGTAGATTTTATTTCGTACGAGACAAGTCAAAATATGTTGGATTTACTCTGTGTAAACGCAGCACGCTTTGAGAGAGTGCCTTTGAGTGATTCTCTTGGATGTGTTCTTGCTGAGGACATAGCAGCAGAGTTTAATGACCCGCAGTTTCCTACTGCGTCTATGGATGGGTATGCAGTAAGATATGAAGATTTAGAAGAGGGCAAAGAGTTTGTCGTTCTTGGTGATAATCCTGCAGGACATGATGAGACAAGAGAACTTCAAGCAGGCGAATGCATTAAAACTTTTACAGGTTCCATGATGCCAGCGGGTGCTGATACTTTAATTCAGATAGAAAATGTAATTTTTGAAGATGGAAAAATCATTATTAATGAAATGGTAGAACTTGCAAACGCAGTCCGTCCTATTGGTGAAGGTTATAGAGCTGGTGAAGTGCTTATTCAAAAAGGGACTAAAATTGGTTTTGCTGAAATTGGTGTAATGGCAGGGTTAAACAAGGTAATGGTAAAAGTAGCACTTCGTCCTCGTGTAGCAGTGATTGCAACAGGAAGTGAAATACTTGACTTGGGTGAAAATTCTGATAATCCAGCACAGATTAGAAGTTCAAATAACTACACGCTAGCAGCTCTATTTGAATCAGCTGGTGCGACACCAGTGCAACTTGGAACTGCTCCTGATGATAGAGATGCCATTATGCATACTTTTGAAAATGCACTTGAATCTGCAGATATAGTTGTAAGCACTGGTGGAGTAAGTGTAGGTGATTATGATTTTGTTAAAGATATTATTCCTCGTTTAGGAGCTCAAATAGTCTATAAAGGTGTCGGCATTAAACCTGGTCGTCATATTCTTGTAGCGCAGCGTGACAATAAATTTATAATTGCCCTTCCTGGATTTGCTTACTCTTCAACTGTTACTGCAATTTTGTATGTGCTACCTCTTATTGCCAAGATGCTTGGAAAAAATGCACCTTATAAAATGGTTGCTGCAAAACTGCAAAGTGATTTTAAAAAACGCAGTCGATTTACTGAGTTTACCGCTTGTAATGTTGTGGTAGAAGATGGTGAATACTACATCAACTTTGAGGGTAAAAAGGTAGGAAGCTCGGCAATTTTAGTTAATATGCTTGATAATTCTGCCCTTATGGTGGCTGGAGAAGATGATAAATTTCTCGAAGCTGGGACTTATGTAAATGTAATACTTTTGGATGAATTTTAATGAAAGCACTTGCAATAGACGCACAAACACAAGAGGTAAAAGAGATAGAACTTGAGATGGCGGCAAATACGCTCTACACCTTTTTTAGTTCTATTTTAATAGATGAGCTTGAAAGTATAAAAGAGCATGTAATTTATGCTGATGCAAATGCTTTGAGCGAGAAAAAAAATGCCTATTTTTTAGGTGAACAGCTTATCATCGGAGATGCTCTTGTTTTTGGACGTGAAGATTTTAATGATGTTGATGCCAAAATAAAGCAAGAGGAGTTGGATTCTTTAGTAAAGAGAGATGTTAATGATTTTTATAAAGAGGTTTTAGCCCTGCTTGCTACTACTGATATAAATCTCTATAGAGCATTTGAAGTACAAAAGAATGGTGAGAAAATCATGCTCAATACAGAGTGGGTACTTTATACTTTTAATATCGCAGATGAGAGAACAAAAGAGTACTTTATAAATGAGCTGAAAAAAGTGCTAGAAGCAGATGGTGATGTGGCAGTATATATGCAAAAGATGGCACAACTAGCTATGAATGTAGCCGGATAGGCGAAATAAACAAAGGGAGAGAAAATGGTACTTGTAACAGGAGGCGCTGGATATATTGGTTCGCACACATGTGTGGAGCTAGATGCTGCCGGATTTGATTTTGTGGTGTATGACAATCTTTGTAATGCTTCAAAAGAGAGCTTAAAAAGAGTAGAAAAAATTATAGGTAAAGAGGTAAAGTTTGTAGAGGGTGATATTCGTGACAGAGATGCTTTACAAAATGTTTTTGATACCTATAAAATCGACTCAGTTATTCACTTTGCAGGGCTTAAAGCTGTTGGTGAATCTGTACAAAAACCTTTAGAATACTATGACAATAATGTCTCAGGAACAGTAATACTTGGCGAAGTGATGCAAAAAAATAACTGTAAAAAAATAGTATTTAGTTCCTCTGCTACGGTTTATGGTGACCCTGCAACAACGCCTATAAAAGAGGATTTTCCTCTGAGTGCTACAAACCCTTATGGGCGTAGTAAACTCTTTATAGAAGAGATTTTGCGTGATGTTTTTGTCTCAGATAAAGAGTGGAAAATTGTACTACTTCGTTATTTTAATCCAGTTGGTGCGCATAAATCTGGCACTATTGGTGAAGATCCAAATGGAATCCCAAATAATCTTATGCCATTTATTTCGCAAACAGCCGTGGGCAAAAGAGCGAAGTTAAGTGTCTTTGGTGGGGATTATGATACTCATGATGGAACTGGTGTAAGAGATTATATTCATGTTGTTGATTTAGCACAAGGGCATGTAAAAGCACTCAATAAAATAGATACTTTAGATGATGTTCTTACGGTAAATCTTGGAACTGGAAATGGCTACTCTGTATTAGATATGGTCAAGGCATTTGAGAAGGCTTCTGGTAAAAAAGTACCATATGAGATTGCTCCAAGACGGCCAGGGGATATTGCAAAATGCTACGCAGATCCAAGTTATGCAAAAGAGAGTTTAGGTTGGGAAGCTACGCGTGGTATTGATGAGATGTGTGAAGATACATGGAGAT
>NZ_JALXBK010000058.1 GCF_026991475.1 Sulfurimonas sp. | reverse complement strand
TTTCATAAACCTTTTGTTAAAAAATACAGTGAAATTTTAAAAGGAAGATATAAAAAGATTGCACTTATTCAAGGCAATGAAGGCACACCTGAGTTGTTCAGTAAAGGACGCTTATGGATGGTTGATGGCGATGAGACACAAGAGTATATCATTGACCCTGAGCATTTTGGTATTCATTATAAAAAATCATGGGAACAGATAACACTTGAAGACTCCATAGCACAACTGCAAAACCCATCAGATGAGTACCTCAGATTGGCACGTCTTAATGCCGCAGTATATCTTTTTATAGCACAGCAATATAACAGTATTGAAGAAGCTTTTGAAGCTTTAGACTAGTGAGAATAAAGACATTGAGCAATATACTTAATGTCAAACTTAACAACAGATGCATTGCATTTTAGTAACTCGTTTGTATCAAGAATAAAAAGCGCTGGATATTGTGTTGTATACAACATTTCTATAGGGTAACTCTCTTTTTGTCCTCGCCTTACTATAACAAAAACAGCATGCTTACTGATAGCCAAAGATATTTCTTTATTATGAATTATTTTTGCAAGTTCTACATTGCACTGTGGACAATTTTTTTTCGTCAAAAAAACGACTAAAGATTTTCCTGTTTTTAGAGCCTTTGTATGTGCTTTTTCATAAGAACCTTCTACCATAAAAGCATCAGCATAGACAATTAAAAGAGTACTAATAACTATACTTTTAATCAAACTGCTTCTCTAATTCTTTGATTGTAATAACAGGAGGATCGGTCAATTGAGGATATGCTGCCTTGACTATATTGGTTACCCATTGCGGATAAATTCTAAAGTTGAGTTTTATATCTACATGCAATGGGTACTCTAAATTTTCAGGGAGTGTAAATCTTTCTACAACTCTTTTGCCTGCGGGTATTCTTGTGTCTTTTAATAATTTTTCATACCGCCAAAAAAACAAACCTACAGGTTTCCCGTTTTTATCGCCAAAAATCTTGTTATAAATGATAGAATTTTTTTCTATATCACCCTTTTTATCGAGTTTTCCACTGCTAAATACAGTTTTACCATTGCTGTCTGTTACTGTTATATCAAGCCACAACTCTCGAAAATCTGCCGCTCCTGTCGGAAGTTTATGCCCTGCTCCGACATTTTTCACACCGACAAGCAGCACACCTTTATCAATTTTTGAATCTAGCTTCGCAGAAGTTTTTAGAAGCTGTATAGACTGTGATTCATTTTCTTTGTTTTTAAGACCAGCAAGGAAATAGTTCCCTCCTGCAAAATAGTGTACTTTTATATCTTTTTTATATTTTCCTCCAAGTGTTGAAGAACCTTGAAGCGGAGAAAATTTTCCTTTTTCCAAATGGGTCATATGACAGTCTATACAATCTTTATGTTCTTTAGGTTTTTTGGGATTATTAAAAGGTGATTTTTTCCACTGCTCATAAGTTGCAACAACTTGTCTGCCCGAATGCGGCAAAAACTCATTGTGACAAGATGCACAATACTCACTTTTTTTATACAAAGGTTTCATATACTCCGATTTATGCATCTTTGGTTTAGCATTAATCAGCTTATGACTTATCCACACTTTCATCTCTGCAGTAGAGTCTTCATAAAGATATTTTTTTCTTTTTGTCAAATTAAGCGCATAGGAACTGTTTCCTGCTGGTTTTGCATCCGTTATACGGTGACATGCAATGCACGAGACACCCTGCTCTAATCTATTTGGATGTGCTTTATACTCATTTATAAGATTTTTTGACCCCTTGACAAAAAGTGGTTCAGGCATCACATTGTCTTTCATAAAATGTGTCGTTCGCTCTTGATGCATACTCACGGCACTTGGATTATGACAGCCCATACACCACTCCCTAAATTTTTCACCTTTGTCCATCCCTGCTAAATTTTCCAATACCATATAATATGGATTTGAATCAGCAAGATGTCTATGATTTGAATCTGCCCACTGCTTAAATATTTTAGGATGACACTCTTTACATGTAGCAGAATTTGTCCAATCAATACTATGATGGTATTTTGCACCATCAGTAAAAACGATATTTGTCAGTTTTGTCGATTTTGAATAGGAATAACTCGGTAAAAAAAGTACTATAACAGAAGTAAAAGTAGCAAATCCTCTTGAAAAAAAGAACTTTTTTTGATGCACTACCAAAGCAAGTATTAAAACAAAAGAGATATAAAGATGTATATAATAAGAAAGTGCTCCATATATATCGCCACCACGGTTGCCGATTATAAACAGATATGTTCCGCTTAGAAGCAATAAAAAGAGCACAAAACCGAGCATTAAGCCACTCATGCTCTTATGTTTCATAATTATCTTACTCTCTTTAATGTGCTTATATAAAAAAGGCAGTACAAAAAGAATCGTGACTGTTATGGAACCGAATATATGTAAAAATTCTATTACTCGAAAATAAGACCAAGCTATAGAGAAATAATCCATCAGTAATATGCCACTGACGAACATAAAGAGGATATCAAGATTTATATACAATATTTTCATTTGAGCTCCTTATATTCGACGATTTCACCATCTAGTGAGTGTAAAAATGCCACGATTTCATCTATCTGTTTCTCGGTAAGTTCCATACTTAATTGATATTTTCCCATAATGTGGACGGCTTCACGCAGATCAAAAACAGCTCCATTATGAAAATAAGGGGATGTCTTTGTCACATTACGCAAAATTGGCACTCTAAAAAGTTGTTGATTATTTTTACCTAGAAATCCACCTTTGTTTTCAAAGGGAAAGCGTTGATATTGCTTAAAATTGAAATCAAATGCAGCAGTCTCTCGACCTATATATTTTCTACTAAAAATTCCTGTAACATCTATGATGTGATTATAATTTCGTGTCGGAAATTTTTGGATTGTTTGTCCACCAACAGTTATACCTGTATGGCATCCTTTACAGCCCAGCTGTATAAAATCACTGAAACCTTTTTTTGCTTCTTCACTCATAGCGGAGTTATCTCCTTCTAAAAATCTATCATAAGCACTTCTTGTCAAGAGTGTTTTTTGGTATACATCTAATGCTTTTGCAATATTCTCAAAAGTAACACCATCTTTAAAAATTTTCTTAAACTCCCGAGTATATACACGACTGTTTTTCAATCTTTTTTCCGCTTTCTCGGATGAGAGATTCATAGTGTATTTTCCATGTATCATAGGTGCTATTACGCCTAATGAAGTTGTAACAGTACCATCCCACATTCTGTATTTTGCCAATGCTGAATTTAGAATAGTAGGTGTGTTGAGATGATTTGGATTTGTTTGTTCATCCACCCCTATCGCCGTTGACAGTCTGTCACTACCGCTTTCATCTTTAATATGACATACCATACAGTCCGTTTTTGTTCCAGGATGACTTATATCTTCTAAAAACTGCATTTTATTATGTGGATTTTTTCCTAACATATGGCAAGATGAACAACTTCGAGTTTTATCTTTGGAAAGAACTGTATCAAAATAGAGTTCTTTTCCTAATGCTACTTTTTCTTTTGTAATAGGATTATTTTTAGAATCAAGAAGCTTTAAAAACTTATCATATTCCTGAGGAATAGGTGCCATCCCCCTGCTTAAAGCTGTCTCACGCAACATAGTGTCATTGTAAATTTGTTTCGTTTTTTTAGGTATTAAATATGGAAGTATTTCTATCCATACAACGACAATAATAATTGCCAACAAGCTTAAACGTAGCATATCAAATTCCTTAAATACTTTTTTACCTAAAACTTTCTATATCCCAAAAATTTTCTTTACTTCGTTTTCAAAATCTTTATCTTTCATTTGACATCGTAAAGGAATAAAATTTTCAGCCTCAGTTCCGACTGGTATAAATATATTGGCAGTATCATCTTCGATTATATATTTAACTGCATTTGCTATAGGTTGAGGAGACGGTCCTTCATTAATTGCTTTGGCAACAATTGGTACAAAATGAGCTACTAAATCTTTATAAGGAGAACTTTCACTCATTGTTGCTTCATTAGCTATTAAACCCTTTGTTACAAAGTTTGTTCCAAAAAGCCCTGCTTGTATCGAATGTACTCTAACATTAAAAGGCAATGTTTCAAATCTCAGTGAATCTACTATTCCTTCTACAGCATATTTTGAAGCATTATAATGTGTTAAAAGAGGAAGTCCCATTTTTCCTAAAAATGAAGAGATATTAATGATTACTCCTGATTTTTTTTCTCGCATAAACGGTAATACTGCACGAGTAACTTTTAACAATCCTAAAACATTTACATTAAATTGATCAAACATCTCTTTATCTGTTGCTTCTTCAACGGAAGATAATAATCCATGGCCTGCATTATTAATAAGAACATCAATTTTACCCTTATTGCTTATAATTTTCTTGACTGCATTATTTATTGACTCTGTTTTCGTCACATCTAAATATACTGTTTGTATATTTTTTATATTAAAAGAAATATTCTCATCTCGGACACCCGCATATACGGTATAACCTTCATTAGCTAATAACTCTGCCGTAACTTTTCCCATTCCAGAACTTGCACCCGTAATTAAAACTATTTTATTCATCTCATACCCTTGTATCTTATTTGCAACAGTATAAGTGAATTTTTCTCGCTTTACAAGGATTTTTTAGCACTAAAAGAATTATTTTTTAGCACTAAAAGAATTATTTTTTTAATAAATCCTTTGGATATACTCCATAATATTCAAAAAAAAGTTTTGAAAAATATCCTTGATGCTTATAGCCCACCTCTTTTGTAATTTCACCAATATTCAACATTTGCTCTTTTAATAAAAAATTTGCTTTTTCTAAACGCAGTTTTTGAATGTACTGATGAATAGTCATTTTATATTTCTTTTTAAATACAACTTTTAATTTTGTTTCATTAGTAGCGCATAAATGTGCTAAAGTTTTTATGGTTGGAGGGTTCACGAAAGATCGAAGTAAAAAATCTTTTGCTGATCTGGAAATACAAAGTTCATCATCACTAAATGTATTGTCATAAACATCAAGTAGTTTAAATCTATGGATCATAAACTCTAAAACATTTTGTTCACACATTATACTATTAAAGAAATTATCTGTATTTATTTTAGTAATTTTTTTGATAATATAAAGACTTAAAGCGTCTATGCTTTGTGAATCTAAACACTCTAAACTGATCTCATCTTGTAGTTTATTATAAAGATAATCCACAATGCTACTTGTATTACCGCTTCGATAACGCTTTAATATAAAATCCGCTATAAATAATACAAATATTTCACTAGGATTGTTTTGATCTATTTCAACTGTCAAATCTTGTTTTGAAGAACAAAATAGATTTATACTATTTTCATTAAAATTGTAACTTTTATCTGTTTGATGGTCTTGAATGACTCCAGAACCCTTTTTTGTGACTACAATCACCAACATTCTATCAAGGTTTTTCACTTTATAGCGTCGTTGTTCATTACTTTGGAGTGCAATATTTAGAAAAACTATCCCATTAGAAATATCAACGCGCGTTATATAATTATTTTTTTCACTGCCTAGAAGCGGTGTTAACCGGTAAGAGGTATCGGTGATATTAAAAAATAAACTCTCCATCTGATAATATCTTTATATACCGTAGTATTCTTTTACTCTACGCTCAAAATCTTCATCACTTAACTCTCTGCGCATAGGTATAAATTTTTTTGCTTTATCTCCAACCGTCGTCCTAGCTGGAAATTTTTCATCATTTATGATTTTCAAGATAAGCTTTGCAACATCATCCGCATTATTACCACCATTTATCTGCTCCATAATTTTTGGTACAAGCTGAGAGACAAGTTTACTATAAGCCGAGTTTGCATCAAGTGTTTCCATATTTGTTACTAAATTTTTTCTTGCGAACTCTGTATCAAAAAAACCTGGTAAAATAGAGTGTACTCTAATATTAAATGTACTAAGTTCATAGCGAAGAGAATCGGTAATACCTTCTACTGCATATTTACTTGCATTATACAGAGTAAAAAGCGGTAACCCAATTTTTCCCAAAAAAGAACTTATATTTATAATAACACCATAATTCTCTTTACGCATATGAGGAATAACAGCTTTTGTAACTCTTAATATACCAAAAACATTTACATTAAATTGATTAAACATCTCTTCTTCTTGGAAATTTTCAACACTAGAAACTACGCCATACCCAGCATTATTAATAAGAATATCAATTTTTTTATCTTTTTCTATTATCTTTTTAACAACTGAATCAATACTCTTTTGCGAGGTAATATCAAGAAAAATAGGAATAATACGAGAGCGATTGAGATTTAAAAGTTTACTTATATCTCGAGATGCTGCATAAACCGTAAATCCATTCTCAGATAGTAACTTTGCACTTGCTCTTCCCATTCCCGAACTAGCACCAGTAATTAAAACTATTTTAGACATAATACACCCAATTTATATTTATCAAATGCCAAAAAATTTCTTCAGCCACACTCTCTCTTTTGTTGTCTTAATAAAAATCTTTGTCACAGTTTGATTGTGATCCCCTAAGACTATAACATCATTTGCAACAATTTTTAAATGTTTTTTACC